>JBARYG010000205.1:0-107185 GCA_049647745.1 Mesorhizobium sp.
GAGCCCGTCTGGGCAACTTTATCAGGGCACCCGGGTAACCGGATGCCTCATGACCTGCTGACCTAAGCAGCAAAAAATTCCCGACATAGGACGTTGTCGACGAGAATCAGTGCGATCCGCCCATTGAGCGGGTGATCAATCGCCAGTTCAGCAAGTGCGCGGTCCAGTTGTTCTGCAATGGGAACGATTGATCGCACGGATCTTCTCCTAACGCGCGCCGCAGCCGTTACATTACAGCTCGCCGCACCTTACATTATTTGACCCGCCGCATTAGGACAGCTTTCGATAGTCAAAAGGAGTTCGCGTCCTGAACTACCCGCTCCCCTTTGAGCTAGTATCCGCGGTCGACGCTCTGTGGCGTCACGAAGGTCCGGTAGCTGGCAATCTATATGCCGCGCCCGCCTTTGTGAGGCTTCGGGAAACCTGCCAGCGGCTCTATCAATCAGCGGGATCGAAGGACGCCGTGAACTTCGCCCTCAGCCAGGCCCTCTACGGTCTCGGATTGCGCTGGAGCGACGACGCACCCGCCCGCTTTGCCGTCTCCCCTGCTATAGCAGCGGCCCGCCTTGACCAAGCTTTCAGGCAGACAGAAGCGCACCTGGTACATCTCTGTCCGCTTGATCTCGGCGACGATGTCCCCGAATTGCGTTTTGGACCCAATGCCATTCGAAACTTCACGGCAGAGGAGCTGGACGATCTCCTCGACCCCGATGGGTTGTCGCGGAAACGGCCCGGCTGGAATTTTGACAGCCAGCGCTTCAGCCGGTTTGCCTGGCTCGTCGTCGAAGAGATCGTGGTCCTCCCCGGAAAATCTGGCGGCCGCGTTCTCCCCGGACTGTTCGCCGATCTGCGACAGGATTTCGGGCGGATCGAACCGCACAAAAGGCACTTCTCCGCTGCGGTCGAAGCCGCGCTCTTCGCGCTACTGACGGCCCCCTGGGAGGATGTCACGAGCTATTCTGACTTGGATTGGCGCCCCTTTCGCGTGCCATGGGTTCACACGCTGTCGGACGACCTCTTTACGCGCCGATCGATGCCGCCCGATGCCGACACATTGTCGTGGGAACCGGATTTCTACGAAGATTCGGACGGTGCCATGGTTGAGGTTGAACGACCTACGCGCTTGCCCCTGATCGACGCCGCGATCCCCCAAACGGCCTATCTGAATGATGCAGCCTGGACTGAGATCATGGCGGCTCGACGTTCTCCGATATTTCATGGCCCGATCGAGCACTTCGCCATCCGGGCGTTCGCGAGCGATGGGATCGATGAGTTTCTCGCGCATGTCACCGTGATCGAGGCAGCGTTGGGACAGCCGATCGACCATGACTCGAGGAAGCGCCCGAAAATCACCGATCAGCGGCGCCAGGGCGCGACCGCCCGGGTCGCATGGCGCTTGGCGGCGCTCCTGGACGACCCTTCCGCCGGCGACCGATACCTCGCGCTTTTCAAGGCGCGAAGCGACTTCCTCCATGGACAGGCGATGCAGGACATACCAAGCCAAGTGCGACTAGACGCAAGACGGCTGGCGCGTCGATGCTTGTGTGCCTTGATCGGCGCAGCAACCGCACCGTCGCCTCCAGAAAACCAGGATGCCTTCCTGAACCAACTATTGCAGCGCGGTTCGTCGTAGGCTTCGGGCTAGAACGCCGCAGATGACGGCTTCGACACGCGCATATTCGATTGGAGGTTCGGTGTGACAGAAGATGTCGATTTGGCCAATGCAGGCGCAGCGTCCGAGCGGTTCTTTCGCCTCTACCACACACACTGCGTTTCGCCGAGCCGCGACACACTGTTTTCGCTCCTGGAAGCGGCACACAGTCTCAATGATCGACTGAAGGTCGGAGCGGCCGCCGATTTCTTCGACGTCCAGGAATTTACAGCGCTCAAGTGCCTTCGCAATTACTTCCATCATCACCAGGAACTGCGCCACGTTATCAGGCTCATTCCGATCGGCAACTATCCGATAACGACGGACTTGATGAACTTATGCTTCGTCCCACGCGATACCGTCGTCTTTGCGATAGAGACGACAAAGCGGTATCAGGAGGAGGCGCGGCAGGCCTGCCAACAGATGTTCCACTGGTATGGCCCGGTGGTGAATATTAACCCCGCTCTGTTCAACTTTGTCGTCGCTGCCTATGAGCGCCTGAGGGATCGAGGCGTTCCCATGGCGGGGGAGGCTGTGGAGGAATTCGAGGCCAGTTATGACTATGAAGAAGAGAACAACCTTCCCCACATTGTTAACGGAAGGCTTGCTACATCGCCTGGCAGCATCGACGAGCTCGTGACCGACATCATAAGCGCCACACGATTCTAGCCGACATCCTACGGGATAGGCGACTCGTGCACGCCGCTCTTCCGTATTGCCCCGTGAGGCGGCATGGGCCAACGTCGCAACATCGGCAGCTAACGCCTTTTCCTGGTTTATTAGCTGCCTGTCCGTTGTCGGCCCCCCAACTGATACCGTGAACTTCGAATCCATCAGGCAAGTCGGCATGGCCGCGTATTTTCTCGATCAGCGGTGCACCAAGCTCAAGCATGAGCATTCCGCGGATTGTCCATCCGACCGTTTACCAGCCGCCGCCACCGCCGCCGCCACCACCACCACCGGAAAAGCCGCCTCCGCTGGAGAAGCCGGAGGACGAGTGGCTAGGTGTCGGCAGGGAGGCGGTAAAGCTGTTCGACAGCGAGCCGGCCAGATTGCCGAGATCGGAGCCGATCTTGTCGGGGCTGAAATCGCCACCGTGATACCAGGCGGGACCGGCATAGGCAGCGGCTCCTGCAGCCAGTGCCGTCGCCAGCCAGGCGTCGAATGCCCGTGACCAGGGCTTTTCAACCCCGAGCGCGACCGCATAAGGGAGAAGCGTCTCGAAATGCCGTGGCGACATTTCGGGCGCGCCCTGCATGTTCATGCGGTCTATTTCAGCCAGTGTCAGATACTGCTTGAGGCCAGCGATCTCCGCCGAGCGCTTCTGCCCAATCGGGGTCGGCGCGCCCATAATGTAGAAGAAGACGATGTTGGTGATCATCAGCCCAGCGAGAGCCGCGAGCAAACCTGTATCGAATTCGATCCGGGTCAGCGTCTCGAGAAAACCGCCGACCGTGTTCAAGCCCACGAAGCCGATGAAGGCTGTTGTGATCACCGACCATATCCGTGTGCTGAGAGAACGGGCTTCTCGAAACCTGCGTCCGACATTGCCGGCGATGACGGCGACGACCACGCACGGAAAGATCATGCCGATGGCGGCGGCGATCATTTCCGGCCCGAGGTTGCCCAACACCAGGGTACACATCAGCACCAGCGCTGACACGAAGATGCCAGCCACGAGGTATAGCCGGTTGGCGTGGTAGAATTTGTTGCGATGTTCACTTTCCATCGCATTCCGGAATGCGCGGCCGACCGATTGAACCGTCGCGCCGTTAGACTTGTCGACGGTCAGCGTATCACCGTCGGCGGGCAAGGCGCCGAGAATGGCGCGTTGCCCGGCGCCGATCCCCGCGAGAATGCCGTTGCCCTTGCGGCGGATCATCATGGTCTTGTTCGGCTGGTCGAGCTCCAGATGGCCTTTGACCGCGAGATCAATGATTGCAGCGGAGAAAGCGTCCCAGCCCATGCCGCGGAAGCCGTGCTTTTCGATGTAATTGGCAAGCGCCGGCGACACGCCATCCGGTGGCATCCAGCGCGGAACGACAATATCGGCCGGTGGATCGCGCCCGACGCGCCGCCAGGCCCAGAAATAGAAGGCGAATACGATCGCCAGTCCTCCACCCGAGATGATCCAGCCGAGATTGTCCTGCCACCAGTCGGAGCGCAGGTCGGCGGCAGAGAGTGATGCAACCACGCCCTTTGGGAAGGCAACGACGACGGTCAGTCCCTCTCGACTGCCCAGCACCCGCGTTGTCTCGACAAGGATACGGTTCCCGCCGTCGAAGCCTTCGGCTCGCGCGGCCTTTTCAGTCGATCCGTAGCGGCCGGTGAAATAGGTGACGTTTGTGGCTCTCGCTCCGGCGGGCAGCCTGATCTCGGCGCTCGATTTCAGGATCGGAAAATCCCAGCCATTGCCGGTCACGTTCCAGTAGAGTTCGTCATGATCGTCGAAATAACGGATCTGCCTCGTCGTCTGGTAGACGATCTTGTAGATATGGACGCCGCGCGGCAGGAGGACATCGGCATCGCCGATCCGGATACGCAGTACGCCCGAACTGTGCTCGATCGCGTAAGGCTCGCTCCGGTCGTCGCGGGTCACCGACCGCACATTCAGCCCCGCCTCGCGGGTGCGGCCGTTTTCGTCCTGGTAACGCAGCGGAATATCCCGGAATATGCCGCGTGAGATTTGCCTGCCTTCGACGTTGACCGCGATTGTTTCTGTCACCGTCAGCGCAGAGTCCGCGCCGACGTCGATCAGCGCATGGAAGTTGTTGATGGTTTCGGCCGCCAGAACACTCACGGCGGAGCCGAGAACGAGCAAGAAGGCGCAGAAGAGGCGCGCGACCAGTTTCATGCGCCGCACGTCAGTTGAACGACACCTTGGGCACGGCGCGATCCTGCGCATCCTCGATCTCGAAGAACTCGGCCTGCCGGAAGCCGAACGTGTTGGCGACCAGATTGGAGGGGAAGCTCTCGACCTTGACGTTCAGGTCGCGCGCCGCGCCGTTATAATAGCGGCGTGCCATCTGGATTTCACTTTCCAGGGTCTCGAGCGAGTTCTGCAACTGAGCGAAGTTCTCGTTGGCCTTGAGGTCGGGATAGGCCTCAGCCACCGCAAGAAGCCTGCCGAGCGCCTGCCCCAGCATGCCTTCCACCTGCGCGCGGCCGGCAATGTCGTCCCTCGGCAGGCTTTGTGCGCGTGTGCGCAACTCGGTTACTTCCTCCAGGGTCTTGCGCTCATGCTGAGCATAGCCCTTCACCGTCTCGATCAGATTGGGGATCAGGTCGGCGCGGCGCTTCAGCTGCACGTCTATTCCAGACCACGCTTCCCGCATCATCTGGCGCGCCTTGACGAGGCCGTTATAGGCCAAGACCACATAGGCGGCGATCACCGCGGCGATGATGATGAGGAATGTTCCAAAGCCGAAGTCCATGATCAGGTCCCCTCTCGAATTTACTCTGGCCGAGGCTGTGAATTGGTCGCCAGTCGTAATCAGCACGCACTCGAGCGTCAACAAAGTGGTCTGATTGTAGTTCGTGCTCCGTCATGTTTTGAAGCGGCATCCGCCGCGCACGGCTGAAAGAGGACCGTATGGATTCGACCCCGACTACGCCGACAGTTGGGTGTGTCAGGAGCGGCAGCTTTCGCGAAGCCGCCCCGGATCTTGGGACGACAGAGATGGGACAAAGCCTAAGGCCTCGTAGAACATTGCGCCGTCTTTCGTATCTGTGAAAAGCCGGACGGCGCTGAAGGAGCGGCTCGCGCCGTCCAGAAGGTTGCGCACGAGAAGGGTGCCGACACCCTGGCCACCTTGGTTCGTTACGGGATGTGCCTTGCCGACAAACATCTCGTCAATGATGCGGCGGAAAGTAGGCGCGTAGTACCCACACCGCGCCCTGCAACCGAGACAGCTATAGATCCGACTTATCGAGTGTGTCCGCTCCGCCTCGACGGTAGAGCGGACAGCGCGATCGCTCAGCAAGTTGCACGAGCAAACGATCATGGGGCAAAGGCCTTTTTCTGTTCTGGTTCGGTCCGATAAGCGGTTAGTAGTCCCAGAAGACCGGAACCCAACGAAAGTGGTCTCCGTCAACTGCTACCCGACCAACGGAGGGGAACGGCAGGTGTGTGGCCACCAGCAGTTCGCCAGTCGCCGACAACTCACGCAATAGGCGACCTCGGACACGGGCTGCTTCCTCGGGGTAGTGCTCGAAGCCGTTGTACCAATTTGGATGTTCGAATCCGACCGCGAACACGGCGTCGCCGGCGAACATCAACCGGTCGCCGCCGGACGCCACACGAACCACGGAGTGCCCGGGAGTGTGCCCGCCTGTACGAGTGGCGACCACTCCCGGTGCTACCTCACACTTCTCATCGAACGTGCGAATCTGGCTGCGGTACACTTTCGCGAACCGCTTGGCGGTAGCCCGAAGAGCGTCAGGGAATCCCGGGGGCATGTTGACTCGAGTGAAGTCGGGCGACTCCCAGAATTTGACTTCCGCAGCCGCCACGTGGATTCGAAGGTCCGGACGCAGTTTCTCCTTCACGCCGTCAACGAGCAGCCCGCCGACGTGGTCCATATGCATGTGGGTAAGCACCACGTCCGTCACGGATGCAAGATCGATGTCTGCTGCTGCCAGGCGCCCGATCAGCTGCCCCGCGCGCGGCAAGTTCAAATTCGGATCCAACCCCAATCCGGCGTCGATAAGGATAGTCTGCCCACCAGTACGCACGAGAACAACGTTCAGTGACCAGTCAAAAGCATCCGGGGGCAGGAACATGTCATCCAGCCAGGCCGCCCGGACCGTCGGATCCGCATTGTGTCCCAGCATTTCGGTAGGGAGCGGCAGCACTCCATCGCTGATCACCAACACCTCGATGTCGCCGATCTGCACCGCATAGCGCGACGGAACCAACTCGCCGTGTTTCCGTCTGCCGGGTTGTGAAGGGTTTTCCATATTCATTTTTTTCTCCTTTTCATTGCATCACTCACGGCCGCATCTTCTGTTGCTTTTGCTCCGCGTGTTGCGAGCAAACGATCGCCCGCACATAGCGCTAGCGATACCGTGCAACCTGTTAGGTTCTGCTGTGTAAAAGGCGGATGGATCTACACCTTGAGACAGCTTCTCCTGTTTTCCGCCGCAGGCGAGAAGGGTGAAATTCCCTCAGAACGGAGAAGTCGACGGCTGGAACATGCCAAGTGCAGATGGTTCAGAATCCAGAGGATCACTGGCGCTGTCGGGGCAATCCTGGGAAATATCGCCCGGTTTGGAATAGATGCTCCTTGCCAAGCAGGGTGCGGGCTCCGCGAGAGTACGCACCTGCAAGAGTCGAAGGAGGCTGAGTGACTTTTCCTAGGTCGAGGCCGGAGCGCTGACGGAACAATTCGTATCCTGTTCATCATCCGTTTCTGATAGCCATCTCTTTGCCGTGTCATGCGCGTTTATCCGGCGATCACATCCAGATAGTCGAGACGAGTTGCCAGGAACTGGCTTATTAGTGGGCAACTCAGAATCGCCTTGCGACCGGATCCACGAAGCAGGTCGAAGATGCCCTGCGCCAGGCGCCAGCCGATACTTCGGCCAACGCACCCAGACGGAACCTCCGTTCGGAACAAGACGATACGGCTCCCTTCGACGCGATAATATGCAGCGGCTATCAGCATCTGTGAGATCGTCAATTCGAAGCGATGGAGTTGTGTGTTTTCCCGGAGCTTCTCATACATTTTCCACCTCCGTGTCTTGATGTCGTGGCTGTTGACGACCAATCGATTACAGGCCGAGTGCATTTTTGACAGATACTAAATCTCGATCTGCAGCCACGATTACACGAAGGATCAGGACTACCCACGCTTGTGGTGTGTGCTCCCGTCAGGCCCAAAGCCAGGACATAGACCTTCGGATTATCCGACAGACACCTCCGGCGAATGGTTTGATGAGAGGCCTCGGCGCATCCTTGCCGCCGTCGGCACCAAACGAACCGATGTGCGTCTAGGCCAATCTAGCCGTTCGCGTACATCCAGGACCAAGGATCGTATCAATGCGAAGCAACGTCTTTTCGTCCGTCCGCGCATCGCGCCGCGACGTTCTGGTGGGCGCAATCACGACTACGCTGGCAAGTGCGCTACCGGCACTGGCCCAGCCACGGAGCGAACGAACCCTCCCCCTTCACGAGCCAAACCAAGGATCAATGACCATGAGCACCATTACTACCAAGGACGGGACCGGCATCTTCTACAAGGACTGGGGTCCTAAAGATTCCCAGCCGATCGTCTTCCATCACGGATGGCCGCTGAGCGCCGACGACTGGGACGCGCAGATGTTGTTCTTCCTAGGCAAAGGCTATCGGGTCATTGCACACGACCGTCGTGGCCACGGCCGCTCCGCTCAGGTGAGCGATGGCCATGACATGGACCACTATGCAGCCGACGCGGCGGCGGTGATCGAACACCTCGATTTGCGGAACACCATTCATGTCGGACATTCCACCGGCGGTGGCGAAGCCGTTCGCTATGTCTCCCGCCACGGTAAGGGGCGGGTCGCCAAGCTTGTTATAATCGGTGCAGTGCCGCCGATCATGGTGAAGACGCCGTCGAATCCCGGCGGATTGCCGATCGAAGTATTGGATGGGCTGCGTCATTCTCTCGCGTCGAATCGCGCGCAGTTCTACATCGACTTCCCCTCCGGTCCATTCTACGGCTTCAACCGACCGGGAGCGGAAGCGGTGCCCGGCATCATCAACAACTGGTGGCGGCAAGGTATGACGGGCAGCGCCAAGGCCCACTATGAAGGCATCAAGGCATTCTCGGAGACCGACTTCACCGAGGATCTCAAGCTCATCGAGACGCCGGCGCTGGTCATGCACAGTAAGGATGACCAGATCGTGCCGTTTGCCGACTCTGGCCCGCTCTCTGCCAAGCTACTAAAAAACGGGACTCTCAAGGTCTACGAGGACCTGCCGCATGGCATGTGTACCACGCATGCCGATCTGGTGAACAACGATATTCTCGCGTTCATCCGCCCCTAAGCTCCCGGTTATTTCCTCGGAGTCCGATCGCCAGTCGTCCCATCTTTTCGTCGGCTGGCGATCACCCTGGGTTTCGATTTTCGGGCGATCAGGGCACCGCATCTTCTCCTCGACGCGTCGAGCAAAATCAAGGAACACTTCATGTCGACATTCCAAGACAGGGTCGCTCTCGTTACGGGTGCCGGCTCAGGTATCGGACGAGCCGTGGCATTGGCCCTGGCCGCCCAAGGGGCGCGGGTCGTTATTACCGGGCGCCGGTCCGAACCACTGGAGCAGGTAGCGGCAGCCCAGGAGAATATTATCGGACTGGTTGCCGACGTCGCCGAACCGGAGGACGCGGCCAACAGCGTCGTAAAGGCCGTGGAGGCCTGGGGGCGCCTCGATATCCTCGTCAACAATGCCGGGGCCGGCGCCCTGGCATCCCTCGCCGACGTTACCGCCGATCAGATCAGGGAAATCTTTGCTGTCAATGTCGTGGGACCGAGCCTTCTTGCTCGTGAAGCCCTGCCGCACCTTTCCAAAACGGCAGGGACGATCATCAACGTGTCGAGCACGTTCGGCCACAAGCCGGGGGTGGATCTATCGCACTATGCCGCAAGCAAGGCCGCTCTGGAGCACTTAACGCGCTGCTGGGCGCTCGAACTGGCACCACAGGGAATCCGCGTCAATGCCGTTGCGGCGGGCCCAACCGAATCGGGAGCGCTAACCGGCATGATGGGGCTTTCGCCGGAACAGGCGGCCCTTGTCGAGGAAGCGGAACGCGAGCAGATTCCCCTCAAACGACGCGGTGTACCCGATGACATCGCACGCTGGATCGTCCACCTCTCAGACCCGGCTTCGAGTTGGATCACTGGGCAGGTGATCACGGTCGACGGAGGCCTGAGCCTGACGTAAGCGAAAGGCAGGCTGTACCGACGACGCATGGCGGGCAGCAGCGTTGCTGAAAGGCGCACGCGTTATCCGGCTATACCCGTGAACACGCTTACACCTTCATCAGGATCGCGACCGTCCTTAAATCCTATAAGACGCGGCTCATCCAGGCGCGTGTGCGAGATAACGTCATGGAGAAGCTTGCTGCTTCGCCTGAGCATGTGGAAGAGGTCCTTGCCGAATTTGAAGCTGGACGGCGCCTGACTGGAAAGGAGGTCAATGCGATTATCGGCGTGGAAGAGAAAGCCCCCGATATTTTCCCTCCCTACCACGGTGGGATCGCCGGACTTCGGGCCAATGCCAAGGTAAAGCAGGAACTTGTCATTTCCGAATTTGTAAGGATCATCGCCGACATCGAAAACTCGCTCAAGCCGGTCCAGCAAGGCAAGCGGGTCCTGAAAGGACGTTTGGCGGACAAGATCGAACATCCGGCTAGGCTCGCGCGTTTCCAGCTTGAAAACGTTGCGTTGCCCGTCGAACTCAATCCGGCGAACGCTGCACTGTCGCGGGTAATGCCGTTTCCGGAAGGAAGCCCGTGGCGGGAAGTAACTAAACTGCTTTATGTGTTGGGGGGCCGCGACAGTTGGCCCCGTGAAGAACTTGCACCCTGGCTGTCCGCCACGGTGCTGCCGAGGCTTGCATGGTCGATTGATAGCGGCAAGAAGGTCAACGGCAACGACGATCCCAAGAAGTGACGCGATCTGTAAGAAAATCTTACAAGCTGCCAGCAGGTCGATCAGGACACTAGGCCAGATCGCGGGCGCTGATGGGTTGTCAGGTTTGGTAACTTCGGAAACACGAGCAGTCATTTATTTGGAATGCGCATCTAGCGCGGGAGCCGGAAGGCCTCTTGGATCGACCTTAGTAGCGCGAATTTCGAATGCGTGTGGTGTTGTCCGTGTTCACCGCTTTCACCCAGCGTCGCGACCCGGGCCGACAGGATCGCGGCAATGTTTTCCACCAAGTCGGGTCGCTCGAGCAGCAATGGCGCAAAGCTATCCTGATCCACTTCGTAGACTATGACGTCGGTCATTGCCCGTAATGTCGCAATTTCGCCGATTCCGGCGAGCAACCCTGTATCGCCGAAAAAGTCGCCGGGCGAGAGATGCGAAATTTCCTGCGTGTGCCCATCACCTTGCTGGCGTGCCCTCTCAATCACGCCTTTACGAAGAATCATTAGCGATGGCAGTGTCTCGCCCTGACGAACGATGATCTCGTCCTTGTGGTAGCCGCGGACTGAGATCTTTGCGGCAAGCGCTTCCCGTTCGCCATCCGTAAGCGTCGAAAATGCCGGTATGGCTCTGATTAATTCTATTGGCGTCTGGCGCGGAACATCCAAGATTCGGCGCGCCGAGCCGGTCATCATGAGAGAAGTGGAAGGGGGCATCGCCAGAAGGAGGCCGGCGGATCTGGCATGACGGTAGACGAGATCGAAGATTTCGTTCCTTGCCGTTACTCGATTTTCGACATCGGCCACGCTGAAAAATAGGTCGACTTCGATGGCTGCTGCGTCCTGACTCCCAATAGCTACATAAGGCGGTGGGTCCTTCAGGATAGTGTTGCTGCTCATCATGACGACGCGCATGACGTCCGCGACGACCGCCGGCGTAGTCGTGGGAACGACCCTGACTTTCACGGAGAGCCTGTGGCCTTCGTTAGGCCTGCTAACATTGGTCAAGCCGAGCTGGGAGAGGAATCGGTTCGGCAGCATAACTACGTTGCGGGCCGAGGTAAGAAGGTGGGTCGCGCGCCAGTTCATCTCTATGACGCGGCCCTCGGTACCATCGTTGAGGACGATCCAGTCTCCTGGCGAATATGGGCGGCCGAGATTGAGAGCGATACCTGAAAACACGTCGCTCAGGGTGTTCTGGAGCGCCAGGCCGAGGATGATGGCGAACACGCCGGACGTGGCGATCAGCGTTCCGACTGGCACCGCGAAGACAAAGGCAAGGACTGATAGGAACATGCCGACATAGACGATGCCGACGACCAGATCCTGCAGAAGGCGCGCCTCCCGCGGCTTTCCTTCTATGACAAGGTAGATGCGGACGAACCCGATCAGTGCCCAAGCGAGGTGAACCCACCACAACAGCTTGGCGCCGCCAACGAGGACCGCGCCACCCGGCGTTTCGGTACCTGACGTGGACTCGTATGGAACCACCTGCCCATCGAGCAGCAGGGCGGACATCGCTAGGAAAAAAGCGATCTGAACGATCAGCCTCGCATTGGCACGGCGAGCCGGAATTAGGTGCCAGACGACAATGCCGGCGGTACCAACCATAATGATCTGGAGAAGGGTCGAGTTCCACCAATCTCCGATCGAGGCAAGATCAGGCATGGAGGCGCTCTATTCCTGCTTTGCGCCCAGCACCGCCTCGGTGATCGAGTTTGGCAGGCGCCGCGGAGTTTCGACCAGGCCGAGTATCGGCATGACGACGAGGAAGAAAGCGAAATAGAACAAGGTGGCTAGCTGTGCCATGGCGACGTAACCGCCTTCGGCCGGTCGGGAACCCAGCCATCCGAGAATGACGACGTCGGCTGCGAACAGCCAGAAGAACAGCCTATACCAAGGCCGATATAGGGCCGAACGTACGTTCGAGGTGTCGAGCCATGGCACAAGGAACAATACGAGAATGGAACCGAACATGGCGAGCACGCCACCGAGCTTGGAATTGATCGGTCCGATATTGAAGGTAATGGCACGCAGGATCGCGTAGAACGGTAGGAAGTACCATTCCGGCACGATATGCGCCGGTGTCTTCAGCGGGTTGGCAACCGCATAGTTGTCCGGGTGGCCGAGATAATTGGGCAGGTAGAAGACGAAATAGGCGAGCACCACCAGAAAAGCCGAAGCCCCGAATAGGTCTTTGACGGTGGCGTGCGGCGTAAACGGCACGACGTCCGCCGGCGTCTTCACCTCGATGCCGGTCGGGTTGTTCTGCCCGACCGCGTGCAAGGCCCAGATGTGCAGCGCAACCACGCCTGTCAGCATGAATGGTAGCATATAATGTAGCGCAAAGAAGCGGTTGAGCGTCGGACTGCCGACGGTGAAGCCGCCGAGCAGGAGTTGCTGGACCCAGTCACCCACTAGGGGAATGGCGTTGAAGAAGCCGGTGATGACGGTTGCGCCCCAGAAACTCATCTGGCCCCAAGGCAGTACATAACCCATGAAGCCGATTGCCATCAGCAGCAAGAAATTGATGCAGCCGAGAACCCACAACAGTTCGCGCGGCGCTTTGTAGGAGCCGTAATGGAGGCCACGCCCTATGTGGACGTAGACGGCGATGAAGAAGAACGACGCTCCGTTGGTATGCAGATAGCGCAAGAGCCAGCCAAGGTTGACGTCGCGCATGAGCGTTTCGACCGACGAGAAGGCGAGTGCTGTATCGGGCGCATAGTGCATCGCCATGGCAACACCGGTCACGATCTGCACCACGAGCATCATGGTTAGGATGCCACCGAAGGTATAAGCGTAATTCAGATTGCGCGGCACCGGATAGACAATGAAGGAGCCATGCACGAACCTCGGTAACGGCAGGCGTCGATCGAGCCAGCGCTCCCATGCCGCCTTTGACGTATAGGGTGGATTGATATTGCTCATCGGATCGTTCCTGGATTGAAACGGCCCTCCGTTGATGTACCGGAAAGGTGTGCGGGCCGCGCAAGTTCGGGGAAAACGGCGCGGCCCGCAGGCAGAGCGGCGCGAAACGGGGGAGGGAGGGCCGTTTCGGGCCTGGGGCGGCGATCAGGCGGCCGCTCTGTCTGTCTGCTCTACCGCGTGGACGGCGCGGGCCGCGATCTGCAACCGGTTCCAAAGATTGATGGCGCCGATCATGACCGTCAGGTTTACGACCTCGGCCTCGGTGAACTCGCTCTTGACCAGTTCATAGTCCGCGTCTCCTGCGCCCGTCTCCTTGATGTTTGTCAACGATTCCGTCCAGGCGAGCGCCGCGCGTTCGCGGTCAGTATAGAGCGGAGATTCTTGCCAGGCGTCGAGCATGATGATGCGCATATCCGTTTCGCCGTTTTTGCGCGCATCAGTGGCATGCATGTGGATACACATGGCGCAGCCGTTGATCTGGGAGGCGCGCAGTTTGACCAGTTCGCCGAGGCTATGCTCCAGCCCGCTGTCGGCGATTGCCTTCTCGACATTGAGCAGGGACTTGATGAGATCGGGGGCGATCTTGAAGGGCGCAAAACGTGGCGTCATGTCCGGGTTCCTTTTGTTGGATAAAGCCACCCGACTATGGCGGCCTTCCACAAGGGTCTGCTATCGTTCCCGAGGCTGTCTTTTCCGATACCTTCGTCTAGGAAGACCCCACCGACGGCGCAGGCAGGTTCGCCCTCAGACCAGATGGTTTGCGCTGCCTTCCATGTCACAACCGAAATGGTGCCTTTGGACGAAAGCGCGCATATCGCGCACTATCTGCCATCCGTCGGAAGTGAGTAGTCGCTCCGTGACACCATACTAACGCCCCATGGCACGCAGCTTGGCGGGGGAGCGACGCCGCCTAAACCGATGCGAGTTCGACGATCAAGAAATCGCTCGAACGGCCCTCGGAAGTCATTAAAAGACGCTGGCTGCCCAGACGCCGAGTGAATTCCATAGATGCCGCGAAACCTACCTGTACCGCAGTATGGCAGACCTGACCCTTCGATCCAGTCGACCACGGTTCCACTTGTTCATAGCGTTGCGCCGTCGCCGTCCTCAAGGCAAATGAAGGAAGAAGGACCACGCCATGCCGCCACTTGAACCAAACAATGCAATTCCCGAAGTCTACTCAAACGAAGGGGTAGCCCGGAAACGCCTTGGGCTACTGGATAGAGCCGGCGTTGCCCATGAACTGGGCAATTTGATCCAGATCGCCTCATCAGCGGTAAACATTATCGCTCGCAGTTCAAGATTCGACGTGGCACCGGCACTGGAACCGGTGATTTCAGGTGCAAGAGTCTCGCTTGAGCGCGCCGGCGTTCTCGTCAGACAATCCCTTCACCAGGCAGACCGCGGTTCCACGGAAGTCGAGCATGTAGACGTTGCAGAGTCGTTGGCGGAGGTCGTAGGCTTGATCCAACCCACATGGGCGCCCAAACATCATGTTACGCTGGATATCAGCACAACTCTGCCTCGGGTGAAATGCACGTCCCATGGGTTACAGAGCGCAATCTTGAACCTCGCTCTCAATGCTCGCGATTCAATGCCGAATGGCGGCACTGTCGCGATCGGGGCGGCTGAGCTTGTTTCGAAGGACAGAGAAACGCTGGTCGAGGTGAGGGTCGAGGACGGCGGTATCGGCATGAGCGATGAGACGCTGAAGCGTGCCTTCGATCCGTTTTTCACCACCAAGAGCGATGGCCTCGGCGGGGTCGGTCTCCCAATGGTGAAACGCTTCGTCGAGGACGTGAGCGGCCGGATCAAGGTGTACAGCACGCTCGGTTCCGGCACCTGCGTAATGCTCGTCCTTCCTGGGGATCGGTGAAGGATGCATAGCGATCTGCCTGTGGCTAAGGCTTGTCATTCTTTAGCCGGATCGACAGCTTCCTGTCCCACGGTTTGGATATAAGGAAGGCCGGGGTTTCCCCCGGCCTTTTGCGCTGTTGACGGGTAGTCATTGGCTCAATGGTTGCCCCAATGACCCTGACCATATTCATCCGAGGGAACGGCCGGCTTGTACACGGTACGAGGCGGAAGCTTACGGATAATTACATACGACTTCTGCGTCGAGGACGTATGGGTTTTATCGGAATTCGACTGTGGATAGTCCCAGTCGGACCCGTAATGGTCACTTCCAGCGACAGCGCTACCCGCCGCTATGAGAAGCGCCGACGCTGCAATAGTGATTATCTTCATTTCAGTTCTCCAGTGTTGGGCCGTGTAACGGCTATGCACTGGGAAAGGTACGAATATCGCGCTGCAGCTTCGATTGTCTGGGAGAACTGCCTTTCCCATACTGGCGCAGAGGCTCCCGCAGACGCTAGGTCAGGAATGACCCAGAACTGCCGGGCAGATATTGACGATCATAGACTTCCGTACTGAAGCGTATCGACCATCGGTTTTGCCCGCGAACCGATAGGGCAGTGGCGACGATGTCGTAAGGCCGGCATGATTCCGAGATGGCTGTTTTAGCCATCAGGAGGATCGAACATGACGATCACAAATCCATCGGAAGCAATCTCGATTTTTGAGGGTTCCACAACCCGACATGCAGGTTCTGCCGGACAGTCTACCGACTTGCATGCTGCGATAAGGGAACTGCTCGCGGCCTTTCGCTCGCTTGTCATTGAAGACCCGCTCCTCAATCTTGTGGCTGCAAGGGCTGCACAATTGAATCGGTGTGCACCGAGCCTGGCCGCACATATAGAGTTGGCGAGGCGCCAAGGAGAGCATCCTATGCGGCTCTGCCATCTCTCCGCCTGGCGGGATTCAAGCCTGTTCGGCCCGCGGGAGCGCGCTGCACTCGAATGGGCGGAGATATTGGCCACGTCACTGACTCCGGTGGCCCTGAAATCGGCTGACGATTGTGTCGATATCGGCCTGTCGGCGAAAGACATCTCCATCCTGGGTTTCGTGATCGCCGTGGTCAATCTGTGCAGCCAGCTGCAACTGACGTCGGCCGTACTTCGCCCGGCCTGAATTTGGCATGCTGCCTCGTATCGATCCTAGACCTTGGTACGGCACCACCGATCCGTACGTTCGATAGCGGCAAACTTCATGTCGACGCATTCTCCGTAGCGACACCGCCAATTGCTTACGGAGATAGCAATGAAGAAGATCACGAAAATCCTGGCGCTGGCCACCGCCCTGACGGCATTTGCCGGCATGACGGTGCGGCCCTCCGCCGCACAGTCCAAACCAACTGTCGTACTGGTCCATGGTGCCTTCGCCGAATCTTCGAGCTGGGACGGCGTCATCGCCGAACTGGGACGGGACGGCTATACGGCCGTCGCCGCCGCCAATCCTTTCCGCAGCGTCGCCTCCGACGCTGCCGCCGTCGCGGCGGTCGTTCGCTCGATTCCCGGCCCGGTCGTTCTGGTCGGCCATTCCTACGGTGGGCCTGTTGTCACCGACGCGGCCAATGACAGCCCCAACGTCAAGGTGCTGGTCTATGTCGCTGCTTTTGCCCCCGATCGTGGTGAGTCCAGCTTGTCGCTTTCGGCGAAATTTCCCGGTAGCACGCTGGGGAATGCAATCGTACCGGTTGAGCGTCCTGACGGTGTGCGCGATCTCTTCATCGAGCGCGACAAGTTCCACGCACAGTTTGCTGCGGACGTTCCTGAGGAACAGGCCGATCTGATGGCCGCTACTCAGCGACCGGTCACCGAGGCCGCGCTGGCGGAGCCGTCCGGTGAGCCTGCATGGCGCAAGCTGCCTTCGTATTGGATCTATGGTTCAGAGGATCGCAACATTCCGCCGGCGGTGATGCGTTTCATGGCCGAGCGCGCCCATTCGGTGAAGACGGTCGTGATCGACGGCGCCTCGCACGCCTTGATGGTGTCCCATCCTCACGAAGTCGCCGCCGTCATCGAAGCGGCTGCGACGAGACAGTAAAGCGCCGTCGCTCTTCGGCCTTCGTTCGTCCGGTCCTTTCTACAAGTGCAAGGATATCCAGCATGAAAATCCTGGTCATCGGCGCTACCGCCGGCATCCGCTCGCGAACCGTCGAGAGGTTGCGCGAAAAGGGGCATGAAGCGCTGCCGGCATCGCCGCGAAGGCGCCATGTCGGCTCGCACACCGAAGCTCCCCGGGACCCCGGCCATGCCGGCCGGCATCTGAGGCAATTTCTTGAGAGGACCTTCGCGTTGATACGCGATCTGTGGGGCAACCTACGGCGACTTGATGCCGGAAATCGCCGCGCACGTCGCTAGCCGCACGCCGACGCACTCACGAGTCGAAAAATTCCAAAGCAGAACAGGAGATAGTCATGAAGATCGTCGTCATCGGTGGTACTGGCCTTATCGGTTCCAAGACAGTCGAAAGGTTGCGCGCCAAGGAGCACGAGGTCGTTGCTGCGTCGCCGAATTCAGGCGTCAACACCATCACCGGCGAAGGGCTGGCCGAAGCACTCGCCGGAGCGCAGGTCGTTGTCGACCTCGCAAACTCGCCGTCATTCGAGGACAAGGCGGTGATGGACTTCTTTCAGACGTCCGGACGCAACCTGCTGGGCGCGGAAATGGCGGCTAGCGTGAAGCATCACATCGCGCTTTCGGTAGTTGGCACTGATCGGTTGCAGGGTAGTGGCTATTTTCGCGGCAAGAAGGCCCAGGAAAACCTGATCCGCGAATCCGGCATTCCTTACACCATCGTCCACTCCACCCAGTTCTTCGAGTTCATGGGTTCGATCGCCCAGTCCGGGACGATCGGCGGGAAGGCTCTCGTTTCCACCGCCCTCGTACAGCCGATCGCGTCGGACGACGTCGCCGACGTGATGGCACAGGTCGCGCTTTCAGATCCCCTGAACGGCATGATGGAAATCGCCGGGCCGGAGCACGTTCCGCTCAATGAGCTGGTGGCCCGATACCTGAAGAAGTTCGATGACCCGCGCGAGGTGGTCGCCGATCCCCACACTCTCTATTTCGGCGTCGAACTCGACGACCGCTCACTGGTGCCGGGCGCCAATCCCCGCATCGGACAAATCCGCTTCGACGACTGGCTTCGGACTTCCGCCCGAAAGCCGTGACGGAGGAGACACCCCAGATGCCCCTATTTCCCTGGACGAAAGAAAAAGTCATGATCAGGAAATTGCTTGCCCTGCCGCTGCTGGTGGCGATGGCAAACTCACCGGCACTTGCCCATGACGACAAGGTTACTGTCGTCTATGACCAGCCACTGCCCAATGTCCCGGGCAAAAGCATGAAGGGCGTGATCGTCGAATATGAACCCGGCGGCACATCGCCGGCCCATACACACCCCAACTCGGCCTTCATCTACGCTACGGTCTTGGAAGGAGCGATCCGCAGCCAGGTCAATGACGGTCCGGTCGTCACCTACCAGACAGGCGAAAACTTTTCGGAATTTCCCGGTGACCACCATGGCGTGAGCGAGAATGCCAGCAAAACCGAGCGCGCGCGCCTGCTCGCCGTCTTCGTGGTCGACACGGATGAAACGGAACTGACGACGTATGCGCAGTGATACGCGTTCGTCTGTTTCCATCGAAAACCGGCGGTGCCGCAGTGCGGCGCCGCCGGTCGATACAGGAGGTTTCCATGCTTGTCGAACAACTCGCCCCTCTGACATCGGCTCGCCTGACAGTGGTCGACCTCGAAGCGCCACTCCACATAGCGGCGGTTTCCTTTTTGAAGCCCGGTATCGGCTTGGTCGTCGCCTGCCATGGAAACGGAGAGGCCGCTGGTGTGCTGAGCAAGTCGGATCTCGTGCGCCACCTAGCCTTGGCGCAGGCCGATCTGACCAATGTCTCTGCATTGATGAGCAGCCCCTTTTTCTCGTGCACGCCAGACGATGAGCTCCACTCCATCTGGGAAATCATGTCGGCGAGAAACCTCAAGAACGCGCCGGTGCTCGGCGCTGGCGAGAAACCTATCGGTGTGCTGGATATCCGCGATGCGATGAAGGCGCTGTTCGAGCAGGAGGAGCTTCAGGAGAAACTCCTGGCCGACTACATTGCCGGGATCGGCTACCAGTAAGCTTGTTCGCCCTATCCCACTGGCAGATGTGTGATGGGCCGAAGTTTACGAAACTGGACGAACGGACCGTGTTAACCGGGCGCGTTAGGGATGATAAACGCGGGGGGCGATTTCTCGCCAGGGCCGACGAAGTGGCAGGCGAGCATCCCACCTATCCGGCTCGCTCCCGAACCTGCCATTCCCCACGCTGGCGATACATGGATTTCCATAGGATGTTCCGAGCCGGGATCGGCTGTAGCCTGCGTCGATGAACTGGCAAAACCCGAAACCAGCAAGAAATGGTACGGTGAACTCCGATGCGGCCGCTATCTGGCACGGCCGAAAGGAGGACCCGCCAATGACGTTAGCGTCCGAAACAGCAGCCGAAATCTTGCGAGCCGCAAAAATCGTCGAAGGTGTCGTCGGTAACGCCTGGGCGACCGACACCGACGGCAGGTTCATCTACGTAACGCCCGACGCTCTCAAATTCCTGAAACTGACCCTGGACGACCTCAACACTCCTCCGGAAGACGGCTCCCTCGGGTGGAAGCGGGTCATCCACCCGGAAGACTATGAGGATGCCGCCGCGACGTGGCGTCACAGCCTTCGCACGGGCGAACCCTACAATGTCGAACATCGCATGCTGCTGGCGAATGGCTCCTATGGTTGGGGCCGGAGCACGGGGCAGCCCCTGCATGATGGTCGCGGTCAGATACTGGGCTGGTACGGCACCGTTATAGACAGCGGTGTTTCGACGATTGTCGACGACCGGCCGCACCCCGAGGCCACCGATGCCCTGGGGCAGGAGAGTGCTTCGGGCAAACCGCCGTTGAACCTCATCCATCCCCATGACAGGCCGGCGGCAGAACAGGCGATGGCCCGGGCGTTCTGGCATGGCATTCCCCAGGTTGTAACTTACCGTCGGCGCCAGGCTGACGGCACCTATCGATGGGCGGAACTGCGTGCGGAGCCGGGATACGCCGTAAGCGTCGATGTCGATCCGATGGTGTCCGGCCCGGGCGAGAGATGGACCACGTCCGATACGCTCGGCGAAACGGTTGAGGCAGTGCGCGCGGCCAAGGCTGTCGAGGACCTGTTCGGTGCCGCCTTCGCGTTCGATCCATCCGGGACGTTCACCTACGCTACGCCGATCGCCCAGACTTCCATCGCGCTTACGCTGGAGCAACTGAACGAACCGCTGAGTGAAAGCAGTTTCCTCGATGGCGGGGATCGCGGCTGGAAAAGGAGCGTGCACCCGGATGACTACGAGGGTGCAGCCGCGGCTTTGCGCCGCTGCATGCGCACGGGCGAGTACTTCCATCACGAATACCGTGTCCTGCGTACGACCGGACAATGGGTTTGGCATCGGTTCGCTGTCCGTCCGACATACGACATCCAAGGGCGTATCACCGGATGGTACGGCGTCGGCATAGACATCGACGTCTACAAGAAGACAGAAGCGGCGCTGCGCGAAAGAGAGCGGGAACTGTCTCAACTCATCGACATGGTGCCAAGCCATTTGTGGCGGCTAAGTCCCGACGGCGAGCCGACCTTCTTCAACAGGCGCATGGCCGATTTTCTGGGCATGGACGTGGTGGATATGGGTAGCGCCGAGATGGGGCGGCTGGAAGCGCTCATCGCGACTGTCCATCCGGAAGATGCCGCCAAATTCAAGAGCGTCCTCGATCGTTCGTTGTCCAGCGGAGAGCGCTTTGCCATGCGTTACCGTCTGAGACGCGCCGACGGTGTGTATCACTGGATGTCAAGCCGTGCCGAGCCAATGCGCGACGAAGAAGGCCGTATCGTTCAGTGGTACGGTTTGTGCCACGATATAGACGATCAGGTGCATGCCGAGGATGCGTTGCGGGAAAGTGAACGCTCGCTCCGTCAACTCATTGAAACGCTACCCGCCCTGATCTACTGCGCCGCTCCCGATGGTAGGCCGATCTATCGCAGCCAGCAGCTTCGCGAATTCCTCGGCTTCAATCTGGAAGATATGGATGAAGGAGCAAGGTCACGGCTGGTCGGTACGCTGGATGCCATCATCCATCCCGATGATCTGGCGGTTGTCAAAGAGCGGTACGGTCGTTCGCTCGCCACCGGCGAGCCATATGCCTTCCGGCATCGCCTGCGGCGCTCGGACGGGCAATATCGCTGGGTCGAGACGCGGACCGCGGCGATGCGCAATGCCGAAGGTACCGTCGTGCAGTGGAACGGCGTCTGCTTTGATATCGAGGATCAAGTGCGGGCACAGGAAGAGCTGCGCCTTGCGCAAGAAAGACTTGCGCGGGCCAGCCAGGCAGCGAGCCTCGCGGAATTGTCCGCCTCCATCGCCCATGAGGTCAACCAGCCGTTGGCGGCCGTCGTCGCCAATTCGCACGCCTGCCAGCGTTGGCTGAACGCAGATCCGCCCAATCTTGAACGAGCGCAGAAGACGGTCGAGCGCATTACGCGTGACGCGAATTCGGCGGCCGACGTCGTGAACCGCATCCGCGCCCTGTTCAGACAATCGGTCGAAACCCGGACGGGCGCTTCGCTCACGGGTGTCATTTCGGAGGCGCGCGAGGTTATGGCCGAAGAGGCTTCGCGTCGGGGCATTCGCTTGGATGTTACCGTCGAAGGCGGTCTGCCCGCAGTTCAACTCGACCGCGTCCAGATCCAGCAAGTCCTGGTCAATCTGATCCGCAACGGACTGGATGCGATGAATCCTTCGGCCACCCCCCGGATTGTCAGCGTGCGGGCATGCCGGATGGAGGGAGTGGTTCGCGTCGAGATTGGGGACCGAGGGCCTGGCGTGGAATTTCCCGACAGAATTTTCGAGCCATTCTTCACCACGAAGGGAGACGGAATGGGGATGGGGCTGGCGATTTGTCGTTCCATTGTTGAATCGCACGGCGGGCGGCTTTGGGTGGAGAACAATGAGCCAAAAGGGGCAAAGTTTGTTTTCACCCTGCCGATCGATCCGGAAGCGACGCCATGACCGCTCCCGACCATATCGTATTCGTCATCGACGATGATATCCGCATCCAGCAGGCGCTTGAGGAATTGCTGGCCTCTCACAGCATTCATGCCATCGTGTTCGGATCGGCGGGCGATTATATTGATGCCAAGAAGCCGGACATTCCCTCCTGCCTCGTGCTTGACGTGGAATTGCCCGACATAAATGGGCTCGATCTTCAGCGCCAGATCGCCAAGGGCGATCATCCGCCCATAGTCTTCATAACCGGCCACGGAGACATTCCCTCGTCGGTCAGCGCCATCAAGCAGGGCGCGGTGGATTTTCTGACCAAACCGTTCAGTGACGACGAGTTGATGAAGGCGATCCACGTCGCCATTGACCAGGACCGTCGCCAACGTACGCAGCGGGCCGACCTCGATCTGGTCAAACGGCGCTATGCGCGGCTGACACCGCGAGAACGAGAGGTCATGCCCCTGGTCGTCAGTGGCCTGCTCAACAAGCAGGCCGCCGCCGAGCTTGGCATCAGCGAGGTCACGCTGCAAATCCACAGGCGCAATGTCATGCAGAAAATGGCGGCCGCTTCACTTGCAGACCTCGTGCGGATTGCCGAGCGGCTGGACATGCCGGTTACCCATTCGCGCAGGGCCGGAGGTAGGAGTGGCGAGTAACGGACGATATATTGTGGCCATCGTCGATGACGATCCGAGGTTGCTGGAATCGCTTGAGGACCTTTTGGAATCCGCCGGCTACGAGGCCCGCACCTTCGCGTCGGCAGGTACGTTTCTGGCTGGTGGGCTTCTGGACCTGGATTTGCTCATCACCGATATCGGCATGGCCGGAACGGACGGTTTCGCACTCCGCAACATGGTGATGACCGAACGACCCGATCTGCCCGTTTTCCTCATCACCGGTCGTCATGAGATTGCAGACCAGAGCCGCGCCAAAGGAATCGGCGGGTTCTTCAGAAAACCTTTCGATGCACAACGGTTGCTCGCAGCCGTGAGTGAAGCGTTGCATAGACCAGGAGGGTGAAGATGAGACTTGAACAGCCGCTGCTGCGGAGATCGGCGCCGCAAAACCTGCAACGGAAACGGGACCCGGAGAAGCCGCTTGTCATCATTGTCGATGACGACGAAGCTGTCCGCGAAGGGCTCTACGAACTCATCCTGTCGGCTGGCTTCCAACCGGAGGCGTTCGCGTCGACGCGAGATCTCCTGGAAGCGGATGTACTGGGTCTGCCCGGATGTTTGATTCTGGATGTGCGGATGCCGGGGTCCAGCGGCCTCGACCTGCAGCATCATCTGACGCAGACCGGAAATCCCAAGCCAATTATCTTTCTGACCGGTCATGGCGACATTCCCATGACCGTACAGGCGATGAAGGCAGGCGCCATCGACTTTCTGACAAAGCCGGTGCGTGATCAGACCCTGCTTGACGCGGTGATAACTGCCATAGCGGCGGATGCACAGCGTAGGGTGCACGCCGAGATCGTGGAGCGCAACGTTAGACGTTTGGAGACGCTTACTCCGCGCGAACGCGAGGTGTTGCATGAGGTGGCGCGTGGGAAGCTCAACAAGCAGATCGCCTACGACCTTGGTATTAGCGAGGTGACGGTTAAGCTGCATCGCGGCAATGTCATGCGCAAAATGGAGGCCACCTCCATCGGCGAACTCATCCGCACATGGGAAACGCTGCCCGCAAGTTTGCGCGAAACCGCGTAATCGCTGCGAGACGCCTCGTAATCAGGCATGTGCCTTGGTCAAACGGGCGAGCGCGATCTTGATCGTGATGAGCACCGGCGCTGCGGCGACAAACAGCAATGCGACTGCGTTGAACGCCGTATCGAAGGCGATTACGGTGGACTGGCCAATCACGGCCTTGCCCAGCAAACCGACGGCTGCTTGACTGGCTTCGGCGGCATCCATCCCCCTTGCCACAAGCATGGCTGTCATCGCCCCGAGCCGATTACCGATGGCGGGAGCGCCGGGCGTGACATGGGCGCTGAGCACCGTCGCATTGGCCACGACATTATGTTGGATCAGGGTCTGGAGGCCGGCCACTCCCACCAGCCCGCCAAGCTGGCGACCCGCATTGAAGAGTCCGATGCCGGACGCGAGATTACGACTTTCGAGCCTGTCGAATGCGATCAGGGTAATCGATAGGAAAAGGAAGCCGAGGCTGAATCCGCGTAACAGGATCGCCGTCATCATATCGTCGGTGCCACTTTCGCTGGTCGAACCCGACAGCATCCACATCGCAACCATGATCATAAGGATTCCGAAGGGAACGGTGGCGATCGGTGGAACGCGGTGCGCCTGCATGAGGAAGGCAGAAACAACGAGCGAAAGAATGAAAAACCCGCCGCTCGGCAGGAGAAGCAGGCCGGCGTCAGTTGGCGAGAACGCGAGGACGGATACGGCAAATGACGGGATCAGATATGCGCTGCCGAACAACGCGGCACCGGCGACGAAGCTGACGACAAAGGCAAAGGAAAAGTCGACCGACAGGAATATGGTGAAATCGAGCAAGCGGGCGCCTCGAACGCTCATCTGCTGTCCAATGAATCCCAGCAGGGTGATCGTACCGAGCAGCGTCAGCCACACGATACGCGGCTCCTCGAACCAGTCCCACCGACTGCCCTGACTTAGGACATAGGTGAAGCAGAAGAATGTCGTGGAGATGAGCGGAAAGCCGATCCAGTCAAATGGGCGGCGTTTGATATTTGCTACAATGGGACTATCCGCGAGTAGCACTAGGCCAGCTGCCGCCAACGCCAGCGGGACTGCGCTGAAGAAGATCCATGTCCAGGATTTGCTGTCAAGCAACCAGCCCTGAAGCGCAGGAGCAATCGTGGCGGGAGCCACAACCGATCCCATCGCGAACAAAGCCTGAAGGAATGGCTGGCCACGGCGAGGCCAAGCAAGAAAGAAAATTGTCTGGCCACCGACAAGCAGAATGCCACCGGAGAAACCCTGTATGAGGCGAAGCGCAATCAGCAGGTCCAATCGCGCTGTGGTCGCGGCAAGGGCGCATGCCGCACCCATGACAAGGGTCGATCCCACAATTAGACCGCGCAGATTGACGCGGCCGATCAGCCAGGGCGCAGCCATGAACGCCATCAATTTCAGCGATGTATACCCTACATCCAGCGAGGCAAATTCGTCCGGCGTCGCATAAGTGTCGCCGATGATGTCGCCGCGACCAAGCGACAGGACTGTGCTGGTGATCGCTTCCGTTAGCGTCGCAAGTACGATGCCCGTCAACAGGAAAGCCCCTGCCGTAGGACGGTCGCGGCTCGGCGTGACGACGAGGGCGGCGGTCATGAACTGCTATCGCCATCGACCTCGACGCGCGCCGAAAGGCCGGGAACGATGCGGCCACGCAACGGGTTGTCGATGAGGCGGATCTTCACTGGAACCCGCTGAACGACGCGGACGAAGTTCCCTGTGGCATTGTCCGCTGGGAGCAGGCTGAAGGCGGAGCCGCTGCCGGGTGCAAAACTGTCGACCGTGCCTTCAAACGTTTCACCTGGATAGGCATCGACCATGATGCGGGCGTGTTGACCAAGGCGGATATGTCCGACTTGAGTCTCTTTGAAATTGGCGACGATCCAGACGTCGTCGACAGGAACGAGATCAAGCAGCGGAGTGCCCGGCGCGACGAGCCGGCCGACGCGGATCTGACGGTTCCCGACCACGCCGTCGATCGGGGCGCGGACCACGGTATTGTCGAGGTCGATCTGGGCCAGGTCGCGGGCCGCTCGCGCCTGATCGACGGCGGCCACGGCGGCTTCGCGCTCGGTGGAAAGAACGGAAATGCGCTCCTGCTCGGCCTCCGCCGCCGCCCCTGCCGCAGTCACGGCAGCTTCGGCTTGCAATCTTGCGGCATCGCTTTCATCGACTTCGGCCTGGCTGATCGTACGGCTGCGGACAAGTTCGCGACGTCGGTCGGAAGCCTTCGATGCCAGTGTCAGTTTAGCCACGGCCGACAATTTCTGTGCCTGCGCTTGTCGCACCAACGCATGCTGAAGCTCGATTTGGGCATCCACATTAGTCAGACGGGCCAAGGCCGCATCGACCGTGGCGGCCACCTGCGCAAGCTTTGCACGATAATCCCTGTCGTCGATCCTGAACAGGATGTCCCCTGCCTGCACGACCTGATTGTCGTCGATTGCGACGGCCTTGACGTAGCCCGAGACCTTGGGAGCGATCGAGGTGACATTGCCACGAACATAAGCGTTGTCGGTCGAGGCGTCTGCACCTGACTGGGCCTTCGCCCAGCCGGCCGCCAAGGCGATGACGGCACCTAGGCACAACAACAGTCCGATGACTTTCCTTTTTTGCGACTGTGCCATGGAGATCTCCGGTAATGACTATTACCATTGACGCTTACGGTAATGATTGTTACCAGTCAAGCGTACTTGGACGGAACGGAATGCAGTGGATCATGTCAGGCCAGGGCGGATGAACCGGCGACGGGAAGCCCTTCTCGAGGCGGCGGCCGAGGTCTTCTTCGAGCAGGGTTATGCGGCGGCGAGCATCGACGCGATCATCGAGCGCGCCGGCGGCTCGAAGCGAAATATATACAGCGAGTTCGGCAACAAGGAGGGCCTCTTCGCTGCGATTGTCACGGGGAATGCCGACGAGGCGCTCTCCAGTCTGACGATCGATAACATCGACGAGCGCGATCTCGCCGAAATACTGACCGTCTTCGGCCGCCATCTGCTGCGCCTCTATATGTCGCCGACGGTGGTCGGCATCTATCGGCTTGCGGTCACCGAAGCCAATCGCTTTCCTGATCTTGTCAAGACTTTCTACGAACAGGGGCCCGGCCGCACGACGATCCGACTTGCTGAGATTCTTCAGCATGCCCAAACACGCCATGAGATTGGGATGGGCGACTGCCTGCGGCTTGCCGATCGCTTCATCGGCATGATCCGCGACAACCTGCATCTGCAGGTAGTACTTGGACTGCGGCTGCCGCCCTCGGAGACGGAGGCCGATGAGGCAGTCAGGTCGGCTGTTGACGTATTTCTTAACGGCATCCGGGTCAGCCGACAGAAATAACGGAGCAAGTACCAATTCATTGCTGAGCATACCCATCTGGAGATCCTCTGCTCACTCAGCTCTATTGAATTTGAACGGTGCAGTATGTGCCGCGCAGTACGATCCACCGCTCCGGTGGCGGACCGCAACCGTGCTGCAGGCAGAAGACTAACGCGAAGCGTGGGATACTGGTGAACTACGCTTGCGGCTGTTTGCGAGTTGGATCACAGCGATTGTTGCGATGCAGATACCTGCTACGATATGGGTCCACATCGGTCCTTTCGCAAAGCTGAACCCCAGAAGGAAAGGTGCGATGAGCGCCCAACCCCCCAAGGCTGCATTGAACCATTCTGACCAGTCCGCGTAGCGGGATAGCGCCGTTGTCGAAAAGCACACAACCAGAATCCCGACTATCGTAGCATTCCAGACGGCTGCTTCCTGCCCAAAAAAAACGGCCGCGCAGGCAAAGCTGCCGCCCGCGATCAAGTTGATCCACTCCAACCCTTTGCTGGGTACTTTACTGGTCATCCTTCTTCTCCTTTTACATAGAGCCGAGATCAATTCGCGGGCTCAACTTGGAAAATGCAGGAAGCCCATTCGCGTGCCTATTCGACCCAAGGGTCATCGGGCGATACGAAGGTGCAGGATAACCTGCGCGCGCACAGATACTGCTCGAGACATAGCGCCTCAATTTCGTGATATTCATTAGCTTTATTGCATCTGACTTTCGGGTCGATCCCTATTTCATCAGGTTGCGCCCCTGAAGCTTTTCCGGGGCAGAGGAGGTTTACAGTGTCCACGCTTCGTTTTTGCTCATCATGTGCAGCGCCCCGTCCGCGTTCAGCGGTTCGATGCCCATGGTGCCAGAGCAAATACGACATGTTGCGAGGATTGCCTGAAAACCTGTTTGGTTCGCTGCGTGGAGAGAGGCAGCCTAAGCAGGCCAGCGCTTAAAACCGCGCAAACGTCTTTCGTACACCCCAACTACCCATGATAAAAAAGCGGCCCGTAAGAGC
Source organism: Mesorhizobium sp. (assembly GCA_049647745.1). GTDB lineage: Bacteria > Pseudomonadota > Alphaproteobacteria > Rhizobiales > Rhizobiaceae > Mesorhizobium. The sequence continues at coordinate 28,247 of JBARYG010000205.1, forward strand.
CGCTTTTTCATTTTCAGTTCTCGTTTGATTATCGCTTAATACGGCGAATAGCACTGCTGCCGTGGCCCATTATAGGGCTGGAAGGTATTGTCCGAAGCGCGATAGGACCGATACCGGCCGTAGCACCATTGTACGTGTGCATCGCCACCGCGCCGTTCGCGATAAACCGGAGCCGGTTGTGGCTGATTGGCAATCGCCCCGCCGATGATCACCCCCAAGCCGAACGCAGGCAGCGGATACCAAAGCCCGTCATTGTGACGACGATACCCATGACGCTTGTTTCGCTCGCCACGATAGCCGTTCCAGTGTCCCCTTCGATTATGATCTCTGTTAACCCGGTGGTTCCGGTTCCTCTTTCGCCACTCGTCCCTGTATTGGACCGTTTGAACGTTTGAAAACGGGTTGGCCTGCGACACCATTGGAGCCGCGACAGACGGGATGGCGGGCATCAGTCCGAATGTGAGACTGAGAGACCCTGCGCAAAGCGCAGACACGAACTTGTTCATTGCAACTCCAATCAGATAAGAGACAACGCTGGCTGGTTACCCAGCCCCCGCTGAATAGACCATGAACGGCGCGTTCAGGATGGTGAAACTTGGCGCCGACCTATGAGTGATACTGCCCATCGATCGGCAAGTTCGCGGCTGCGCGGCCCCGAGCGGCTTTGTCGACCCGAGCCTGCTTGCCGCGGTGGAGCAACAAGAGGCGGTCTCGCACGACTACGTAAAGTGCGCAGGGGTGAATTGAGTCTTATGTGAGTTTCGAACAACTCGACTCCGTTTTCCACCTCGTGTCGAGTTTTCGCACTCCTACCAGGAAACGATGAAAAGATTCAAATAACCGACATACAAGACGCCAATTAGCGTAAAAATTCGTACTGCCATGTTCATAGCGCCATGTGCTTCGATAATATCATTAATATAGTCAAACAATCCGACACTCCTATTTGATAGAAAAATTCGCAAACTCGAACACCACAACAATTTCATAAAATTTGTTGTGGCGCTCTGCGATGCGATACGAAATCAGAATTATTCGAAGCGATCTGGTTTCGCAGTTACGCACGAACTCAGAGATCGTTACTTCTTTTCTGTAAGATCTCGGCCTTGGCTGCCCTAGCCAACCAATATCCCGGCTCGACGGGCAGCTGTCATGAAGGCACGCCTCGCCTCAGGAGGCTTCCTTATGCCATCAATCGCATCGCGGCACGCCCTGTATGCAGAGCGGTAAGTGCGCCCGCGCGCCCATTGCGGCCAATGGCCGTGCAGCACCTCGATGGCCTCCCAAGGGTTGGCAACCATACGGCTGCCGGTATTCCTGAATTTGAGCTGAACCGGGTTGGAAAAGGTTGTATCGCTCATCACTTCCTCCATTTTCGAGCAAGCAATCGGGCGCCGATCTCGGCTAGGCGCCTCAACTCCAATATGGCATACACAACCCCAGATTTCAAGTTTTCCAAAATCGCTACCATCGGGTGTGGCGCGTATCCTCAGTCTGGGAGCAATATCGCGGCAGCGACGCCGAATGCCGGCAAGGTGCGACTGCACGAGGGGCTATATGGCTCTGCCGCGCTCCCGAACCGCGCCGCTCCACTGGCGGTAAACCAAGCATGGAACGAACCGTCGAGGACGGGCAGACGACACGTACGACGCTTTCTATATCCGGCTATCACGGCCACGCAGTTGTGGGCGAGCGGTCGGGTGGAAAGGATGAGCCGTGTGCACCGACCGCTTCGTCATACTCCTTCCCTTTCCTCGGGCGTCAACGCCACCATAGTCGGCGCGGTCGTCGCAAGGTCGAACTCGCTCCGCCGCTCCCTCGGCACGGGGCGGCTCATTCGAATTCGCCAGACGACGAAGCCTGCAAGCATGAGATGCGCCCCCGCCGTCGCAAGGAATAGCCCTCCCGGCCCGACAGGCCGCATCAGCCACGCCGCCACGATCGGGCCTGCGATTGCGCCGATCCCATTGGCGAGAAGCAGGCCCGACGACGTTTCGACGGTATCTTGGGCTTCGATGTGGTCAAAGGCATGCGCCGCGCAAATCGCATAAAGCGGCATGGCGGAAGCGCCGAAGGCCGCAACCAGGATGGCGGTGAACAGTCGCTCCTCGACAGGGACCAGCGCCAATGCCAGGGCGGCAAGCACGCCCACCGCGCAGAGACCGACGACGACGATCCGCCGATCTAGCCTGTCGGAAAGCCGCCCGATCGGCCATTGCACCAGAGCGCCGCCCAGGACCGTGATCGACATGAAGATTGCGACTTCCGAGGTGTCCGCGCCATATGCAATCGCATAAGAGGGGCCAAGCGACCAGAACGCGCCTGTGGCCACACCGGCAAGGAGTACGCCGATGACACCGACAGGCGATCTTGAATAAAGCTTGAGGGGCCGCAGCGTGGACTGCATCAGGCGGGCAGGCGGCCGCGCGGCCGTAAGCGCGACAGGAACGGCAGCGAGCGAGATCAGGATCGAAGCCAGCGCAAAGAGCGGGAAATCCGCTGGATCGCCAAGGGTCAGCATCATCTGGCCGACGATCGTCACCGACAGGTTGATCATGGTGTAGATTCCCATGACCAGGCCGCGATTCTCGTTGGACGCACGCTCGTTCAGCCAACTCTCGATCACGAGATACAGGCCCGCGAAACAGAAACCGGTCACCGACCGCAATCCCCACCACGCCAAGGGACTGCTGGTGAGCGCGTGGATCATCACCACCGTCGACGCGATCGCCGTAAGCGCGGTAAAGGCCCGGATATGGCCGACGCGCTGAATGACGTGCCCACCCAGGACGCATCCGAGCGCAAAGCCGAGATAGTAGGAAGAGCCGAGCAGTCCGATCTCAATCGAACCAAAAGCCAGGATGCTCGCTCTGACCGGGATCAACGTCCATTGAAGTCCGTTGCCCGTAACAAGAATGGCAACGGACAACAACAACGCCGCAATGGTGGGGAGGATCGCTCTCACATCAGGCTTATCTGTCGTTTACGCAAGAGCATGATGCTTTCGCCATTCAGTTTTTTGTTTCGTCAACGCGGCGGCATAAACCACGCGACCGCTTCGACGGATAGTTGCGACATGCACCTACCAGGTCAAATCGTCGATGAAGCCGAACGGCTCCTTGGGCGCATGCCCGGCAATCGAGCCTGTTATGCAAGCTTTTCGGCGATCCTCGCGTTCTGGCGCGCTATTTGACCGACGTCGTCAAGTTACTTTCTGTCCTGCGCCAATGTGTACGCGACAATTGCGTTGGCATGCCCATGCCCCATTCCATGCTCGTTCTTCAACATTGCGACGAGATCCATGTGCTTCGCCGGAAGGCTCTTACGCACCAATTCCTGCCAATCGGCGATGGGACGGCCGTACTTCTTTTCAATTGAGGGGAAGTAGGAGGTGGGGCCCCTGGTCGGTTCGACCGTCATCGGTGAATCTGTCTCATGTTGTCGGTAGCACAGAATATCGCCTGTACCGGAAATGAGCGCAACATGCTGCGAAGGGCAGCTTTTGGCCCGAAATTGCCGCCGGAGGCTACGCGCCGTACCGCATCCAGACTTCAGGCGCGCCAACAATCATGGAGCACATAACTGGTATTGCCATCGGTGCCGCCGTTCATGGGCTCATCATCGCCTGCGCGCTTCGTCGACGCTCCCGCGCACAGTCCAATTTCCTGAGCCGATATCCTGAACACGTAGTCGAAGACGGGTCGGCACCATGTCCGTCAATATCCTCCCCCAGCAGAAGCACCCCAAGCTGATCGTCGTCGTGGCATTCGATCGTCGTGAGGATGGCGAATTATTTCCGGCAACGATCGTGTCCCGCCAAATGGTGTAGCTCGACAGCTTCCCACGGCCGTCAACGCCAACGTCAGGTCAGCAGAAACCACGCTGACAATGCGATAATTACCCCCAAGGCCATGCCTACCAGTACCCAACCAACGGGCCATGGGTTGGGATCTGGCTTGGATGGATTTGGTGCCAGCATGCGCTATCGCTTAGCCTTGCGCCAGCCAGCCAGCCGTGCTTCGGCTTCGGAACAAAACCAGCGCTCGCCCTTGTTGACTGATATCCGGGTGCGCTCATAGTTTTCCTGGCCGGGCATATGATAAATCCGCTCGGCCTTGGCGCTGATGTTGCCCTTGATGTTGCAACCGGATTGTTCGATCAAGGCAACGCCGTTGCTGGGTTCAATGGTCTTTTGTACCTGTTCTCGCTGTGCCGCTCGCCATTCCCACGGTTTCTGAAACTCCCCCTCCCATAGGCCGAGTTTCGATGCCTTCGCTTTCGCCTCCAGTGCAGCAAAGGCTCCATTTGAATAACGAGGCCAGTCGAGCGCATATCGGCGTATAGGGCAAGATTGCGTCTAATCCATCTGCGGCTGAATACCCGATGACTGCCGCAACCGGTATCGAGAGGAATAAACCAGTTCTGGGGAAGGCCATTACTTAAATCCCAAATCGACGCCGTTTCTGGTGCTGACACGACCGATCTGATTCTTCAGCCAGCATTCGTTTTCGGGCCTATACGCAAAACGCAGGCTCTCGTCTGATTGCTGAAATTAACCAAGCCTTTAGGTCGAATCCTCTCTCCGCTTGATTTGGCGTCAGCTTTCGCCCACATCGACCGCCATCTCCTGGGGCGGGCATGGCCAAGAAGCGCATTCCGAAAATCAACAGCCTTGGGTGGCTGGAATGGAAATTTCCGACCGAGGATTCGGCGCGTCGGCTGTTCGAGCAACTGGTCTGGCCCAACGGGCCGCATTGTCCGCACTGCGGATCGGCCGAGGTCTGGCGCTTCCGCGACATGGGGCGGAAATCCCGTGACGGCCTGTACGAGTGCCACCACTGTCCTGGCCAGTTTACGGTGACCACGAAAACCCCGATGCACTCCACGAAGCTCCCGCTGAAGGTCTGGCTGAAAGCATTGTATCTGATTCTCATTTCGTCGAAGGGAGTGTCGTCTGTAATCTTGGGGAAACAGCTAGGGGTCAGGCAGGCGACCGCTTGGAAAGTGGCGCATGCGGTCCGCGAGATGACGGACGACCGAGACGGTCGGGATCCGTTGCTCGGCAACATCGTCGAGGTCGACACGACCTTCATGGGCGCGCCTCCGCGCAGGAATAAGACCAAGTTCCACAAACATGTCTGGAACCCGCGCGGCAAGGGCACGAAGCGCCCACAAGTGGCGATGGCGGCAGAGAGGATGGGCCGCGTCGCCGCGGCCGTCATCCCCAAGGCAGACAGTGCCGCGATCGGCCGCTTCCTCGACAGATTCGTCTCCAAGGATGCCCTGATCATGTCAGACAACGACGTTTCAGTGGCTAAGGCGGCGCGGCGGTATTCGGGCCATCAGACGGTGACTCACAGAGACCACAAATACGCCCGCGACGAGGTTCACGCGAATACGGTCGAAGGGTTGGCGGCGCAGCTCAAGCGCGCTTAGTTCGGGGTTTTTCATTACATCAGCGAGATGCATCTGCAACGCTATGTTGATGAGATCGTCTTTCGACGAAATCAGCGCGAAACGATCATCCATCATGATGGCGATGGTGGCCCTGAGATGTTGATTTCCACCAGGAACTGACCCGGGTCAGTTCCTGGTGGAAATCAACACTCTGGGTCCCGCAGGACCAGGATGAGCTTCGCGATGCTGGTCATGCCAGGCGTGGCGATGACGCCAAGTTCAGCCATCTGAGCACGCATCGCATTCGTCCGTCACCCGCGAGTCCGCGCCTCCCGGTTGACGAGTGCCTACCGGCTATACTATTATCATAATAAGGATAATAGATAGAATAGGCATAAAATGAAGGCTTCCCCTCTATCCCGGCGAAAACTCTCTGATCAGGTCGTTGACAAGATCAAGCATTGGCTGATGGCCAACAACATCAAGCCAGGAGACCGCCTGCCCCAGGAGAAGGAGCTCATCGAGATTTTCGGTGTCGCGCGCGGCACAATGCGCGAAGCGCTGAAGGCGCTCGAGGTTCAAGGCCTGATCAGCATTGTCGCCGGCCGCTCGGGCGGCGCGATCATCGCCGAGGTCGGCTACGAAACGGCGGCGGGCCTGCTGGGGAACTACTTCTATTTCCAGAATTTGCAGGCCGGGCAGATCTACGACCTGCGCCAGTTGGTCGAGCCGGAAATGGCCGTGTCCGCCGTCGACCATCTGACCAAAGACGATTTCGACACCTTGCAGAAACTCATCGAAGACTGCGCCAAGGTGGAGGATACGCCGGAGTTTCGTCGCCAGCAGCGGCTGGACGAGCTGGAGTTCCACAATGTTCTGGCGGTGCGCTCGCCCAATGCGCTCTATTCCTTCACCTGCCGCTTCATCAACAAGGTGCTGGCCGACCAGGTCGTGTTCAAGCGCATGTACCAGCAGCGGCAGCTGAAGATCGACCACGAGAACCACACCGCCCATAGCGAGCTTCTCGCGGCCTATCGGGCGCGCGACAAGGATCGCGTCCACAAGGCGATGACCCGGCACATGGTTGAGTGCGCTTGCCACATCGTGGAACTGGACGCGATCGTCCAGACGCGGTTCTTCAGCGACTCGCCCACCACAGCGAGGCAGCGGACCGGGTTATGAGCGCAGCGACCCTGACCGCCGACATCACCCATTCGCAGGCCGATGAGGTCCTGTCGGTCAAGGGATTGTGCAAATCGTTCCCCGGCGTCGTGGCGCTAGCCGGCGTCGAATTCAATGTCCGAAAGGGCGAGGTCCATGCCTTGCTGGGCGCCAACGGCGCCGGCAAGAGCACGCTGATCAAGATCGTTGCCGGGCTTTACCAGCGCGATGGCGGCGACATCCTGCTGGACGGCTCGCCGGTCGTGTTCACCGATACGGCGGCGGCGATGCGGGCCGGCATCAGCGTCATCTACCAGGATTTTGCGCTGGTCCCGCAGCTTAGCGTCGCCGACAACATCTTTCTGGGCAGCGAGGCGACGCGGGTTCCGGGTGTTCTGGACCGCCGCTCCATGCAGGCCGAGGCACGCCGACTGCTCGATCTCGTCGGCGCTTCCTTTCCGGTCACGACGCTGGTTTCGGCGCTGGGGCCCGGGCAAAGACAGATGGTTGAAATCGCCAAGGCGCTGCGCGGCAAGGCGAGGGTATTGATCCTGGACGAGCCGACGGCTTCCTTGAGCCATGGCGAATCCGAGCGGCTGTTCGCGCTTATCCGCAAGCTGGCGGCGGATGGCGTCGGCATCGTCTATGTCAGCCATCGGCTGGAGGAGATCGCGCTGCTGGTACAGCGCGTCACGGTCCTGCGCGACGGTGTCTCGGCCGGAACTTTCCCGATCGCGCAGATCGACCGTTCGAGGATTATCCAGCTCATCACCGGCCATGAGCGCGGCGCCACCAAGCGCGAGCGTCGGGTTGCCACCGAAGGCGCGGTCAGCCTCGCCATATCGGGACTGACGCGCAGCGGAGAGTTCCACGACGTTACCCTGACCTTGCGCAAGGGCGAGGTCGTGGTGCTGACCGGGCTGGTGGGGTCCGGCCGCACCGAACTGCTCGAAACGTTGTTTGGCATGCGTCAGGCCGAACAGGGCGAAATCAGGATGGACGGCGAGCTATTCACGCCAAAAACGCCGATGCAGGCCATCGGCGCCGGCTTGGCGCTGATCCCCGAGGATCGGCGGGGCCAAGGCATGTCGGTGGTGATGCCGGTCTATGAGAACATGGCGTTGCCGATCCTGGGCCGCTTCGTCGCCCGCTTCGGGCTTTCCATACGCCGGCAGATCGCGCATGCGCAGACCCTGATCGAGCGGCTCAACATCCGTCCGCCGGACCCGCACGCCATCGCGGGCAAATTGTCGGGCGGCAACCAGCAGAAGGTCGTTCTGGCCAAGTGGCTGTCGACCAATGCGACGGTCTTCCTGTTCGACGAGCCGACGCAAGGCGTCGATGTCGGCGCCAAGGATGAGATCTATGGGCTCATCGATCAGCTTGCGGGGCAGGGGCGCACGGTGCTGGTCGTGTCGTCCGACCTCGAGGAGGTGCTGGCCATCGGCGATCGCGTGCTGGCCATGCATGCGGGCCGCATCGTCGCCGAGTTCCAATCCGACGCCATTTCAGCCAGCCGCATCATCGAGGCGGTAACACTTGGGCACCAACAATGACTGTCACCACTGATCCCGTCGCTAGCCGGCATTCACGGACGTTCCATTTCGATCCGGCGCTTTTCGGCCCAAGCCTGGCACTTGTACTGATGTTCGTCATCTATTCCGTGGCGAGTCCGCATTTCCTGACGGCCGGCAACATTACCAATGTGCTGGTGCAGAGCGCTCCACTGCTCATCTTGGCCAGCGGGCAGACATTCGCGCTGCTGATGGGCGGCCTTGACCTCTCGCAAGGGTCCATCATCAGCCTTGTCAGTGTCGTTACCGCCACCATCATGATGAATTACGGCATTGCGCCGGCAGCGGTGATAGGACTGGCGTCAGGCGTGCTGGTCGGCATTGCCAATGGCCTGCTGATCGGCCGCGCCAGGATTCAGCCCTTCATCGTCACGCTCGGCATGCTCTACATGATTGCCGGCGCCGCGCTCGTCGTGTCGGGCGGTTCGACCATATTCGGCCTGCCGCAGCCCGACGTCGATATCTTCTTCTGGTTCGGCGGCGGTTTCATCGGACCGTTCCCGGTGCCGCTGATCATCGCCGTCATCCTGGTAGCGGTTGCCTACTTCGTCCTGACTCGCACGCCCATCGGGCGCCACATCTATGCGATCGGCGGCAGCGAGCAGGTCGCCTTGATGTCCGGCATCAATGTCGTGCGCACGAAGGTCTTCATCTACTTCATGAGCGGCACCTTCGCGGCGATAGCCGGCTTCCTGCTCAGCGGCCGCGTCATCTCGGGCCAGCCGCTGCTCGGCGCCGGCGATCTGCTGCTGCAGTCGATCGGCGCTGTGATCATCGGCGGCACCAGCATTTTCGGCGGCCGCGGCGGCGTGTTGCGCACCGTGCTCGGCGTCCTGGTGATCGCCTTCATGGTCAACGGCCTCAACCTGCTCGCCATATCCACCTTCACCCAGCAGGTGATCGTGGGCGCGATTATCATTCTGTCAGCCTGGGCGAACGCCTTCCGGCGTGGAGCCGCCTGACAAATCCGGGATCCTCGAATCCGGCGAAACCGGAGCGGGGTGTTTGATGGGAATACTTCCAGAGAAAAGGAACAGTAAAAATGCGTTATCGATCTCTAGTCCAGGCAGCCCTGCTTGGCTTGACCACTGCCGTCGCACTGGGGGGCGTCGTCGCTTCCGCCACGGCACAGGAAAAAGAAATCGCTGTCATGCTGCCGGCGGCGGGCGACCCCTATTTCAAGCTGAAAGCGTTCGGCTACACCGACGAAGGCAAAAAGCTCGGTTACAAGGTGACGATCTATGATGCGGGCGGCTACGGCAATCTGCAGAAGCAGGTCTCGCAGATCGAGGACGTCATCACCCGCAAGGTCTCCGGCATCGTGCTGGTGCCGTCGAGCTCCGAGGGAACCGCGCCCGTGGTCGAGAAGGCGGTCGCCGCCGGCATCCCGGTGGTCAATGACGGCATCGCCACGAAGACTGACAAGGTCACCGGCTTCGTCGGCGAACCTTCTTATGTGATGACCGAGCTTTTGGCCTCCTATGCGACGGAAAAGCTCGGCGGCAAGGGCGATGTCGCCTTGCTGTCGGGTCCGAGCGGGCTCGACCTGACTCTGTTCCGCGTCAACGGCTTCAAGGACTACCTGTCGAAATATCCTGGCATGAAGGTCGTTGCCGAAAAATTCACGTCGACTTCTTCGGCCGATGCGTTGACCACTATGCAGGATTTTCTTCAGTCCCAGCCTGACCTGAAAGCCGTCTATGCCTTCAACGGGCCGATCGCCATCGGCGCGGTGCAGGCGTTGCGCGCCGCCGGCAAGAATCCTGGCGACGTGCTGGTGCTGACCACCGACATGGAAGACGAGACCAAGCGTCTAATCAATGAAGGCTGGATCCAGGCTACCATCGTCAGCCAGCCGGTGGAGATGGCCCGCCTTGCGTTGCGCCGTGCCGTCGAGGCCGCCGAAGGCAAGACGATCCCTAAAGAGACGTTGACCCAGGCGACCATGATCACCAAGGCAACCGTCGATGGCGTCGATCTCTCCGGACAGACTGTGCCGGCGGATTGGAAATAACAAAATCTATGGCGGTGGCAGCAATTACCACCGCCATTCCTGGCAGCTGGAAACGATAACATGACCCTTCATCGGTTCAACGGGATGGCAATCCCGCAAACCATCATCAGCGGACCGGGCTGCCGGTCTCAAATTCCGGCGGAGCTCGAGCGCATCGGCGCGCACCGTGTCGTGGTGATCTGCGGTGCGAGCCTCAGGGCAAAGACGCCCTTCATCGACGAACTGTCGGCGGCGCTGGGTCCAAGGCTTGTCGATCTGTTCGACCGACTGGAGCCCAATGCGTCGGTGGCGTCGATCCAGCGCATCGTCGACCAGATCGCGCCGCTTTCGCCCGATGCCGTGGTTTCGATCGGCGGCGGTGTCGCGCATGATGTTGCCAAGGCTATCGCGGTGATGGTTCCAAGCGGCCGTAGCGTCGTCGATTTCGTTAGCCGTTTCGAGCCGCCCTCGACTTTCTACGGCGTGGATGTGGATGTCGAACCGCTTCCGGTGCTGACCGTGCCCAGCACCTTCTCGGCCGCCGACGTGGTGGGTGGCGGCGCCGTCACCGACACAGAGCGCGGCGAAAAATTGATCTTTGTGCATCCGAGGCTGACGCCGGTCGCGGTGTTCCTCGATGGCGAGGTCATCGCAACCACGCCGCGCGCGATTCTCGCGGCAAGCGGCATGAACGCGGTCCACCACTGTCTGGAGGCGTTCTATTCGAAAGGGGCACAACCAATCACGGATGCATTTGCGACGGCTGCGCTGCGCAGCTTGCTGGACGTCCTGCCGGCCTTTGCGCCGGCCAATCCCGAACCGGCCATCGAGGTCTGCCAAGCGGCAATCGACGCGGCTTCGATGTCGGGGCTGACCTACGCCAATTCCTGGCTGGGCATCGGCCATTCGGTCTGCCACAGCCTGGGCGGCCGCTATGGGCTCTCGCATGGTGCGGCAAATTCCGTGATGGTCCTGCAGAGCCTCCGCTTCAATTTCGATGCGGCGCATGACCGGCTTGCCAGGATCGCGCGCGCCACCGGCATCGCCGGCGACGACGACGCGCATCCGGCACGCCTGCTTGTCGCCAGGATCGAGGAACTGGCCGACCGCCTTGGAACGCCAAGAAGCCTTTCGGCGATCGGCCTGCCGGAAGGCCAGTTCACGCAGATCGCCCAGGATGTGCTGGGCGATCCCCAGACATATTGGAATCCCCGGCCGGCGACGCAGAGCGAGATCGTCGTGTGGCTCAAATCAGCTTGGTAGGATCGATCTGAACATGTCCACGAACATCATGGCGGCCGGAACAGTAATTCCGCTTGCCGACCGCAAGGAACTCCTTGCGGCCTGTTGGCCTCAGGATTTCGGTTCCGTCATCCCGCTGTGGATCGATGGCGGCTGGCGCGCGTCCTCGAATAGTGCTGTCATGCTTTGTGTTGATCCGACCATCGGCGAGCCTTTGACCGATGTGGCAGTCGCGTCGATGCAGGATCTGGAAAGTGCCGTCGAGGCTGCCCGCAAGTCGCAACAGGCATGGTGGCAGGCCGATGGGCAGGACCGGGCCCGGGTGCTGCGGAGGATCGCCGACGAGATCAGACTTCATGCCAAGGCGCTGGGTACGCTGGATACGCTGGACTCGGGTCGCCCTATCCGGGATACGGCGACGCGCGATGTCGAGCGCGCGGCGCGGATTTTCGAGTTCTTTGCCGGCACAACCGACCGCCTGCGCGGCGCGGTCGTTCCCGTACAGCGCAATCGCACCAATCTGATCGAATATGAGCCGATCGGCATCGTCGGCGCGATAACGCCATGGAACTATCCGCTGACGAATGCGGCTGGCAAGATCGCGCCGGCGCTCGCCACCGGCAATGCGGTCATCCTGAAGCCTGCCGAGGAATCGCCTTTGTCAGCCTTGCTGCTAGCGTGGGTAGCGCATAAGGCCGGCTTGCCGGCTGGATTGCTGAACGTGCTCAATGGCAGCGGGCCGATCATCGGCGATACCATTGTGCGCCATCCGGACATCGGCAAGATCACCTTCACCGGATCCACCGCCGTCGGCCGGCGCATCGGCGCCATCACCGGCGAACTGCTTAAGTCCGTTACCCTTGAACTTGGCGGGAAGACCGGCTTCATGGTTTTCGCCGACGCCGATCTCGACCGTGCCGCCGACGCACTCGTGTTCTCGGCCTTCAACAATGCCGGGCAAACCTGCACCGCCGGCTCGCGCCTGTTAGTGGAGGGGGCAATCGCCGACGATTTCGTCGGCAGGGTGGCCAGCCGTCTCGATGAGACTGTCATCGGCGACCCGCTCGATCCGGCAACGCGGATCGGCCCGGTCATATCGGCCCGCCACCGCAAGATGATCCTGGCTCATCTCCAGGCACCCTCGACCGCAGAGCTGAAGCATAGGGGGCTGCGGCCAAGATCGCTTCCCGAGGCCGGGTTCTATGTCGAGCCTTCGATCCTGCTCGATGTCAGCCCGACGGCAGCGATCGCGCAGGAGGAAGTGTTTGGCCCAATGATCACGGTAACCCCGTTTGCCAGCGACGACGAAGCCATTGCAATGGCGAACGCCACCCGCTACGGCCTCGCGACCACGGTGTGGACGAACAATTTTTCGCGCGCGCGCCGCATCTCGCGCGAGGCCCGATCGGGCCTGATTTGGATCAACACCGTGCATAGTCTCCATCCGGGTTCGCCCTATGGCGGCCACAAGCAAAGCGGTGTTGGGCATGAGATGGGCCAGGAAGCCATCCAGCAGCATATGAAGATCAAAAGCGTGTGGATGGAAGACAAGGACTGGCAGAGCCCATGGGCCTGAAGAACGACCGGCCTGGAGAGCAATCCGCCATGAGCAATCCGCTTGCTGCACCGCTTGGCCAGTCGAAGGCCGCCCGTCTGCGACGCGAAGCCAAAGCGCTGTCCGGCTGGCTCATCCGCACGCGGCGTGACTTTCACGCGCATCCGGAACTCGGCTGGCGCGAGATCGAAACCACACACCGCATTGCGGCGGACCTCGCCGGCCTCGGCTACAAGGTGGTGGCCGGCCGGGACATGCTGGGCAAGGCAACCAGGCTCGGCATGAGCCGCGAGCCGATCCCCGGAGAAGGCGATACGGGCTGTGTTGCTGTCTTCGACAGCGGGCGACCGGGGCCGACAATCTGCCTGCGGGTTGATATAGACGCGCTTCCGATCCTGGAAGCCAATGACGGTCATCGGCCGGCGGCGCAGGGATGGGCGTCCACCGCCCCATCCGTCATGCATGCCTGCGGCCATGACGGCCATATTGTGATCGGACTTGGCGTGGCGAGGCTGCTTCGGCCGTTTCTCGGTGCGGCCAGGGGCAAGCTTCTGATCCTGTTCCAGCCTGCCGAGGAGGGTGGACGCGGTGCGCGTGCGGTGGTCGAAGCCGGCTGGATGGCCGACGTCGACCTGCTGCTTGCCGTTCATATCGGCCTCGGCGTTCCCTCGGGCAGTCTCGCGCTCGATGTCGACGGCTTCCTGGCGACGCGCAAATTCACCGCCCGCTTTGCGGGCCACGCCGCCCACGCCGGAAAGGCGCCCGAGGAAGGCCGAAACGCCTTGCTCACGGCCTGTCAGGCAACCCTTGGTCTGCATGGCCTCGCCCAGTCGAGCGAGCCCGGCATAAGGGTCAATGTGGGAACCTTGCGTGCGGGCAAAACGCTGAATGTCGTGCCCGACGAAGCGGTGCTGGAGTTCGAAATCCGCGCCGCCGACAATCCGGCGCTGCAAAGGCTGGACAGCCGCTGCCGCCGCATGGTCGAATCCTGTGCGGCAGCCTATGAAGTCACGCCGCACGTTGAACTGCGCGGCGAAGCCGTGGACTGGCGTAACCCGCCGGAAGTTGTTGACTGGGCAAACTCCACCAACAGTGAACTCGGCGCTTTCCCCACCGTTTTGAAGAGCCACGCCTTCGGCGCCAGCGAAGACGCAACCCTTCTCGCCTCAGCCGTCGCCGAACGAGGAGGCATGGCGGGCATTTTCGTCCTCGGCTCGGACATCCCGGACGGGCACCACACACCTCATTTCGACTTTGATGAATCCGTGCTCGAACGCGGCGTGCTGTTGATGAGCGGCCTGGCCGCAGCCGCGCTTTCGATTGACCGGCTGGACCCACCGGGCGATTGATGCCTCGCCGGTCGCCGCAGCATTCGGGGGCTAGGTCGCCTGTTAATTCTAGCTGGACGGCAGGACGATTGCATTCTTCGCATCATCAAGACACTGGCTTGAGGTTGCGCGCCAAAGCCGCGAAGCGCCAGCGCCTGATTGATATCCACGAAACGTCGCATCCGTTCCTCATAGCGGGTGAATGATCATGGCGAGGTTCTCGCCCTGATCGGCAGGAACGCGGTTGGCAAGACAACCCTGGCCCGCTCGATTACGCGAGAAGTCATCCTGACGGCGAGTGCGATCAATACGCCGAAGCTTCTGCAACTCTCCGGTCGTGGTCCAGCAGGCGGCACCGACGAGCGGGACCAAAAGGCGCTTCTGGGCGGGATGCGGGTAGCGCGGCGGCTGTTTCGAGCGCCGCCGCTCGCCCGATATGTCGAGGCGGAAACCTCACCCCGGCCGGAGGTCGACAGTGACGAGGAATTGCTTGCGTTTGCGCGGAAGATTGGCACCACGGTCTATCACATGATAGGGACGGCCCGCCTGGGGCCGAAGGCCCGTCCCGACAGTGCCGTCGATCACGAACTGAAATTCCATGGCATCGATGGGCTCCGTATCTGCGACGCGTCCACTATGCCGTCGATGCCTTCGGCCAATACGAATGCGAGCACGCTGATGATAGCTGAGAAAGCCGCCGACATGATTCTCGGGCGCTCGATCGGCAAATGAGGGCGAGGGTCGGCGACGCTGAGGCTGCAAGCCACTATATCCGTCGTATCCTTATTCCGCATGACGCGGCCATGGCAGATTTGTACCGTCCCGCACGACCGAAGGAGGGCATTATCTGGTCTAAATCTTGCTGATCCAAGATGAAGCATCGCGGTTCTGAATAATGCATTCGGTAGCAAACGCGGATTGCAAGTAAGTTATGCTATGGCGCCGTCTTCGAGGGCAGTGCTGTCCATTAATCGGTAGACAGATTCTGTCACGTCAGGTGTTTACATTTTGCACAAGTCTTGGTACGCTGCCCATAGCATATATGCGAACGTCTATGTTGTTGAAATATATTTCTGAAATGGTTTAGAGAAATAGGCTGATCTACCTCAGGCAGGGAAGTTACGCCCGGCGGAGGTCATATAATTCTATTACTCGGCAAGTTTAGCTTGACGGCGCCTGCAAACCCTCCATCGAATTGAAACGGAAGTGGCATGCTTATTCACGTGGAGTTACCTCGTTCCGCCACGATCTTGTCAGCTACGCGCCAAGCGTTTGACATGATTGTAAGCGTTGGGTTGGCTCCGGTCGCCGTGGGGAATGGCGAGCCATCCACGACATAGAGATTTTCGACCTCGTGGGCGCGACACCATTTGTCGAGTACGGAACTCTCCGGGTCATCACCCATGCGTGCCGTGCCGTGCTGATGGGAGCAGTTGCCCGTTATGCGATCGGCGTAGACCTTGCGTATATCCAGGGCCCCGCTCGCTTCGAGGATGTCGGCGGCTCTATCGATGAGATAGCGACCCTGATCAAGGTCGTTGAGGTGTGGTTTGAGGGTGATGCGTGCAACTGGCAGCCCCCAAGCGTCGATGACCTCGTCATCAAGATCGATCCGATTCTCGTGCTGCGGCATGTCGTGGAGAACCATTGCCACGGCGAGCGAATGGTTGAAATATTCGCGGTCGATTTTCTTGGCTTCCGCGCCCCATGTCGGCGCCCCCGGCAGGTGCCAGTTGATCGGCAGAGGGATGCCGACGCCCGCGACTGCGAGATGCCCTCCCGAGACAAAACCGTGCGATGGATCGTGCTCGTAATGCTGGAAGGTCGATGCGCTGACGTAGCCGCCACCGGCCCAGGCATAGATCGGATCTTCATAGGTTCCGACGGCTGCGGAATATTCATGGAAGGTGACGTTGCGGCCAACCAGGTCGTTGCCGTTGGCCAGGCCGTTGGGGAAACGGCCCGACTTCGACAACAGCAGAAGGCGTGCCGTCTCGACAGCGCCGCAGGCGAGGATAAAGAGATCTGCCTCCTGTTCGAACAGGTTGCCTTCGCCGTCTTCGTAGATGGCGGCCTTGATCCGCCCCTGCCGGTCGAGCGTCAGCTCTCGTACGATGCATTGGGGTCGGAGGTCATAGTTCCCGGTTGCAACCGCATCAGGTACGAAAACGTTGAGAGCCGATGATCGCGTCCCTGTCGGGTCCCCGTGCTGTTGGGCGAAGGCACTGACGACTGTCGCTCTGCGTCCGTTGTAAGGGCGTGAGAGCGCCGCCTGCGGAAGCGGGAACGAATTCCAGCCGAGTGCCGAGCAGCCCTTGTGAAATTTCTCCACATAGCGGGAGACCGGCATGGGCGGGCAGGGATAATCTCCGGAGCGGTGTGACTCGAAACGGTTGGCGCCGGCTTGCCCGGATACGCCGAAAGCCCACTCGACCTTCAGGTAATAGGGCTCGAGTTCGTCATAGGTAATCGGCCAGTCAGCGAGGCTTGCGCCGGGAAGATCACCTGCGATGGTTTTCAGGCGGAAGTCGTTTTGCGTGAACCGCGGCAGCCATCCCTGCCAATGAACAGTGCCGCCGCCGACCATTTGCGGCACCGGGCAAAATTGATCCACCTTGGCCTTCGAGGACACGGAATCCCTCCAAGTACGTGGGTTGAGCAGGGGATCGGGCCACAGATTATATCGGTTGATATTGGCGAGTTCGTCGCCGCCGAAGCTTTCGCGTTTGCGCCAGGGACCTTTTTCGAGGGCCACGACCTTGACTCCGGCTTCGCAAAGAACCTTGGCGGCGGTCGATCCGGACGCGCCTGCGCCAATGATCACGGCCTCGACCCGCGCGGGCTTGGTCTTAGAGACCATCATGGAACTCCTTGACCTTCTCGGCTTCTCCTTCGGCGAAGAATGGCAACGTCGTATAGCGGCCCTCGTGAACGTCCTTCAGGGACAGGGGGCCGTGAAACCCTATTACCTTCCAGCCCATCTGCTGCCTGTTGCCGCCATAGATTGGATCGGCATAGAAGCCTTGCCGTGTATGGACGACGAGCAACGGAAAGAAATCCAGGTCGATTTCCGTCGATGTTTGCTGCAAGGCCGGTTCGGAAGAGCCGGATGCTGCTTCGGCCTTGGTACTCGCCTGCTCGCCTGTGTCGACGAGTTTCAGAATACCGTCCTGTTGTTCGGGAGTAAGATCGACGAAATCGGCCGAAAAGGCATTTTCCGCGCGCGCATCTAGGTCGGCAATGCCCTGGCCGTACTTGGCGCGCAGGATTTCGACACGCCGGCGCCATGAATCGGCAGCTTTCCCTTCCAATACCTCAAAGCCTGAGCCGTCCGGCTTGGCGAAGATGAAATCAATCCCCGACAGATAGCGGTCGAGGAAGTCGATGCAGCCTGCTTCACGCGCGCCGGGGGTCTCGTCCGACGGGATGATCCGGGCCATGGCGGCTTCCACTGTCGCACGTTGGTGCGGCGTGAAGAATGTCGGTTCGTCCATGTTCTGCCTCTCCCTTTCGTCGCCTCCGGGTCAGGCCGGCGACCATCCAGGTTTTATCCCGCCGCCGCTCACGTCCGGGCGATCTTGGAATTGACGAAAGCCAGGCTTTCCCGTGCGCCGGCCACCGGGTCCGGCCAACTGTCGAGTTCGTTACAAATCCAGCCTTCGTAGCCGATGTCTTTCAGCGACTGGATAACCGCCGCGTTGTCGCAATCTCCGCGCCCCACCGGCACGAAGGCGAACGGCTCGCGCTGCCAGCCCTTCAGATGCACGTAGGAGATACGCGCCGCATGTTCGCGCACCATCGCGGCGGCGTCGCCGCCGGCCGCCGCCAGATGTCCCGTGTCAGGACAGAAATTGATGCCGGTCATTGCGAATAGTCTGCGCACTTCGGCCGGGTTCTCGACCATGGTGGAGAGATGGGGATGGTAGTGCGCCGTCAGCCCGCGCCTCTGCGCGATCAGTTGCACCTTGTCGAGCGCATGGGCGAGATTGTCGTAGTCCCGCGTATGCGTGCCATCGAAACGTCGCGCGCCGCCGCCGACAACGAGATGTGGGCTGCCAAGCGCTTGCGCGGCGTCCATCGCCTTCTCGATACGGGACAACTCCTCCTGCAAGATGTCGTGAAAGATGAAATTGGCGCCGCAATAGACCGCAACCAGGGCAAGCCCCGACTCCGAAAGAAGCTTGCGCAGGGTTCGGTATCCGTCGTCTTGCCCGTCCAGTACGTTGCCATCGAAGAATTCGATGCCTTCGTAGCCGGCTTCAGCTATTTCTGAAGCGGCTTTCGCCATGTCGCCGAAGGTCCGGTACGACAGGCGGCTGATTGACGTAACCCCGACGGGATCGCCTCCCAGTGGCCCCCAGCAGTTGGCGTGATAGGCCATCTTCCATTTTGGCACGGTACCTTCTCCTCAAGATGCTGGGCGCTGGGACGAATTAACGCCGGGCCAGCGCGACTGCGCCGATGATGATCGCGCCTTTGATAATCTCCTGAATGGAGGTTGAAAAACCCATCACGAGCAAGCCGAACCCCACGATGCCGATGAATATCGCGCCGACCACTGAACCGATGATGCTGCCGCGCCCACCGAAGAGACTAGTGCCGCCGATGATGACGGCAGCGATGACGTCCAGTTCGAGCCCCGCCCCGAGACTAGGGTTGCCGGCCGTGCTGCGCGCGGACAGCATCAGGCCCGCAAGTGCTGCGGTAAAGCCGGAAAGCGTGAATGCCAGAAGCTTGATGCGATCGGTCTGCACGCCGGAAAACCGTGCGGCCACCACATTGCCGCCGGTTGCAAAGACCCGCTGGCCGAGCGGCGTCAGATGGAGCACGTAAAAACCGGCTATCGCTACGACCGCTGTCCACACGATGGGGGCCGGCAAACCGAAGGCGGATCCACCCCACAGCGCCTGGGTGAAGTCGTTGGATACGATCGGCACAGAGCGCGTGCCGGTCACGGTCAGTGCAATCCCGGACAGAACCGAGAGCATGCCTAACGTTACTAGGAAGGAGGGAATGCGCAACACTGTGACCAGCACGCCCGAAAAGCAGCCGACGAGCGCCCCGAAAAGCAGCGTCAGCAGGATCGAGGAGACCCAGCCGAAACCGGCTTCGAGCAAGAGTGCCGCGATCATGCCTGCAAGGCTGGCCATCGAACCGACGGAAAGGTCGATTTCGGCAGTGATGATGACGAATGTCATCCCTACCGCCATGATCGACACGATGGCTGTGATTCTGAGGATCGCCTCGGCCGTGCCGACCGTTGCGAAGCCCGGGGCCGTAGCTACGAAATAGAGGGTGACCAGCCCGAATATTATGTAGGTTATATTGTCCCTGATGAATCGCGCCGCAGCCGGGAACCACGCTGACGTATCGGATTGAGTCGTGCCACTCATTGCGCTTTTCGTCCCGTGATGAACTCGCTGTTACCTTTGAGCAGAAGCGCCTGAAGCTGCGCAGGCTCGATCCCAGCCGGTGCGCTACCGGTCAGCCGGCCGTGCTCCATAATCATGATGCGGTCGCAGAGCGTCGCCATCTCGTCGAGTTCGGAATTGATCAGCAATACGCCGAACCGATCTTCGTCAACGGCACGCCTCAACGCGGCCGCCATGTCGGCTTTGGCGCCGATATCCACGCCCGCGGTCGGTTCGTCGAGGATAAGCAGGCGCGGCTTGCTGGCCAGCCATTTCGCTACCACCACCTTCTGCTGGTTGCCGCCACTCAATTCGCGGGCTGGCTGCGAGGGTTCGCGGGCAACGAGTGCAAGGCCGGTCGTTCCGTATTCGAACAGTTTGCGAATACGGTCCCGCCGGACGATCCCGAACGCTCCGCCACTGGCAACCCGTCGGAGATTGGGCAACGCTATGTTGGTCTCGAGCGAATGATCGATCACCAGGCCTTCCAGTCTGCGGTCCTCTGGAACGAAACCGACACCCTTGCCTAATACGTCGTGAGGCTTGCCCGGACGGACGGCGCGGCCCTCGATCTCGATGGCCCCGCGCGTTTCGGGGATAAGCCCCGCGATCGCCTTGCAAAGCGTCGAGCGGCCGGATCCGACCAGTCCGGCTATACCGACGATCTCGCCCGGCATTACCGTCAGGTCGATATTGTCCAAGGTCCGTGCCGTGCTGAAGTTATGAAGTCGGAGGACCGGAGTGTCCGTGGGCATGACCTCGATTCTGGGCCGAGGTGACTTGCCGGTCGGGTGTACGGCCCGCGCCGTGCTGCTCATTTGTTTCGAGATGTCTTCGACGCGCGTATCGGCGATCGCGATCGGGGCACTGCTCTGGCCGTCACGCAAGATAGTAATGCTGTCAGCTACTCGCATGATTTCTCCCATGCGGTGGCTGATATAGACGATGCCGTTACCACGCTTCACCAGATGCCCGATGAGTTCGAGGAGCTTTTCCACCTCGCGTGAGGTCAGCGCGGAGGTAGGTTCGTCCATGATCAGTACGCGCGCGCCGAACGACGTGGCACGGATGATTTCGACTATTTGTCTTTGTGCGAAGGGCAGGCTTTCCACAGTCGCGCTGACAGGGATGGTGAACCCATTTTCTGCGAGCAGCTCGCGGCTCTTTTTTCTGATCGCTCGGCGGTCGATCCGGAAGCCGCTTCGGAGCGGCTCGCGCCCGAAGAAAATATTCTCGGCCACGGTCAGATTGGGCAGCAGGCTGAGTTCCTGAAAAATCATGGCCACGCCGCGACTGAGCGAAGCGCTCACGTCGGTTGGCGTTATTTCCTTGCCCTCGATAAGGATTCGGCCGGCATCGGCATGATGCACGCCCATCAGAATTTTCATCAGGGTCGATTTACCAGCGCCATTGCCGCCAAGAAGCGCGTGCACCTCGCCTGGGCGTATGTCGAAATTGACGCCGCGCAAGACCTCGACGCTTCCGAAATGCTTGACGATATCGTGCATTTCGACCAGGGGCGGTTCCCGGTTTGCACCAGTCGATCTATCGGAGGTGGAAATTGCCATGCTTTCTTTGACCGACAGTGACGGCGGCCGAGGAACCGGCCGCCGTCATCCATTGCTTCAGAAACACTCTCCGTTGCAGAGATCGATCACCGATTTCGGGGCTGGCTCCTTCGTCACCAGTTCGAGCGCGCTGATGAGGTTGAGCTTCTTGACCCTCAGGGTCGGGACTTCCACGTAGGGCGGCACGGGCTTGCCGAGTAAGCCAAGGGCCGCTGCATTCGCTTCCGCCACGCCCTGGTCATAGGGACGCTGTGCGCCGACAGCCAGGAATTCGCCGCGTGCGACGTTGAGGGCGCTATCCTGCGCGAGGTCGTTCGTCGTGACAATGATGCTGCGGCCGAGCGTTTTGGCTGCGGCCACCACCTGCTGGGCCGGTGTGTCCCAGGCCACGAAGATGCCCTTCAGGTTGGGATGGGCGGTCAGCATTGCCGTTGCAACACCATATGCCTTCTCCGGCGAGGTGAATGTACCGACATCGACGAGTTTGATGCCGGGATGTTCCTTGAACGCTTTTTCAGCGCCGACCTTGCGGGCGGCGACAGAGTAGTAATAGTCATAGACCAATGTGATGATGCCGACTTCGCCCTCGCCGCCAACCGCTTTGACGAGTTCCTGTGCGGCGTAATAGGCGTTCTTCTCGTTATCGGACGCGACGACGGTGAGGTAGTCCTTGCCGGGCGCCATGCCGACGGGAACGTTATCCATGAACACCAGCTTAATGCCAGCCTCAGCCGCTTTCTTGTAAGCGGCGGCTTCGCTTTGCGGATCGATCGGGATCGAGAAGATCACATCGGGTTTGCGGGCGACCATCTGCTCCAGATCGCTGATCTGCGTACCCGGCTGGAATTTGGCGTCGGTCACTGCGACGACCTTGATGCCGTACTTTTCCAGCGTCGTCTTGATGCCCGCGACCTGCAAGGTCGGCCAGCCTGCATCCATCGTATGCATTACGATGCCGGCGGTGAAGTTCTTCGATTTGAGTGCCGCGATATCTTCATCCGATATCTTGAGCACGTCGGGCGAAGAGGCCGGTGCGCCATCAGGGTAGCCCGGCACGACCTGCCCCGTCGGGGAGATGGGCAGCGGCTCCATGAGGGCGGCCGCCTCCGGTGGAATGGTCTTGGTATCCTGTGCGAGCGCCGGCATGGCCAGTAGTGCCGCCGCCGCGACGGAAACTCCGATAGAATGCAGAAATTTCATTTTCATTGCCTCCCGCTTGCTGTTGGGTTTGAAAAACAGAACGCTAATTCCCGTATGGCATCAGGCCGCTGGTCGGTGCCCCCGAATAATTCACATAGACCGTCTTCTTGCGCAGATAGGCTTCGAGGCCATGGCTACCGTCGTCGCCGCCGAAGCCGCTGTCGTGGTATCCGACATGGAAGCCTTGAAGACTCTCCGGGCCGACGCGATTAACGTACAGTTCGCCGAAGGCAACCTCACTCACCGCGCGCATTATCTTTTTGATATCGTTGGTGAACAGATAGGCCGATAGCCCATAGCGGCTGTCGTTGGCGTGATGAACGACCTCTTCGAAACTGTCGAAAGGCATGATCGGTACGACCGGGCCAAAGACCTCGTTCTTCAAAATGGACATCTCCGGACGTACGTCGGTGATGACTGTCGGATTGTAGTAGAAGCCGCCGGCATGGGGCGGGTTTTCAGGGCGGTTGCCGCCGATGACGATTTTGGCACCCTGCTCGACGGCCTCGGCAACGCGCCGTTCGACCTTTTCCAGTTCGGCCAAGCTGACCTTCGGGCCCAGGTCGGTAGTGTTGTCCATCGGATCGCCGATCCTCAGGGCCTGGCTGGCGGCGACGAATTTCTCGACGAAGCGGTCGTAAACCGGACGCTCGACATAGGTCCGCTCATTGCAAATGCAGACCTGGCCGCAATTCATGTAGCGTGAGGTGACCGCGGAGCGCACGGCGATGTCAATGTCGCTGTCGGCCATGACGATGAAGGGAGCCTTGCCGCCGAGTTCCAGCGAAAGCGGCGTCAGGTTCGCCGCGGCGTTGCTCATGATGCGCTTGCCCGTCGGCACGCTGCCGGTCATCGTGATCAGGTCGAGTTCAGGGCTTGCGCAGAGCTTTTCGCCCACGACCGGGCCAGTGCCGGTGATGATGTTCACCACACCCGCCGGAATGCCCACCTTGTGGAAGATGCGCGCCATGGCCAACGCGGACAAAGGCGTGTCTTCATGGCTCTTCAGGACAATCGTATCGCCGGCAATCAGCGCCGGCGCCACCTTGCGGGCGACGAGCGCGAATGGATAGTTCCACGGTATGATCGCGCCGACGACCCCGATGGGAACGCGTTGTATCCATATCTGCTCCCCTGCGTAGTCGGAGGGCAGGATCTCGCCTTGGATACGCCGGGCGAATTCGGCAAAGAAGTCAAAAAACTCGGAAGCGCCGCCGACTTCCCCGCGGGCTTCGTTGATTGGCTTGCCCTGCTCGCGGACGATCAGCCGGGCGTAGGATTCCGCGTTATCGCGAATTTCTAAGGCTACCTTGCGCATGTAGCGGGCTCGTTCGAGCGGCGCGAGCGCACCCCATGCCGGCTGCGCGCGGCGGGCAGCCGCTATTGCCTCCTCGGTCATGATCGCATCGGCCAAGGCGACCTCCGCAAAAGCCTCGCCGGTTGCCGGGTTGATGACCGCCCGATGCTCGTCTGCCCCTCGGAATCGGCCGTCGATCAGCATTTCGCCTGACGGGATAGTGTCGGCCATCATCGCCTTCCTCGCTCTAGATTCTCACGGCCAATCCCTTGCGCGAGCGCGCAAGGGCTGCGGCATAGTCGATAGCTTCCACGAGGCTGTCAGCGTTTGCGACACCCTTGCCGGCGATGTCGAACGCCGTTCCGTGATCGACGGACGTGCGGATAATGGGCAGCCCAAGCGTCACATTAACTCCGTTCAAAGCTTCCCATGCGCCAGTCTTGGGATTGGTATGAAAGCCCAGAAGTTTCACGGGGATGTGACCCTGGTCGTGGTACATGGCGACCACGGCATCGAACTGTCCGCCTCTCAGTTTGACGAACACGGTATCACCCGGAAGCGGCCCCTCCACGCAAACCCCATTGTCACGATAGGTTTTGACAAGGGGAGTGGTTACGTCGATGTCCTCGCGCCCGAATATGCCGCCTTCGCCCGCATGAGGGTTCAGGGCTGCCACGCCGATGCGGGGGGCCTCGATTCCAAGATTTCGCAATGCGTCCAGTGTCAGGTCGAGGGTTCGGGCCAGACGCTCCGGCGTCAGCAGCTTCGGCACGTCCGCCAGGGCCACATGCGTGGTCAGATGCGTGACGCGAAAGTCGCCATGGGCGAGCATCATGACCGAGCCTGCGGTGCCGGTCAGATGCGCCAACATGTCGGTGTGGCCGGAAAATGCGTAACCTGCGAGGTTGAGCGCTTCCTTGTTGAGGGGGGCTGTAACGATACCGTCAATCGTGCCGGCCACAGCCAGACCCACAGCCCTTTCGATAGCAAGATATGCGTGCCTGCCTGCATCGGCGCTGACGGCGCCGACGATCGGCGCCTGACGACCTGGCTCGATGGCAATGACTCCTGCGCCGCTCGTGATCGCTTCCGGATGCGAGATGCGTGTCAGGTGGGCGACACGGAGGTTGTCCGCCGCCGCGTCGAGCGCTTCCGCGCAACCGATGATCGTTAGACGTAGCGTGCCGTCCCCAAGACGCTCGCTACAGCGCGCAACGGCCTTCATGACAATTTCCGGGCCGACGCCAGCCGGATCGCCGATCGTAACAGCCAGCGAGGCCTTCTCATCCGATCGCATTCAATGTCTCACGGAAGGTGTTTCAGTACTCCTTTGGAGCGTAGCAAAAGAATTCAATAAACGTCAATCAGAAATCATGGACGATCAAAAAACGTCAAGCGCGAATTTAGATAACAGCTCAATCGGCCCGAAGCCGCCAGATTTGGAAACCACGTCCAATCCACCCCAGCGGCCGGCCAAGAAGCGGCTGGCGGGCACGCCCTCAGCGAACTGACCGGTGACGATGAGGCCATCAGACGAGAGTGCGCCGGTTAAAGTGTCCAGCGTCTCTCCGCCTGTTACGAAAAGGCTGCCCGGGCGCGGCAGGCGGTGCGTGGCACAAACAAGCCACGCCTTTATTCGCGCCGGTATTTCCGGTTCGGTGCTGCCGGCCGGCAGGAGAGGCGTAATAAGCCGGTTGTCCCCACGGGCTATCGCGGCGGCCACGTTTTTGAAACCTTCCCCGTCCGTCGCCACTTCGATATGCATCTCCGCGGCGTTCGCGTGGAGATGGCCGATCTGTCGCAGCGTCCGGGGGTGAGCGGTACCAGCGATCAGCAGTTTGGGTCGTCGGAAAGAGGTGTAGGTGCGCGGCGAGGGGATGCGAAGGACGCGCGCAAACGCGGACGCCAGGCCTGACGAGCCACATAGGATGACATTGGGGCGGGAGGTCGCGGTAATTGCAATCTTTTCGAGGTCCTGGTCCGTCTCGGCGTCCCAAAGGCTGATGCCTTGAGGCACAGAACCATCGTCCGGTAAGCAGGCTTTCACATCCAGCCCCAGGGAGGCGAGTTCACTCGTCAGCACCGTCGGTTCGCTCATCCAGGCTTCGTCGGGGCCGGCACGCGACAGGACGCGTCCCGATCGGACGATCCGCCCGTGCGCCGGCAGAGCAGGGGCGATGACGATCGCACGGTCAGGTGCGGCCCTGCGGATCGCCGTAATTTCCCGCGCGGCGTGGCCCCTAAGGCGGCTGTCGATCTTGTGGAACGGCCACCTGGCCGCCAGCAGCCATGGCAGGCAGAGTGCGAAAACCTTGGCCGCGGCCGTACCGGACAAATCGCGCGCGCCGGTCGAGCATGCAAACGCGGCCACTGCCGGTCTTTCGCGTGTGACCAGAAGTGAATCCGATAGGCCCACGAAGCAAACCGCCGTATCCAGGGCGCCCGACAGGTCGTCGGCGAGGACGCGGATTTCCTGTGTCAACCAGCAGAACCCGCAAGGGCCGGTGCGATGGTCAACCGCACGTCGAACGCATCGTATTCACGGCGTGTTGCCATGGGCAATTCTTCGTCGGTGATTATCTCATCGACATCGCCGACAGTGCAGATCTCGCAAAAGCTTTGTTCGCCGAATTTGCGCGAGTCGGCAAGGACGATGACCTTGCGTGCTGCCCCGATCATGCGCTTTTTCATCGCTGCAACCTCCAGGGAAGTCTCGGTGAAGGTTTCGCCTGAAACGGAATGCACGCCTATGAAGGCGATGTCGGCGTGGATATTGCCAAGAAAGTCTTGGCCCGGCGAACCGACGAGCGTCGTGGAACCGGGACGTATTGCGCCACCAACGACGATCGTGTGGATCGATGGCGCGTTCGACAGCAGCAAGGCACAAGCAAGGTCGTTGGTAACTGCGGTGAGAGAAAGATTGAGCGCGCAAATAGCGCGCACCGCCTCACGGACGGTAGAACTGGCATCGAACAGAACGCTTTGCCCAACGGACAGGCGTTGGGCCGCCACAGCCGCAATCGCTGCCTTCTGGGTGCGCGCCGTTTCCGCGGCAATGGACGCCTCCGGTTCGAAGCGGGTGGTCGGAGCGCTCTGGATGATCGCGCCTCCATGCGTGCGCTCGACATAGCCTCGCTCCGTCAGATAGTCGAGGTCTCGCCGCACCGTGGACAACGAGGCGCCAAGCGCCGCAGCCAGGTCCTGAATCGAGGCAATACCCTCGACGCGCAAGCGCTCCAGGATCAGGGCGTGACGCTGGGCCGGCAGCATGTCCACCCGGGTATTATATGCGCGTTCTTCCAATGAGGCCTCAACAAGTCCGAGAGGATTTGGTGGAATTTGGCATATTTCGATAGCGCTTGCTAGCACGTTGGTCAGAATGAATCGCGCTTTTAAGGGTTTGAGCAGGTCCTTTTTGGAAATTTATGGAAGTCGCCACTTCTGTTTTCGGGTAGGGGGCAGGTACCCGTCGCTTAACGGTCGCAGACTGATCCTCCACGCACGAAACCAGACCGTCCAGAAGTGGACGCGGTCGTCGTTGCCTATAGTTCGTAGTTTTATCCTGAATGGTGCTGGTTTTGGTACGCTGCTCGAGGCGAACATGCGAGCGTCTATGTTGTTGAAATTACACGTCAAGGTTGACGAGTCAGCTTTCGACGGACACACGCAGACCTGCATCCGCCGTAGGTCATATGACTCTGCTCTCGGTGGCTCGGCATCAACAGCGTGTGCAAATCCTTCATCGACTTGAAATGAAAATTGGCCCGGGTCAGGGTTCGCTGGTGCTTAGCGCAACCCGTTGCCTATCGTCCGGCCAAACAGGGTATTCTACCGAGTTACACGTTGCCTTATCTTCCATTCTATGATTCTGCGCCATATGGAACGTGCGACTGATGGGAGTTTGATTTGATGGCTGAACTCGACCTTCGAGTTTCAAAGCGAAGTGCGACGCTACGTGGCCAAGTTGAAGAGAAGCTACGGGTGGCGATTTCCTCGGGGAGCTTTGTTCCAGGCCAGCGGCTGATCGAGCGCGAGCTCTGCGAAAAGCTCGGCGTTAGCAGACCCTCGTTGCGCGAGGCGTTACGGCAGTTGGAAGCGGAAGGCCTAATCACGCTCATACCGCACCGTGGACCTATCGTCACGACGGTCGACGCGGACGAAGCCCGTCAACTTTACGAATTGCGTTCCCTGATCGAGGGGTTTGCCGCCGAACGCTGCGCTCAAACAGCGTCGAGGGAGCTGAAACTGGCGCTCACCGACGCGGTAGAGGAATTCGCTCGCGTGGCAACGTCTGGAAAGGCGGACAACCTCATTGAGACCAAATCGACGATCTACGACTTGCTACTCGAAGGCGCCGGAAATATCTTTGTACGTCAGACATTAGAATCCTTGTACAATCGCATCAACCTTCTACGTGTCACCTCGATGGCGCAGCCAGGCCGTCTAGAACACAGTATCGCCGAATTGCGCGAGATTGCGGCCGCCATCCAATCCGGTGACGGCCCGCGCGCGGCGGCAGCATGCCAGTTGCACATCGCCAATGCGGCGACAGCGGCACTGGCTGGCAAAAGCCAATAGTCACTGTCTCCAAAAATATTGACAGATTGTCATACGATTATCTATAACTTCTCTGCGGCCTGCAAGCTCAATCTGCTGTGCGTTCTCAAGCGCAATGGCGGCTCAGGACCGTCCAAAAGCAGGACGGATGTGCCGTTGCGCAGGGGGGCTGGGAGTAGTCCTATATGGAATGAAGCCAGCTTCGTGTGCCGTTTTTGGCGCAGGTTTTTCGATAACGGATGAGCGACGATCAAACATGCTTGATGTGAATCTTCGAGTCGACAAGGAAAAAACGACACTTCGCGGAAAAGTAGAGGAAACACTCAGAGTTGCCATTATCAATGGCACGTTCAAGCCAGGGCAGCGTCTGGTAGAGCGCGAGCTCTGCGAACTTTTGGATGTTGGCCGGACCTCCGTCCGCGAAGCCATCCGGCAATTGGAGGCCGAGGGACTTTTAGCCAGCGTTCCCCATCGAGGGCCAACGGTCAGCCGGATCACGGCAGAAGAGGCGGAGCAACTCTATAGCTTGCGCGCGCTACTCGAAGGCTATGCGGGCCGCCAATGCGCGTTGCGCGCTACGCCCCAATTCAAGGATGAATTCGACTCAGCTGTCGAGGCGTTCGCCGAAGTCGCCCATGAGAGTGGCTCGGCTGAAATGATCCGGGCCAAGGCAGCGATCTACGACCTCCTCATGGAGGGGAGCGGAAACAGCTTCGTGCGTCAAACTATCACTTCCATGCACAACCGTATCAATCTCTTGCGGTTCACGTCGATGGCCCAGCCGGGTCGGCCTGCACGCAGTGTGGCGGAAATCCGCGAGATCGCCGGTGCCATCCGCGCCGGAGATCCGGAAAGGGCCGAGGCTGCCTGCCGCCGCCATATTGAGGAGGCGGCGAGGATTGCTGTTGGCTGCATGCGAGCCCAAAAATAAACAACAACTCAGATTGACAGTTTGTCATACAATCTGCTAACCTTACTTGTATGAGGTTGGGAGGTTTTATGCAGAGCGGTAAGAGGATCGCCTTCATCGGGTTGGGCAAAATGGGCGTGCCCATGGCTGGCAACCTTTTGAAGGCTGGCTTTGCAGTCGCAGGTTTCGATCTATCCGAAGCTGCCAGAAGCGCTCTGAAGGATGCTGGCGGCGTAGCTGCGGCGAGCGTGGCGGAAGCCTTTGCTGGTGCCGACTACATCATCACCATGTTGCCCAATGGTAAGATCGTGCAAGACGCTCTTACCCGTGGCGATGTCTACAAACTCGCCCCCAAGGGATCCATCCTGCTCGAAATGAGTTCTTCTGCGCCCGCACAGACCCGAGCGCTGGCCGAGCAGGTTTCCGGTTATTTGCGCGTTGTCGATGCGCCGGTTTCAGGTGGTGTCAAACGTGCCGTCGACGGTACGCTCGCCATCATGGTGGGTGGATCAGAGGCCGACTACCGCGATGCGTTGCCGGTTCTCGATGTTATGGCGGCTAAACTCTTTTTTTGCGGCCCGGTCGGTGCCGGTCACGCAATGAAGGCAATCAACAACTACGTCTCCGGCGCGGGTGTTACTGCTGCCGCTGAGGCTGTGTTGCTTGGTGAAGCTTTCGGGCTCGAGGCAGGGACGGTCGTCGATGTGCTCAATGCATCGAGTGGCAAGAACAATGCCACTGAGGTTAAGATGAAGCAATTCGTTCTCAGTGGCACCTTTGCCTCGGGCTTCGCCATGGGGCTCATGGCTAAGGATATTCGTACCGCCGCCGATCTTTCCGCGTCACTCGGATTGGATCAGCCGGGCCTGCGCCAGACGGCGAAGCTCTGGGACGATGCCGTCACCGCGATCGGCGATTCCGCCGACCATACTCGTTTCTATGAATACCTGGCGCGACAAGGTGCGCGGCGGGAATGATCTACTAGCGCCAAAATGGAGAACTGCCATGCCAGACGGGGCAAGCGAGAAGCGTGACCCCGAAGGGAGAGGTGCGTACCCGCGCACTGAAGCCTTCGAACGAGGTTTGAAGACGCGCCGCGAGGTTCTGGGGGACAAATATGTCGATGCTTCCCTGAACAACGTGAACGATTTCAACTGGCCGATGCAGAAGCTCGTCACTGAGTACTGCTGGGACGAGATCTGGAACCGGCCAGGCTTGAGTCGCCGGGAGCGCTCGATCCTCAATCTCGGAATGATCTCGGCTCTCAATCGCCAACATGAACTGCGAACTCATGTGCGTGGTGCGCTCAACAATGGTCTTACCCGCGAAGAGATTACCGAGGTCTTCTTACAGGTAGCGATCTATTGCGGAGTGCCAACGGCCATCGACAGCTTCCGTAGTGCGCAACAAGTGTTCGACGAACTGTCGGCCTGATCCGTTTAGGAGGACAAGATGAAGATTGAAAAGCAGGCGTTTTTTGAAGCAGCAACCGGCGATTTCGAATTCACCCACGAAACCCGGTACTTGACCGGTGTCATCCGTTTTGACTTCGGGGACCGTTCCTGGGCCATGAGCTTTGCCAATGGAGCTTTTGCAGGGATTGCCGATGGACGTGCAGTGCCCGATGCGGAGTGCAAGATCATCGTTGGCGGTACTGCCGAGCAGTGGGATGCGCTCCTCGAGTTGAAACCGCGCCCCTTCTACCAGTGTATCCAGTCGGCGGCGGTCAAGCATGGGATGCGAATCAATGTCGCAAACGAGACCTTTGCCTATTTGCCGGCACTGAACCGGATAACCACACTCCTGCGCCAACTGCAAAATGGGAGGGCCTGAGGTATGGCCAAGCACGATCCGATCACAGGTCGTTATGTCTACCTGACCGTCGAGGATATTGAATACCGCGTCTATTACGAGGAAGCGGGCTCTGGCATTCCGCTCATCGTCGGTCACACGGCGGGGTCTGACGGGCGGCAGTATCGTCACTTGCTCTGCGACGAGGCTGTAACCAAGAATTTTCGCGTCATCGCGTTCGACCTGCCGTATCACGGCAAGTCGCTGCCTCCTCATGGTGTCCGCTGGTGGGAGCAGGAATACAACATGACCAAGGCGCGCATGATGGCTTTCCCGAATGTGCTTTCGGACGCATTGGGGCTCGAGCGTCCCGTCTACATGGGCAGTTCGATGGGCGGACATCTTGCCGTAGACTTGGCCGCCAACCATGCCGATCGCTATCGCGCCACGATCGCCGTGGAAGGCGCCCTGCGGTCCGCCGTTGAATATGTCGATGTCGGAATGGCGGGCATCCGCAAAGAGTTCGACAATCCCAATGTCAACCGGACCTCGATCGGCGCGGCGATGATGCTCAACATCTCGCCTTATTCTCCCGAGGAAAATGTACGGGAGATCCAGTGGGAATACAGCTGCGGCGGCCCAGGGATTTTCGCCGGAGACCTCTACTACTATTACTACGATCACAACATGTCGGATGAAGAAGCGGCAGCGATCGATACGTCGAAATGCATGCTCTACATGCTGACTGGCGAGTACGACCCGAATACCTCCCCGAAGGAAACGCAGGCACTCGCCGATCTCGTCAAGGGATCGAAGTTCACGGAGATGAAGCAACTCGGCCATTTCCCGGTCACGGAAGACTACACCAAGTTCCGTGATTACCTCCTGCCGATCCTCGAAGACATTCAAACCAGGCGTTGATCTATAAACATGGAGAGGAGAAACCCATGAATATGTGTACTTTTACCGCCACGTTGGCGGTGGCGACGGGCTTGATGGCAGGCACGACGCTGGCTGGCGGACTCGATGAGCTACCGGAAAACATCCGTTCGGTCTACCAGATGGTCGATCAGCAGATTCCGGTCGGCGCGTCGCCGCTGGCCGACTTCAAAGCCAAGAATCCGCCCCCGTGGAAGATTGGCTATGCCTCGACCTATGCGGGAAATACCTGGCAGGCGACGGCTCTCGATGAGATCGTTAACAAGCTTGCCCCTGCCGCGAAAGAGGCCGGACTGGTTTCCGATCTGGTTGTTACACAGGCCGATTTCAAGGATGCGGTCCAGATCCAGCAGATGCGCCAGATGATCGACAACGGAGTCGATGCGATCATCATCTGCTGCTCCAACGTTACCGCGTTCAACCCCACAATCGAATATGCGTGGTCGAAAGGCGTGCCTGTCTTCGCCTATTCCGGCTACACGACCTCGCCCTACTCGATCAATGTCGCTGCCAACCATATGCAAGGTGGCTTCGACATGGCCAACTGGCTTGCCGGCGAAATGGGTGGCAAGGGTAATCTCGTGCTGGTTTCCGGCGTGCCCGGAACCGCTTCGTCTGACGCGTTCGATGCCGGCGCCAAGAAAGCTCTTGAAGCGCATCCCGATATCAAGATTATCGGCGAAGTGGCCGGCAAATGGACTGACCAGGTCGCACAGACCGAGTTGCAGAAATTCCTCGCTGTCAACCCCGCGCAGGTCGATGGAATTTTAACTCAGGCGGCACAGGAAAATGGTGTGCTAAACGCCATGCTGCAGTCGGGCCGACAGATGGTTCCAATCACGCTTGGCGGTGAGGCCTCGGCCGCTTGCTATTGGCGCAAACATCCGGACTGGATTTCGAAATCCTTTCATATCTGGCCGCCCGCTCGCGAGATGGATCAGGTTTGGGACGTGATGTTGCGGACGTTGAGCGGCGAAGGTCCGAAAATCCAGTCCATGCTCCGCCCGGTTCTGCCCTACACGATCGATGACGTGAAGGCGGCTCTGCCGGAGGACTGCGACCTGAACTCGACCGGCTGGATCCAGCCGACGGCTGAAGCTTGGTGGCCAAAGGACGTAGCCGACCAGTTCTTCACGCATCCGAAGTGATCTGACCTGAACGAGGGCAGGCCCGGTGTGCCACCGGGTCTGCTCCTCTTACCGCCGGAAGAGATATGAACGGGAGGCAGCATGACGGGCGTAATTTCAATCCGTCTGCGCAACGTGTCGAAGCGCTTTGGCGAAACGCACGCTCTGACAGGCTGCGACTTTGAAGCCTATGCCGGTGAAGTGCACGCCATTGTCGGCGAAAACGGCAGCGGTAAGAGCACGCTGGCGAAGATTATGTCAGGTGTCCTCATTTCCGACAGTGGAGTGTGCGAGATTCTGGGTGGCACCGTATCGACGCCTCTCGAGGCGCGCAAGCGTGGTGTCGCAACTATCTTTC
The DNA here is from genome assembly GCA_049647745.1 of Mesorhizobium sp. GTDB lineage: Bacteria > Pseudomonadota > Alphaproteobacteria > Rhizobiales > Rhizobiaceae > Mesorhizobium. Next base: position 61,655 of record JBARYG010000205.1, read on the forward strand.
AGGAAGTTCTGGTCGCCGATGAAGCCAGCGTCCTGGACAATCTCTATGTTGGTTCCGATGGCTTGATCGGCTCCGGCAAGAGCCGTGGCGAAAAGCTGCGCGAGGCCGGGGAAATCCTTAACCGCTGCGTAGGTTATCCGGTGGACTTGGACGCACCGGCCGGCGACTTTCCACTTAGCGTGAAGCAGTGGATAGTCATCGTGCGTGCCATGCTGCGTGCTCCTGAAGTACTTATCTTCGACGAATCATCCGCCGCGCTAGACCTTGAGGCGACGCAGCGCTTATTTGCCGAAATTGAGCGGATGCGTGACGCCGGCAAGACCATCCTGCTCGTTACCCATCGTATCGCCGAGTTGGTGCGGATTGCCGATCGCGCTACCATCCTGCGCGACGGCAAGGCGGTGGGAGTCTTGCAGCACAAAGAGATCACCGAGGCGCGCCTGCTGGAAATGATGACGCAGTCAGGCCGCACCCTGAGCGCCGCGCCTGCGCTGCGCAGTTCCGACCAGACCGCTGCCAGCAAACCCGCCATGATTGGCAAGGGACTGGAGCTCCATGCAGGAGCCGACCCTTTTGATTTCACCATCGAGCCGGGTATGATCGTGGGACTTGCTGGCCTTGACGGGCAGGGCCAAGAACAATTCGCGCGCCTGCTCGCGGGCATCACCATGCCGGCGGCGGGCAGTATCGCCTGTGTCGGAGAAAATGGCATTCTGGAGCCGGTGAGCGACCTCGCCTCGGCGTGGCGGCTCCACATCTCCTGGGTGTCGGGCGATCGCAAGCGCGAAGGCATCTTTCCGCAACGGAGCATATTCGACAATTTCGCCTTTGGTGTCTACCGCCGTGGCCTCGGACTGTTCGGCAAGGTCGACAAGCGGCAGGCCCGCAGGTTGTTTGGCGAAGAGGTTCGTCGCTTTTCGATTAAGATCGGATCACCCAGCGACCGGATCACGTCGCTCTCGGGCGGAAATCAGCAAAAGGTGCTGATCTCGCGTGCCTTTGCCGATAGCCCGCATGTCATCGTGCTGAACGATCCTGCGCGCGGCGTCGACCTCGGAACCAAGCGCGACCTTTATCGGGAATTGCAGCGCTTCACCGACGAAGGCGGCACCGTCGTCTATCTGTCGAGCGAGATCGAAGAGTTCATCGGCTTCGCGCACCGTGTCGATGTCTTCGTGGGCGGTTCCCTGTTCAGGTCGCTCAGTGGTCATGAAATCGAAGAGAACTCGATCCTGAGAGCGATGTTCGGGCAGCCGGCGGATGCAAACATTGAATTCGACCAACGTCGCGAGGCCGTTCAATGATCGGTAAGACTACCTTTCGGAAGCTTGGATCGCTAGCGGTTCCCGTCGTGCTTCTTGTCGTGCTGGGCATCGTCGCCACCGTGCGGGCACCGAATCTCTTCACGGCCTCTGGCCTGGGCAACGGGGTTCTGGTTGCGGCGCCGCTGTTCTTCGCGACGCTGGCCCTTACGCCCATCGTGATGTCTGGCCGCGGTGCGGTCGACCTTTCCATAGGGCCGTTGATCGGCTTCCTGAACGTTACCTTGATAGCGTGGCTGTCGGCCAGTGGAATAACCAACCCGATCCTTTTTATAAGCTGGGCGCTATTGGCCGGTGCCCTCTGGCAGGTATTGCTGGCGCTGATCGTCACCTATGTGCGAATCTCGCCGATCATCGTTTCGCTCGCCGGTTACCTGATGTTGAGCGGTGTCAATCTCATGATCATGTCGCGGCCCGGCGGAACCGCGCCGGATTGGCTTACGGCATGGGGCATGGGCGGCGGATCGCAAATTGTCTCGCCGATCCTCGTTCTGGTTCTGGTGGCCTTGGCTATCTGGGGAATTATCACGCGGACTGGCTTTTATCGGCAACTGCGCCTGGTAGGCTCGGACGAACGCATGGCCTACACGGCTGGCGTCCGCGTCAACGCGGTCCGGCTGATCGCCTTCGCAATCGGCGGGATGTTCGCCGGTTTCGCGGCGCTGAGCTACACCGCGCTTATCTCGTCGGGCGACCCGACACAGGGCTCCACCTACACGCTCCAGGCGATCACCGCCCTCGTACTGGGCGGGGCAAGTCTCTCGGGCGGGCGCGGGTCCGCGATAGGTGCGGGGCTCGGCGCGCTCAACATGTTCCTGATCACCTACCTACTGGGCACGTTCAACTTTGGTTCACTTTCCGGTTTTGTCACGCAGCTTGCTTTCGGTGCGATTTTGGCCTGCTCGCTGCTCGTGAACGTGCTCTCCGGTTCGGCGGCCCGAAGCACCTGAGGTATCTATGCAAAACACCGGCAATACAATTGCGGCTTCGCCTCCACAGGCGCCGCGTATCGAAATCCAGCGATCCCTGCTGATCGGCGCGGCGCTTCTGGTCGGCCTGGTCGCCTTGGGCAGCGTGCTCGTGCCGGGCTTCATGTCGGTGCAGAATGCACGGTCGATCTTGCTTCTGGCGTCCTTCCTCGGTATTGCCTCGCTCGGGCAGACATTGTGCGCGCTGCTTGGCGCTCTGGACCTTTCCATTCCTTTCGTCATCGGTTCAGCAAACATCCTGCTGCCAAGCTTCCTAGTTTCAGGGTTGCCGCCCTCCGTGGCGGTCATTCTCACCATCGCTCTCGGCGCCCTTGTCGGGGCCGCGAATGGTTTGATGAGCTTCCGTATCCAGGGTCAGTCGCTGATCATGTCGCTGGCTGTCGGCTTTACTGTGGTCGGTGCGGCACAGATCTACACGACGATCGGTTCACAATATGCGGGCACTGTTTTCGCCACCATTCCTGAGTGGCTGCGCAACCTCGCGGCCTTCAACGGCATGACGTTCGGCATCCCGCTGCCGCCGGTCATCTTCATATGGGCGATCCTTTCCGCATTCGTCATCTGGGCGATGAGCAATAGCTGGTTCGGGCTTGGCATCTATGCACTGGGTGACAGCCGTACAGCCGCTGCTCGGCTGCAGATTTCCGAACGCAAGACCTGGGTTGCGGTCCATGCCGTATCGGGCATCGCTTCGTCGGTGGCGGGCATGCTGCTCCTCGGATTTTCCGGTGGCGGATTCGTCGGGGTCGGCGACCCTTATCTTTTCACCACTGTTGCAGCGGTGGTCATCGGCGGCACGTCGCTGTTGGGGGGCGCCGGCGGCTATGGCGCCACCGTCCTTGGCGTGCTGGTGCTGACCGTCCTGACCTCGATCCTCGTCGGCCTCGGCCTGAGCTTTGCCTCGCAACAGGCAGTTATCGGAATGCTCATCATTCCGATGGTGGCGATCTACGCCCGCGCGCCTCACATCCGCAATCAGGTCTGAAGGAAGCAATCATGGTCGCCAAATCCCTTGTTTCGCGTCTGAACGACCCTTCACTGGTGCGCGAGCAGGCTTTTCTTGCTGGTGAGTGGGCAGAAAGTTCGCAAACAAAGAAGATCGCCGTTCAAAATCCCTCGACCGGAGAAATTCTGGCCGAAGTGACGGATGTATCTATCGAGCAGGTTCGCCATGCCATCGTCGAGGCCGATAAGGCACAGAAACTCTGGGCTCAGGCGACGGGCAAGGAACGTGCCCTTATCCTGCGGCGCTGGTTCGATCTGGTCATGGCCAACCAACGCGACCTCGCCGTCATCCTGACAGCCGAAATGGGCAAGCCGCTTTCGGAAGCAATGGGAGAGGTCAGCTACGGAGCCGGCTATATCGAATGGTTCGGCGAGGAGGCGAAGCGCATCTATGGCGACACCATTCCGGCGCATCATCGTGACAAGCGCATTGTTATCCTGAAGCAACCGGTAGGCGTGGTCGCGGCCATCACGCCCTGGAATTTTCCGTCGGCAATGGTCGCCCGGAAATTCGCGCCCGCATTGGCTGCCGGTTGTTCCATGGTTTTCAAGCCGGCCGCCGAAACGCCTCTTTCGGCATTGGCGTTGGCCGTTCTTGCCGAACGCGCCGGCCTTCCACGAGGTCTGCTGAGCGTCCTTCCGACATTGCAGTCGCGCGAGTTCGGCGTCGAGGTCTGCAGCAACCCCATTGTCAAGAAACTGACGTTTACAGGATCGACCGAGGTGGGCCGAATCCTGATGGCACAAGGGGCACAGAAGATTCTGAAGCTCAGTCTCGAATTGGGTGGCAACGCTCCCTTCATTGTCTTCGACGATGCCGATCTCGATTCGGCCGTCGAGGGCGCCTTATTGTCGAAGTTCCGGAACAATGGCCAGACATGCGTCTGTGCCAACCGCATCTTCGCGCAGTCGGGCATCCATGATGCTTTCGTTGACAGATTGGGCAAAGCCGCCGCGGAGATGAAGGTCGGCGACGGGTTTGGGGAAGAGGTCCTGCTTGGTCCGCTTATCAATGAAAAAGCTAAGGCCAAGCTGGAGGACCATATCGCCGACGCCGTCTCCAAAGGGGCGAGTATCGTCACCGGCGGGAATCCTCACCCTCTGGGCAAGACCTTCGTACATCCGATCGTTCTGAGCGGGGTCACACGGGATATGAAAGTGGCGCGCGAGGAAACCTTCGCGCCGCTGGCTCCGGTTTTTCGTTTCGATACGGCGGAGGAAGTGATCGCGCTCGCCAACGATACGGAATTCGGACTGGCCTCCTATTTCTACGCCAGGGACATGCGGCAAGTCTGGAAGGTGGTCGAGGCGCTGGAATACGGCATGGTCGGGGTCAACACCGGGTTGATCTCGACCGAGGTCGCGCCTTTCGGTGGTGTCAAACAGTCCGGCTTCGGTCGCGAGGGCTCCAAGTACGGCCTCGATGACTTCCTTTCTATGAAATATGTCTGCCTCGGCGGCATCGAGTGACAAGCGCCTGGATGACAGACAGGGTCGCATCTCCTCCACATAAAGAAAGCCTACTACTATGGGTAACGAAGAGACCGAAAATTTTGACTATGTCATCGTTGGGGCCGGGACTGCTGGATGCGTTCTGACGGAAAGGCTGAGCGCGGCGGGTCATTCCGTATGTACGCTGGAAGCGGGGCCGGTCGACCGTAATCCTCTCATTCACATCCCCGCGGGCTACATCAAGAATATCTACTCCAAGACGTTGACCTGGAATTTCGTTTCCGAACCAGGACCGGGCGTGAACGATCGCTCCTTCTCGTTGCCGCAGGGACGAGTGCTGGGCGGGTCCAGTTCCATCAACGGCCTGAATTATGTTCGGGGCCAATCCGTGGACTACGACAATTGGGAGGCGGTTGGAAACCCCGGTTGGTCCTATCAGGACGTGTTGCCATATTTCCGTCGGTCGGAGCGGCGATTGGGCACGTCGGATCCCATTTATCGGGGGACGACGGGTGAACTACCGATTTCGGATTTGGATTGGCATAACCCTGTCAGCGATGCGTTGATCGAGGCGGCCGTATCCATAGGCATTCCCCGGAACCCCGATCACAATGCCGAAAAGCAGGAGGGCGCTGGGTTTTTCCAGCGTACAATCTACAGGGGAAAGAGGGTGAGTGCGGCTAGAGCCTTTCTGCCAAAGGCACGGCGCCGCCGTAATGTTTCGATCCGAACCTCTTGCCATACAACCGGAATTATTGTCGAGAACGGTCGTGCTAGCGGGGTCCGATACATTCAAGGCGGGCCGGGGGGAAAACAACGTACCGTCAGGGCTAAACGAGAAGTCATCCTGACGGCGGGTGCGATCAATACGCCGAAGCTTCTACAGCTTTCCGGCCTTGGCCCGGCGAGCGTCCTGCAAGCGGCAGGAATTGCCGTCATGCGCGATGTCCCGGGTGTCGGGGCAAATTTGCGTGACCACTATGCCGTTCGCATGGTCTCCAGGATTCACGGTGCTCCCACCATCAACACCAAGGTCCAGGGACCGGCGTTGGCTGTTCAGGTTCTGCGCTGGTTGGTCGGATTGCCCAGTCCTTTGGCCATCAGCCCTTCGCTCGTTCACATCTTCTGCCGGTCGGATCCCTCTCTTGATCGGCCCGACCTCGAGTTCGCCTGTGCACCGGCCAGCTTCCGGGAAGGGGTGGTCGGGCTGCTCGACAAGCATCCGGGACTGACTCTTGGCGTGTGGCATGAGCGGCCAGAGAGCTTGGGCTACGTACGGGCAAAGAGCGCGGACCCCTTTGCAGCACCGGCCATCCAGCCAAATTATCTCACCGACGAGCGGGACCAAAAGGCGCTTCTGGGCGGGATGCGGGTAGCGCGGCGGCTGTTTCGTGCGCCGCCGCTCGCCCGATATGTCGAGGCGGAAACCTCACCCCGGCCGGAGGTCGACAGTGACGAGGAGTTGCTTGCGTTCGCGCGGGAGAAAGGCACCACGGTCTATCACATGATAGGGACGGCACGCATGGGGCCGAAGAACCGTCCCGACAGCGTCGTCGATCACGAACTGAAATTCCATGGCATCGATGGGCTCCGGATCTGCGACGCGTCCATCATGCCGTCGATGCCTTCGGCCAATACGAATGCGAGCACGCTGATGATAGCTGAGAAAGCCGCCGATATGATCCTCGGGCGCTCGGTTGGCAAATGAGGGCGAGGGCCGGCGACGCTGAGGCTGCAAGTCATTATATGAGAGCGGCTGCACCTGTTTTTGACGCGCTTCACGAGGTGGCAACGCGTGTGGCGGGCTTGCTCATGTCGGCCGAACTGCTGAAAAACCGGTATGTCCTCGATGTGGAGAGCCGCTGTATCGCCCGGGAGAGACTTGGCGAGGCGAAAGACGGGTATGCACGGCTTGACCCGCCGCCCCTGGTCTCCCACTTCCACCATCATTTGACGGGCGCGGTCGAGAAACTTGCGTCCGCTCTCGAAACCCTTGATGACAAACTGTCCGGATTGGTATCAGCCGGTGATCCGCTGCCACCCCTGCGTTCGGCATGGCAGGATATTGAAGCCGCATCCCGGATATTGCCTGGCTTCGAAACCGTCGACTTTCAACAATCCTGCTGCGCCTTGCACACAGGTTTCCTTAATAAGAGAGGAGGAAGACATGGCCGACTATTCAATTTGGATACTTAACTTCGCCGAAGTCCCCGATGCTGCGACCAGTTCACTTATATTTGGGCGCCACAATTCTGGAACGGAGGTATTGCCCTACGCCTACACTCTCCTGAAAGGGCATGGAAAGACGATTCTGCTCGACTGCGGGCTTAATGCCGAAGCCCACGGTAAAGTCTTCGTCGACAAATTCAACGTGCAGAAATGGGCGCATCCGCATGATGTGCTGGGAGAAGTCGGCGTCAAGCCCGAGGACATCGACTATGTCATCCTGACCCATGCGCATTTTGACCATATGGGCGGCCTCTCACTCTTCCCGAACGCCACCTTCCTCATCCAAAGCGGCGAACTGGCCGCTTGGGTGAAAATCATGGCGATGGAGCGAAAGTTTCGTTGGCTCATGGGGGCGACGGACCCTGCCGATATGATCGAGGCAATCCAATTAGCCCGTGAAGGCCGAATGATCGGTATTGACGGCGACGCGGACGACGTGCTGCCGGGAATCGATCTTCGTGTAGCGCCGGATACCCATACCGCCTATTCGCAATATGTGGTGATCCGAAATGACGGACAAGCGGCGAGCAGCGATTGCTTCGTCTACACTGGTGATCTCGTCTATCGGCACGACAATCTTCATGGCGGCACGCCGGGCGATCCGCAATATGTGCCCAACGGCCTGTCCTATGGCAGCAACACCAAATTGGTGATGGCAACAGACGAGATCATGAAGATCGTCGGCCAGGATATCCGTCGTATTCTTATCCCGCATGACGCTGCCATGGCAGATTTGTACCCGTCCCGCACGACCGAACGAGGGCATTATCTGGTCGAGGTCTCGCTGACCCAAGACGAAATATCGCGAATCTGAATAATGCATTCAGTCGCAAACGCTGGCTACAAGTAAGTGCCGCTATGGCGCCGTCTCCAGGGGCGGCGCCATCTACCAATCGGCGGACAGATTCTGTCACGTCCGGTGTTCGCAGTTTTGCACGGAAGTTGGTACGCCGCTCACGGTAAAGTGGCGAGCGTCTATGTTATTGAAATGAATTATTAAAATGATACGGTAGAGCCGAATTGCCAACACTCTGCTATGCGCGAGATGGCGACACGCTTATGATCTGGAAGCTCGATCGTCTGGGCCGATCGATTAAACACCTGATCGAGATCGTCACCGAACTGGAAGCCAAAGGCGTCGGCTTCCGATCCATTACTGAAAACATCGACACCACGACATCCAGCGGTAGCCTGTCTCCCATCTGTTCGGAGCGCTCGCTCAGTTCGAACGCGATCTCATCCGGGAAAGGACCCGTGCCGGATTACAGGCAGCAGAGGAACGGGGCCGATGCGACGGCCGACAGGCTGTCGTCATACCGGAGAAGCTCTTCAAAGCCCGCCAGCATCTGGCGGCCGGTCTCAATGTTCGCGAGGCCGCCGCGCGCGTGAAAATCGGCAAAACCGCGCTCTACCAAGCACTCAAAGCAGAGAAATCATCCGCGTCAAAGGTCACGCTTTGTCGCAAAGATCCCGGGCTACTCACCAAGAAGCGGCGGTACCGTGTCACTTGGGCCGCATATCAGGCCTTTTGTATCCTCTACAGAGAGGTTGTTCTACGTGAAGGCCAGTGCAAGACTGGGCCGATCTGCTTTACGCCCACCACAAAAGAGAAAACCCTCCACAGCGAGGAGGGTTTTCATGGGCTCGGCAGGGTGGGGTGGCGGGCCAAGCCCTGTTCTCCAGAGGGGATGAGAACATAAAAAGAACGTAACGTAGTGGATAGGGAATGCAAGCGGTGATTTCTGGACAGTTGTTCCAAGTAATTGGGCCACGAGCAGCGGCGGCCTTTAGCTGCGAGGCCGTTGCCTTTCCGCTATTTTCTGGCTTCAAACCTTCGTCTTCAGACGAATCGCTTCAGCACCATGTCTTGGCTCACGTGAGGCGCCGCTGCATGAAGGCCATCTGGACGCCATGCAGCGGCTTGCCCGCCTGGGGGCGGTCATCGCACCACTGATGCCGCCCTTCCATGCAAAACCGACCACGGTGGAGGACATGGTGCATGAGATCGCCGCGCGGCTCATCAACTGGGCGGGGATCGATCCCGGCAATGCATTGACGCGCTGGGGAGAGACATAGCCAATCGGCCATAGACGGCTTCACCGTTTGCCGATGGTGCGGCCAGCCGTCCGACGGACCTCGTCGATGGCCTCCCCGGCAGCGAGCGGAAGATTTCGGTACCCGCCAGTATGTTCAGGTCCGCTTGTCCGTCCGTCATCGTCTGCGCTTCCGATCTCCCACCCATCCGACATGACGGTCATGGCTGAAGGAGCCTTGCAGGCGGGCGGCCACAAGCACGCGGTGGCTGCGCTTCGCTCCGATCGAAGCGGATTTCACCGCATGTTCTGCGGCACACCGCTGCCATGGAATTGCTGCAAGCGGGCGTTGATTGCTCGGTGATAGCACTTTGGCTGGGCCATGAGTCGATCGAGACGACCCAGACCTACCTCCATGCTCACCTCGAACTCAAGGAATCCGCCTAAATCACGAAAGAGTCAGAAATCGCGGCCGTTGGTATAACTGAAGAGGCATTGACAACCGCTCGGAAAATGAACAGGATTAAACAGGTTCATTAAACGAGTGAGCATATCATGCGGTCGGCTCCGCTCCTTTCTCCCGGCACGGCCAAGCCTGAGCGGATAGCTATCGCCCTGGAGAAGGATATCCGTTCGGGCGTACTCGTCTTCGGCGATCGGCTGCAAAGCGAGAGCGAACTGGTGCAGCGCTTCTCGGTAAGCCGCAATACGGTGCGCAAGGGGCTCGAGGAGCTTTCCAATCGCGGGCTGATCACCACCAAGGTAGGCATCGGCTCATTCGTCACGTTTGACGGCAAGAAGGTGGACGATGCGGTTGGTTGGTCGCGTGCACTCGCCGATGCCGGCGCGAACCTCGAAACCCGGACGCTGCGGCTGGAAATCACCGATGACGAGGCGTTGGCCGCGCGGCTCGGGGTGGAAAATCTATCGTTCATCGCGGTCGACCGGGTACGCAGCAATGCGGATAACGGCCGCGCCATCTCCATCGAGCGCAGCCGCATCCCCTTGCTGGCTGAGCTGGAGGACATACCGTTGCGCGGATTGCGCGAGGGTTCGCTGCACCAGACGCTGCGGGGCGCCGGGCTGGTTCCCGACCACGGCGAGGAATGGGTCGACGTCGAACTGCTTGGCACGGAGGACGCAACCATTCTTGGTTACCCGGAAAAGACGCCGTTCCTGCGCACGAGGCGGCTGACGCGCGCCGCTGACGGCCGGGTGATTGAATATGTGACCAGTCTGCTAAATCCCGCGCATTTTGCGCTTCATCTGGAGTTCTAGGCATGGGCTTGGCGTCGCTCGAAACAATCGATCGGGCAATGGGCGCGCTCGTCGGCGGCGCTTTAGGTGATGCGTTGGGCATGCCGACGCAGCTTTTGTCACCGGACCGCATTGCCGAACTTTATGGGCATGTAGAGGGTTTCGTCATTCCGGTTGACGATCATCCCGTGTCGAGGGGACTTCCGGCCGGAACCATCACGGACGACACCGAACAGGCGCTGCTGCTCGGTCGGATCCTGGTCGAATCCCCCGACGATTTCGACCATGCGCGCTGGGTCAACGCGCTGCTCGTGTGGGAGCGCGACGTCAAGGCGCGGGGCAGCTACGACTTGCTCGGCCCGTCGACCAAGCGCGCCATCGATGCCATCAACAATGGTGTGCCTGCCGAAGAGGCCGGCAGGTTAGGCGATACCAATGGCGCGGCGATGCGGATTGCGCCGGTCGGCATCATGATGCCGCTCGAACCGTTGGATGCTTTTGTCGCCAAGGTTGCGGAAACCTGTCGAGCCACACATAACACCTCGATCGCCATTGCCTCGGCTGCTGCCGTTGCTGCTGCCGTTAGCTGCGGCGTCGCGGGCGGCGACTGGCGTGCCGCCTCGCAAAGCGCGGTCGCGGCGGCGCAGCGCGGCGCAGCGCTCGGCCACTGGGTCACCGGCGGTGACATCGCCGCGCGCGTCGCCTGGGCGCAGGAACTCGTCCGCGGCAAGTCTATTGCGCAAGCGATCCGTGAGATCACCAGCCTTGTCGGTACGGGTGTGGCCTCGCAGGAATCGATTCCAGCGGCTTTTGCCGTACTGGAGATAGCTGCGGGCGATCCGTGGCAGGCGGCTGTCATCAGCGCCAATCTCGGCGGTGACACCGATACGATCGGCGCTATCGCCGCCGGTATGGCCGGCGCTTGCGCCGGGCTTTCACAGCTGCCAAGGAAGTTCATCGCCAGCCTCAAGGGGTTCGACATCACGCAGGTGGAGGCACTGGCTGGTGACCTCGTCGCGTTGCGCTCGGCAAGGGTTGGTTCCGCCAGGGTTGCAGCGCCATGACCGCGCGGCTTGTTCATGTCGGCAGTGCTGTCGTCGACTATGTCTATCGCATAGACGCCTTGCCCGCGCCGGGTACGGAAAAGACGGCGTCGAGCTTTGCCCGGATCGCCGGCGGCGGCTTCAACATGATGGTCGCGGCGGCTCGGACAGGCATGACCGTTGTCTTCGGCGGCCAACTCGGCAGCGGACCGAACGGCGATTTCCTGCGCGCGGCCTTCGCCACGGAGGGTGTCGAGACGCTGACGCCGCCGTCGCCGCTGATGGATAGCGGCAATTGTGTCGCGCTGATCAGCAGTGACGCCGAGCGTACCTTCGTGTCCTGGCCCGGTGCCGAAGGCATTCTCAGCCCGGATCTTTTGGCGCCGGTGTCGGTCCTGCCGGGAGATTGGGTATTCTCGTCCGGCTACACGCTGAGCTATCCGTCAAGCCGCGAAGCGCTTGTCGACTGGATCGAGGCGCTGCCGTCCGGCGTGCCCTTCGTCTTCGACCCAGCCCCTGTCATCGCCGACATTCCGCGTTCCGTCCTCGAACGGGTGCTTGCCCGCTCCACATGGCTGAGTTGCAACACGGCAGAGGCCGCCGAGATCACCGGCGCTGGCGATATGGAAACGGTCGCGGCACGGCTGCTGGAAGCGTACTGCCCCAAGGCCGAGGGGGTGGTGATCCGTGCCGGCGCGAAAGGCTGCTTTGTGCGGCTGGCCAATGGCGAGGCGCGGGCCATACCCGGCTTCGAGGTCGCCGCCGTCGATACCAACGGCGCTGGCGACACCCATATCGGCGCTTTCATCAGCGCGCTTTCACGTGGCGTGCCGGCCTTCGAGGCAGCGCGTTACGCCAACGCGGCAGCGGCGCTCTCCGTTACCCGCCACGGCGGCTCGTCGGCGCCCGACCATCGTGCCATCGAGACATTCCTGCGCCGTGCCGGCCGATCCGCGCCGACGCGCGACAGGAGCGAAGAAACCCCTGCCTGACAGCTATACGACCGTCAAGCCGGAAACCGGACAAACACAAGGAGGAACGAACATGCGCATGCCAGCACTGACTGCACTCTTGACGGCCGCCGCCGTCTTAACCTCTGCATTTGCCGTCAAGGCCGACGAGATCCACGTTCTCAACTGGAAGGGCTACGGCGCCGACGAGCCTTGGGCGATCGAGGCTTTTGAGAAGGCTACCGGCCACAAGGTGGTCAACGACTTCTTCAATTCCGAACAGGAAATGCTGACCAAGGTCCGGACCAATCCCGGCCTTTATGACGTGGTCATGATCAATGCCGCCTTCAACGACCAGGCAATGGCGGAAAAGCTGATCCAGCCGATCGACGTGTCGAAGCTGGCCAACTATGCCGATATCAGCGCAGACAAGGCGGGTTCGCCGATGCTGAACCATGACGGCAAAGTTTACGGCGTGCCATGGGTATGGGGCCTCACCGCGCTTGCCATCAACGACAAAGCCTTCGATACGCCACCGACCAGTATCACTGAGATGTGGAACGAGGCGCACAAGGGCCGTGTCGTCATTCGCGACGATGCTGTCGAAGCGGTTCAGTTCGGCGCTATCGCCACCGGACAGAATATAAACGACATCAAGGACATGGATTTGGTGAAGGCTAAACTTGCGTCGCTGATGCCGCAGATCAAGACGTTCTGGAGTTCCGAGAACGACTGGAACCAGATGGTCGCCTCCAACCAGATCGACATCGGCACCTATTGGAGCGGATCGGCCGACCGCGCCAAGACGCATTTCAAGCTGCCGGTCTCGCTGGTCATTCCGCAGGAAGGCGCGGTCGCTTGGCTGGATGCATTCTCCATTCCGGTGGGCTCCAGGAATGTCGCCGGCGCTGAGGCCTTCATCAACTACATGATCGATCCCGGCTTCTATGTCGAATGGGACACCAAGGTGGGCGCGCCGGTATCGGCCAATACAAAGGCGGTCGCGGCACTTCCCGAGGACGCGTTCAACCGCAAGGTGATGGGCGATCCGGCGGTCGCCGAGCGCATCCAGTTCCAGGCGCCGATCACCGATGCGCAGCGTGAGGCCTATCTGGCGCTGTGGCAGAAACTGAAGGTCGAGGTGAAGTAGCGGCGTCTTTCGCAAGGAGGGCATCATGGCTGGACAGGTTGGGCCCGGGTCGCGCAGCGGACTGAGATCGGCGGCACCCCTGCTACTGCCGGCCTATCTGTGGCTGACCGTAGCGATCTTCCTGCCGCTGTCGGCCATGGTGTTCTTCTCCTTCATGACCGACCTGCCCCTGTCGGGGAAATCGTGGTCGTTCACGCTCGGTAATTACGCGACCTTCTTCTCCCAGGGGTTGTACGCGACGCTGCTGCTGGCCTCGCTGCGGCTCGGTCTTGAGGTCACGTTGTGGTGCGTCGTCATCGGCTACCCTGCCGCCTACGTGCTTGCCAAGGTGCTCAAGGGGCGCAGCCGCGAGGCGATCTTCCTGCTTGTCATCCTGCCGTTCTGGAGCAACGGGCTGGTGCGCATCTTTTCCTGGGCAATGGTGCTGCGCGAGGGTGGCATTCTCGATAGCGTGCTGAATGCCGTGCTGCCGTTCAGGATCAGCATCGACCTGATGTATTCCTATCCGGCGGTGATCATCGGGCTGGTACATTCCTATGTGCCGTACATGGTCTTGACCTGTTACCTCACAATACAGGCCATTGACGATTCGCTCATCGAAGCGGGGCGCTCGTTGGGGGCCTCGCGGCTGCAAATCCTGAAGCGGGTGATCATTCCTCTGTCGATGCCGGGGCTGATTGCCGGATCGGCGCTCATCTTCGTGCCTGTGGTCGGTTCCTTCATGGAGCCACGCATTCTGGGCGGCCGCACCGGAACTTTCTACGGCACGGTGATCGAGGACCAGTTCGTCTCCGTGTTCAACTGGCCGCTTGGGGCCGCCTTGTCGTTCATCCTGCTCGCCGTCGTACTCATCATCCTGTCGGCGGTCTCACCCGTGTTGCGGAGGGCCGCGTGATGGCGCTGACGCGCGTGCTCGAATGGCTCGGCCGCATCTATATCTGGCTGCTGCTCGCCTTCCTCTACCTGCCGATCGTCATTATGGCGCTGATGTCGTTCAACGTCTCGCCCTTCTACCAGTTGCCGTTCGAATGGACGACGCAATGGTATGTTGCGCTGATGGGGAACGACCAGTTGATAACCGCGACCTGGAACAGCATCAGGATTGCGGTTATCACGACCCTCATCAGCACCGTTTTGGGCACGGCGGCCTCGCTGGCGCTTTACCGCTACGAGTTTCGCGGCAAGAAATTCTTGCAGGCGCTTTTGTTTCCGCCGATCGCCATACCGTGGCTGATCACGGGTACCGCAATGCTCATCTTTTTCTTCGCGATAGGCATCGGTCGGGGGCTGCATGCGATCCTGCTCGGCCATGTGGCGCTGGCGCTGCCTTATGTGATCGTCGTCGTTTCCGCACGCCTGCAGACTTTCGCGCCTGAATTGGAAGAGGCGGCGCGCTCGCTCGGCGCCAACCAGTGGCAGGTGACCAGGCGCGTCACGCTGCCATGGATCATGCCGGGCGTCATTGCCGGTGGCCTGTTTGCCTTCGCCGTGTCGTTCGACCAGTTCGTGGTTTCCTACTTCCTGTCGACGCCGGGGCAGACGACGCTGCCGGTCGAAATCTATGCAGCCATCCGCAAGGGCTTCACACCCGAAATCAACGCGGTATCGACCGTAATTATCGTCATCTCCATGGCGCTGATGCTGCTGACCGCCCGGCACTTCAAGTTCGGAGGGGAAAAGTAATGGCTGAAGTTCAGGTTGCAGGCGTTTCCCGCAGTTTCGGCGCGACGAAAGCGCTGGACGACGTTTCCATCGCCTTTCCGGACGGCGGCTTCTATGGGCTGCTCGGTCCGTCGGGAAGCGGCAAGACCACGTTGCTCAGAATGGTCGCCGGCTTCGATTTTCCCGATAGCGGAAGCATCGTCATTGGCGGCGAGGGCGTCGAGCGGGTGCCGGTCGAGAAGCGGCGTATCGGCATGGTGTTCCAGAATTATGCGCTGTTTCCCAATATGAGCGTCGCCGACAACGTCGCCTTCGGCCTTTCGGTGCGCGGCGAGGCTAAGGCCGATATTGCCCGCGAGGTGCAACGCGCGCTCGACCTTGTGCAACTCGGCAAACTGGGCGCGCGCCGCCCGCATCAGCTTTCGGGCGGCCAGCGCCAGCGCGTGGCGCTGGCCCGCGCCATCGTGACCAAGCCGCGCGTACTATTGCTCGATGAACCATTGAGCGCGCTCGACAAGGCGCTACGCGTAGACATGCAGGTCGAACTGAAGCGCATCCAGCGCGAGGTCGGCATCACCACCATCTTCGTAACCCACGACCAGGAAGAAGCGCTGACGATGAGCGATCGCATCGGCATATTGCGCGATGGGCGCCTGGTACAGGAAGGGCCGCCGGAGGACATTTACGACAGCCCGAAGAGCGAGTTCGCCGCCACCTTCCTCGGCGATGCTAATATCCTGCGTGGGGATGCGACGGAAAGCGGCATTCGGCTGCCAGACGGCACGGCGATCACTACCAACTCCGGGGTCGGTCCGGCGCCCGGTGCTAAAGCCATCTGTGCCGTGCGGCCAGAGCGTATCCGGATTGCCGCTGCCGTCTCCCGCCCGGTCACGGGAAATGCGCTTGAGGGGCGGATTTCGAAACGCATCTTTGCCGGTAACAGCAGTACCTACTTTGTCGATCGTGCAGGCAAGACGATCAAGGTGATCGTCCAGAACAATGGTGGCGAGAGACTGTCCGAAGGGCAGGACGTCGTTTTGTGCTGGGACCCGGAAAGCACGGTGCTGATCCCTGCACCGGTTTCCTGACGATTGGACGGGGTTGATCCGATGCCTCGCCGCAACGCACGACGACCTGCTCGAAGATGACGTTCCGCGTGTCACCGCCATGAGCTTGCGTGGTAGAAATCACGGCAGCCTGCAGAAGCGAGATGTTGGGGCCGGCAATCGTTTGCGGTCCGGACACGATCTGGGCGGTGGCGATGACCGGATCCGCGCCCTTCGTGCGATATGGCCCCATGTGAGCTGCGGCCGATAATTATGATCTCGAACGTTCCTAGCGCCGTCATCATCTGATCGGATCTGGCAACGAGTTTTCCGACCGCAAACGATGTCCAATTGTGCGTACTGTAAACCGCGTTGACGGTATGGTCCACATCCAACCGGTCGATCCCTACTGTTTCAGCCGCGCCGCCCGGGTTTCGCGCGCTGCAAGGTGCTCGGTATCAGCCTGCTGCCTCGCTGCACGGCTTCACCGGATCGCGCCGGGGAATCGAGCGTGGCGGTCTTACCCAGCCAATCTTGCTCCGGTTTCGAAACTGACGATTGCTCGAACAACTTGCTCGTGGCCTATTCTCCAAAGCGTGCCTCGACCGACCCCTTGCGCGTTAAAATCTCCCAGCAGGCCTCGGAGATTGAGGTTGTCCAGACGGCGACATTGCATTGGGTGTCCGGTTTAGACATTGCATCGATGATGAATTGAAGTGTAGGCTTCGGGGATTGGTGGTATCGGCCATCTTGAATGGAGGGGGAGATGAAAAGGTTCCTGTTTGCTGCATCGTTGTCGCTGCTTTTAGCTTCGGGGGCGGCCTCAGCTGCCGACACTATCAGTGTGGCGGGGCTGTTTAACCTGACCGGCAGCCAGGCCTCGCTGGACGAGCCTACTTTGCAAGGCGCCCAGCTGAAGGTGAAGGAGATCAACGATGCTGGCGGCGTGTTGGGTGGCCAGATGCTGAACATCATCTCCTACGACACCAAGAGTAAGCAGGCCGATTCGGCTACCGCCGCCAAGCGCGCGGTCGAAGAGCCTAACGTCGTCGCCGGTATCGGTTACAGCGACACCACCTTCGTTCTGGCTGCGGCGCCTGAGTTTCAGAAGGCCGGCATCCCGTTCCTGACCACCGGCGCCACCGCACCCTCGCTGCCCGAGATTGTAGGCAACGAGCTGTTCCTCGTACCCTTCGGTGACAACGTGCAGGCTTGGGCGATGGCCGACTACGCCTATAACGATTTGAAGCTGAAGCGCATCGTACTTTGGCGGGATAAGTCCATGGATTATGCTGTGGGGCTGGCGAAATACTTCCAAGAGCGGTTCGAGAAGCTGGGTGGCGAGATCGTGCTGACCGAGGATTTCGTCACCTCCGACCAGGATTTTTCGGCGCAGGTGACGCGGCTAAAGTCGAAGGCCGGGGACGTAGATGCGCTCTACCTCTCGTCGGGTCCGGATACGGTGGGCGTAATGGTGAAGCAGGTGCGTAGCGCCGGGCTTAATCTGCCAATCCTGGGTGGCGACGGTCTGGACACGCCGCTCTTGACTGAAGTGCCCGGCCCCGAGATGGCCGACGACATCCTTTACACTACTGCCGCGCTGGTTCCCGACCGGGCGAAGAGCTTCGACACGGCCTTCACGGCCGCTTATGGGGTACCACCGCCGAACACATTCGCCGCGTTGGGTTATGATGGTATCGGTCTTCTGGCCGACGCGATCAAACGTGCCGGCTCGACCGACCACGAGGCTGTCCGGGCGGCACTGGCGGCTACCGATGGCTACCAGGGCGTAACCGGCGATATCCGCTACAGTGGTGACAGCAACATCCCGTTGAAGCCGGTGGCAATCATGAAGGTGAACAAGGGGCAGGTGTCGCTGCTTACCTCAGTCAGCCCCTGAACCTACCATGCTGGCTCGCTTGAGCGAGCCGGAAAACCGATGTTCCTGGCCACTGGTCGGAGCCACCGGCGGCACGGGGCAGGGTAGGGCAGGCATCGTTTCAGGCAGGGGGGGACCACATGGATCCACAGCTCTCCAAGAATCACTGGTATCGCAATGACGACCTTACGGAAATAGCAGGTCCAAAGCGTGAGATCGCAGGTTATGGTCCTAACCCGCCAAAGATTCGCTGGAAGGACGGTTGCAAGGTCGCCATCAATATTGTGGTGAACTATGAGGAGGGCTCCGAGAAGACCTTCGCCATGGGCGATGGGCAGAACGACGGCATGTACGAGCTGCCGTTCGAAGTTGACACAATGCGCGACCTGGCCAAGGAGTCGATGTATGAATACGGCTCGCGCGCAGGAATCTGGCGGCTGTTTCGCCTGTTCGACCGTTACAATGTCCCCGCCACCATTTTTGGTGCGGCGGTGGCGCTGGAGCGCAACCCCGACGTGGCAGCCAAGATGAATGAGCGCGGCGACGATATCGTCGGCCACGGCTATCGCTGGATCGACCACTACGACTATTCGCGCGCTGAAGAGCGCGACCTGATTGCAATGGCGATGGAGTCGTTTCAGAAGACGCTGGGCAGACAACCCGTAGGGTGGTACTGCCGCGAAATGTCGGTCAACACGCGCGAACTGCTCATAGAAGACGGTCGCTTCCTCTACGATTCGGATTATTACGGCGACGACATTCCATTCTGGGTTAGGATGGGTGGCAAGACGCATCTCATCCTCCCTTATTCTCTGGTCACCAATGACGCACGTTACATCATGGGCACCGGGTATGCGGGTCCCTCGGATTTCGTAGACGTGCTGAAACGTACGCTGGACCAGTTACTGGACGATGGCGACGACTGTGGGCGGATGATGTCGATCGGCCTGCATCCGCGTGTCTCGGGCAATCCGGCGCGCACCCATGGCCTTGGCGAGTTCATTACCTATGCGCTGAGCAAGCCAGATGTAGCATTCATGACTCGCGACGACATCGCGCGCAGCTTCATCGCGCAGGTGCCAACTCCGAAGGCCGGCTGAACATGCGGAGGGCGTCTTGTGGCTGAAGTTCTCCTGCAGATGGAGAAGCTGGAGAAGGTGTTCGGCGGCGTGCGTGCCGTCTCGGATCTGGACGGGTACGTAAACAGTGGTGAACTGGTCGGCCTGATTGGACCCAATGGCTCGGGAAAGACGACAACTCTGAACCTTGTCAGTGGCGTACTTGCGCCCTCCGGCGGCCGCATCCGCTTTCGTGGCAAGGACATAGGCGGCGACACTCCGGCCGACAACGCGCGCTTGGGTATGTGTCGCACTTTCCAGAACATCCGCCTTTTCCCCGACCTCTCAGTGGCCGACAATGTGGCGGTGGGGTTGCACATGCGTCATGGTGCGGGGCTGATTGCCGGCTTGCTCACCCTTCCCGCAGCCCGCAAGGCCGAGCGTGATATCCGCGTCCGCGCCCGCGAGGCCCTGGCGACCGTAGGCCTGGCCGATCGCGCCGAGGATCTGATCTCGAACCTGCCCTACGGAGACCAGCGACTGGTCGAGATAGCGCGCGCACTCGCGACCGAGCCCGTGCTGTTGCTGCTCGACGAGCCGGCGGCGGGCATGAACCCGCAGGAAACGCAGCAACTAGGCGAGACCATCCGCGCGCTCAGCCGAGACCTTGGACTGGCGGTACTGCTGGTCGAACATGACATGAAGCTGGTCATGAGCATCTGCGAGCGGCTGATTGTCATTAACCACGGCCAGCTTCTGGCGAGCGGTACCCCACAGGAGGTCAGCGCCAACCCTGAGGTTGTGGCGGCGTACCTGGGGAGCGGCAAGCGGCGGCGCGAGGCAAGCCATGCTTGAGCTTACCGATGTGCATGTCTATCGCGGTCGCACCCATGTGCTGAAGGGGATCAGCCTACGGGTCGACGCGGGCGAGATCGCCACCCTCGTAGGCTCGAACGGGGCGGGTAAGACCACGACGCTCTCGACTATATCGGGACTTTTACGCCTGCACTCGGGTCATGTACGCTTTCGTCCTTCACCCTCGGCACCTTGGGTCGAAATCGGAAACCGCCCGCCCGAAGAAATCGTCGCGCTGGGCATTTCACAATGTCCCGAGGGGCGGCAGATCTTCCGCGACCTCAGCGTGATCGAGAACCTGCGCCTCGGCGCTTATCTGCGCCCTGACAAGGAGGAGATCGCACGCGATCTTGACGAGGTCTGGGAACTGTTCCCTATCCTGCGCGAGCGGGGGCGGCTGTCTGGCGGTCAACTTTCGGGCGGCGAACAGATGATGCTGGCGATCGGTCGTGCCTTGATGAGCCGGCCGAGGCTAATGCTGATGGATGAGCCGTCGCTGGGGCTTGCGCCACAAATGACTGAGCGGGTGATGGATTTGCTTGAACATATCCGGCGCGAACGCGGCATGACCGTGCTGCTGGTCGAGCAAAACGCTGCCGCCGCGCTGGATCTGGCCGACCGTGGTTATGTGATCGAGATCGGGAGCATCGTGCTGCAGGGTGCCGGGCACGAACTGATGGACAACCCTCGTGTCCGGGAGGCCTATCTAGGAACGGCATGACCCTCTCCTACATCCTTGCGCAGGTGGTAAACGGACTGATCCTTGGCAGTATGTATGCACTGGTTGCAGTCGGCTTCTCGATTACTTACGGTATCGTGCGGCTGATCAACTTTGCCTTTGGCGATATCATGATGATCGGCGCAATGTTGACGGTGGGTTTGGTCGCGGTCCCTTGGCTGCCTTTTCCCCTAGTGATTCTGGCGGTGCTGGCGATGGGGGCACTGGCGGGAGTAATCATCGACCGCGCTGCTTTTCGTCCCATGCGTGGCAGCCCGCAAGTGACGGGCTTCATCGCCTCTCTGGCTGTGGCGATTGTGATCGAGAACATGGCGCTGATGACGCTTTCGGCGCAGCCTCGTAACTTTCATGTGCCGGCCTATCTCTCGCAGCTTCTTGAATTCGGTGGCATCTCGCTACAGATGATCGACCTGATGATCGTCGTTTTGACCGTGGCGTTAGTGGTGGGACTGCAGGTGATTACCCGCGCCACCCGAGTCGGCCTTGCCATGCGCGCAACTGCCGAAAACCTGGCCATGGCGCGGCTTTTGGGTATTCGCAGCGACCGCATTATCGCGCTTGCTTTCGCTATCGGCAGCGCGCTAGCGGCGGTGGCGGGGCTGATGTGGGGCTCCAAATACGGGCAGGTTAGCCCGCTGATGGGGTTTGTGCCGGGGCTGAAAGCGTTTGTCGCGGCTGTGATCGGTGGGGTCGGTTCGATCACCGGGGCCATGCTGGGCGGGCTGCTGCTGGGTTTGGCTGAGGTGTTGTTCGTGGGACTGCTGCCGTCTGAATACTCTAGTCTGCGCGACGCCTTCGTGTTCGGTCTGCTGATCCTCGTGCTGCTGGTGCTGCCAAACGGCCTGATGGGCCGTAGCGTGGACGAACGCGCATGATGGCGGGGCTGGCCAGATACCGGACGTTTCTGCTTTTGGTCGGGGCGACGGTGACGGTTGCGGTGGCGCAGCGGTTTCTCGGCAATTATGCGCTCTCGGTGATCGAGATCACCGGCATCTATGTAATCCTTGCCGTCAGTCTGACTCTTACCAACGGGTTCACCGGCCTGTTCTCGCTCGGCCACCCTGCCTTTATGGCGCTTGGTGGCTATGCGACAGCTCTTTTGACCATGGCGCCGGTGAAAAAGCAGCTTTTGCTGCCGGACCTGCCAAGCTGGCTATTGGAAATGCCAGCTTGGCCCTTCCTGCCCTCTCTACTGCTGGCCGGAGCCGTGGGCGTGCTGGTGGCGGTGCTGGTGGGCCTGCCGGTGTTGCGTCTAAAGGGGCATTATCTCGCGGTAGCAACCATAGGGCTCATTTATATCATTGCCAGCCTTGCCACCAGTTTCGACCAATACACACGCGGTTCGCTGGGGCTTTACGGGCTGCCCGAGCTCACTGGCATCTGGTGGGTCTATGCTTGGGTTGTGATAACCATCTACACGGCCTGGCGGCTGAAGTCCTCGTCACTAGGCCGCGCGATGTTTGCCATCCGGGGAGATGAGTTGGCTGCTTCCTGCGTCGGCGTCCGCACTACGCGGCTGCGTCTCTTGGCCTTCTGCCTCGGCGCGTTTTTCGCCGCAGTGGCCGGCAGTCTGTGGACCCATATCGTTACCGTGATCACGCCCGCGTCCTTCGACGTGATGCTGGCGTTTGAGTTGGTGGTGATGATCGTCATCGGTGGTTGGGGGAGCATCACCGGCGCAGTGGTGGCGGCAGTGGGCCTAACCGCCCTGAACTACCTGCTAAGGCCACTGGAGGAGGGGCTGGGGCTCTACGGTTTCTCGCAGGTAGTGGTGGCGGTGCTGGTGCTCTTCGTGCTGATCTACCGTCCGGGAGGCTTGTTGGGCAGCCGTGAGGTTGGCAGGAGTGTGCTGGATAGGGGCGGTCAGGGATTCCGTATCAGGGCGGGGCAATAATCGGTGAGGCAAATAGCATCCCGGGTCTTATCGTTGCCCGGCAGCGCTGAAATAGGCTTGGCTTCGGAAGTTCGTCGTCCTCGTCGCCAAGATCAGTCATTCTACTACCCCGTGCAGAACACCAATTCAGCAACGGTGGGCTACATTAGTTAAATAGCGGATAAGGCCATTTGGGTGAAACTCTTGCCAGCCGTCCCCCACTCCATTGCCCACCAGGCATAGGCGACAGGAAGCGTGGCGCTACGTCAGTGGCAGTGTATCTGACCGGTGTTGTTGTCCATGTGGCAGCATTGACCTGGTGGCGAGCTTTTACGGCACCCGCCACCGGGGCAAGCGCAGCTCAGCCGCCCGATTTCGCAGGTTGATCCCGTCATCGTCGCGGAAGTAGATCAGCAGCTTCACGCCGTTTGCGCACATAGTGCTTCCACCGAGGTCAGCGACTCCGAAGCTTTCATTCACCAGAGTATCCGATCTGGTCCTCGACGGTCTAATCATGAGCGGCTAAGGTTCCTATTACGTCCGGCGTGACGGTAGGCCATTTCGTCGGATGCCGTAAACACAGGAAACAGGGCTGGAAAAGTAAAGCTGTAGCCATTACGGCAAAGGAGACGGAGCAGATGGGCGTCATTTCTGACATTTCACGGGGCGGCCGATGAAACGCCCGATGGGATCAGCTAAAATTGCCACTGTCACCGGAGATGACAGCGCGGCCATCCAAGCATTGTTCGTGTCCACTGCTGCCAGATGGCGAGCCGTTGGCATTAAGGTTGTCGGTGTCGTCAGCGAGGCCCATGGCCTGCCTGACCGCACCTGTAGCGCCGGTATTTTACGCGATATCGTTTCCGGCAGACCACATCCGATCTTTCTTGAGACCGCTCCTAGCGGTACATCGTGTCACCTCGATGCCGCAGGTGTCGATGATGCCTGCACATCGCTCCTCGATCAGATCGCTGCGAGCGAAGTCGTGGTGCTCAGCAAGTTCGGTAAGCTGGAAGCTATGGGACAGGGATTAGTACCAGCATTCAAGGCCGCATTTGCTGCGCGTAAGCCCGTGCTCACCACGGCATCGGAAAAGCATCGCGAAGCATGGCGTGCGTTTGCACCCGATGCCGCCTTTTTGTCTGCCCACGACACGACGATATCGTTGTGGTGGCATGCTCTCCATACGAAATAAACGAAAAACCTCTATGCCGACTGAACACCGATCTCCACGCCTCGCCGTACTGATCGACGCCGACAATGCTTCGGCCAAGATTGCCGACGGATTGCTCGAGGAAATCGCCAAGATCGGGGAGGCCAGCGTTCGCCGTATTTATGGTGATTTCTCCAGCGCCCGCTCGAAGGGGCGGGCAGACATTCTCTCGAAGCACGCGATCATCCCCCAGCAGCAATTCGCGTATACGACGGGCAAGAACGCCTCCGACATCACCTTGGTGATCGACGCCATGGATCTTCTCCACAGCGGGCGGTTCGATGGCTTCTGTCTCGTATCGTCCGACAGCGATTTCACTCGGCTTGCCACCCGCGTTCGAGAGCAGGATGTCGATGTGTACGGGTTGACATGGCGCAACAAAAAAAGCCGCCGGAGCGGGATTGGAGGCAGCCGGGGTCGTTTGCTACGGTGCCCGCACCCGTTTCCCCTTGAGCCCCTACGGCTTTAGCGTCTCGGCCGCCTCATGGGCTTGCGCGACGGCTTCGATCCACAAACCGACATCTGCCGGGATCTTGGCTTGACCATTGAGCCAGGCCCAAACCAGCGACACGTCGTAGCCAAAATACCGAACCAGCGTGTTCGGCGTCCAGCGGATGACGGACCGGCATCGTTCAAGCCGCTCCGGGGTCATCATTATGCCCATCACCACGTCTGAAGGGGATCCATTCCTCGTCGGGCGGTTCAGGGAGGTTGCGCAGAAGCAGCGCGGCTTGTCTCAGGAGAATTTGCAACTCATGGCGTGGAACATTACCGATGTCGTTCGCTGCGCGCTCAAGCTGTCGAGCAACGCGCCGCCGAGCACTCATGTCTCCATCTCCCCGGATTCTCTAAGCCGTCCCCGATCTAACCGTCTTTCCCCAACCATCACAAGCGGACTCGCCTATGGCCCTGCACGTGTCAGTCGGCTCGTCGGGGTTCGCTGATGTTTCAACAGGTCCGGCATGCCGTCCCAGGCGTCGCGTCAGTATGGTCCAGTTCCGCGCCCATGCCGGCAGGCCACCAAACACGGCGTCATCCGGATGCTCGCCGCATTGGCAAAGATATCGTTCGCATGTGGCTTGGCGGCCGCCGAGCGGAGCGGGCAGGAGCCTGACCGTGACAGCGGGCCGGAAGAGCGCCAACGACTGGAACTGCGTGTCGACATGGAGGAGTTACTGAAGGCAACCCGGTAAATCGTACTTGTTCCCTTCCGTGCTCCGGAAATTGCGGTCTATTCGGCAAGCGGATTTTCTTCGCTGATTACACAGATATCTTGATGTTCCGGCGTCGGAGCTTGGGCCACATTTTTTTGTTCCGGCTCAATGAACCCCGATAACTGTTCAAAAGGACCGTCATGCCAAAGTTGCTGACCCAGATGGTGTGTATTCAGTCCATCAAAGTGGCCGGATATTGATCGGAATGGTGGCCGGCTTCACGTCGGAACGATGGCCGGCTTCAAGTTGGAATGCCCAGCCGGATTACGTCGGAATCTGCACGCTTGGACTCTTTGGTGATCGACGGGCGGCTTTCGGCTTCCGCTTCCAACGCTTCGAGTTCAGTGATCGACTGTTCGAAAATGCGCCCTGAGAGCGGCGGCTTGGAACATTACGATTCTGAGAACGGAGGCCAAGGCGGTTCCTGCTTTTTTCCGGTTTTTCTGTTGGTTTCTATCACCCCAAGCTGTTGCGCGGTCCGATCGTCGAGCCTCTGATGGCGACGGCCGCGATCATCGACAATGCCAGCTAGGCTGACGCTGCGCGACCGAAATGCCGTTCATCGCGGCAGTGGGTTCACGGTCGGATTGGTATGTGTCAATGTTGCTTCGGTTGACAATGTTGCTCCAACGACTATATTGCGCGTGAAGGAGAGTTTCGATGGCTGGCAAGGCGCAATCCCCTACGCAAACCCTTCCCGCGAAAACGCGGGACGTGGCGTCAAAGGGCGTGGTTACGATGTTCACCATGAAAGGCGATCCCGTAAAGGCATTGTCGAAGCTCAAGTTGCCGGCTGGCGCCAGGGTGGCGATCGTGTCGTCGAGGCCTGAATCGGTTCAGGAGATCAGGAAGACCGTTCGCGGTCACCTTGCGCGTGTTACCGAGGTGGTCGAGCGAGAACCGGACCCGGATCGTAGTGAACGGCAGTCGTTCGTCGACAAGACGGCGTTCGAGCCCGACGCGCGTAGTCGCGCGATGCTCGAGGGCATCCGCATCGCCCAGGAGGATTTGCGAGACGCGGGCGGGGCTTATGATCTCGACCAGGTCCGCACATTGATGCGCGGCGTGTCGCGCCAAGCGGTCGACAAGCGCGTGCAGGAAGGCTCGATCCTCGCCGTTCCCGGTCCGAGCAACCGTCGCAGCTACCCGACACTTCAGTTCAATCGGGATGGCGCAGTCGTGCCGGGGCTGAAGGCGGTTCGTGACGCCTTGCAGACCAGCAACCCATGGACGGTCCTCAATTTCCTTTCCCGTCCGGATGCCAGGCTTGATAATCGCAAGCCTGTCGACCTGCTAAGGTCCGGCAAGCTCGACATCGTGATTGAAGCTGCCAGAAGGCACGGTGAGCAGGGGGCGTGAGCGGTCCGCTCCCTCCCGCAGATCTGCACGAACGTCGGCCGAACCTGATTGAGATCCCGACAGGCGAGACGCTGCACCGCTTCTATACGGCGAAATGGAAACCGATCTATTTCGATAGGTCGACGACCGGGCGCTTCAATGCGCCGGATGGCTCATACGGCGTCCTCTACGCCGCGAAGGAGCCCGCCGGCGCATTTGCCGAGACGTTCTTGCGAACGCCTGGGCGCACACTCATCGACATGGACCTTCTCGAACGAAAAGCATATGTCCGTCTCGTGGCCAGCAGAAAACTGGCGCTGGTCCGGCTCGCCGGTCCGGGCCTCGCCCGCCTCGGAGCGACCGCCGAGGTCGCGCACAGCGGCCTGCCCTATGATGTGGCACAGGCTTGGTCGGCGGCGCTCTTCGCTCACCCGATCAGCGCCGACGGTATTGCCTATCATGCCCGGCATGACGATGCCGAACTGTGCTACGCGCTGTTCGACCGATCGGCCGACGCGATCGTGGAAGACGCGCGCGAGCTCGATCTCGATCAGAACTGGTTCTGGCAGATCGCCGCTCGCTATCGCGTTGGGCTGGCGCCATAGGCTGCGGACGATCAAAGTTGCGAGCCGACGGTAGCGCGTATTATTGATTGAGGAAGAAAAAGACATGAGACGGCAGACGCGTCCCTTCATCGTTGAGGTCAAGCACAGGCGCGCTCCAACGAAGAAGCAATCGATCTGGGGCAATCTGGATATTGCAGCCGTCGCCGCCGAAACAACGCGCGAGCTTGGACACCATGAACCAACTTTGCGGTCCTTGATTGACTCACGCGCGCTGTCGATTGATGTTGTGGGTAACGACAACCCGCCATTGGAGCATAACATGCCGGATCCGCAGGAAGCTGAAACAGCCGAGGCCGTTGCCGACGCGCCCGCGAGTGCTGAAGCCTCCGAACCGAAGAAAAAGACTCCGCGGCTGAAAAAAGTGAAGCCGGCACCCGGGCAGCGGGTCGCAAAGGAAGCCGTAAAGCCGGCATCCAAGTTGGAAGATACTCAGCCCGCGCCTGCGCTTGCCAAGCGCAAAACCTATTCCGAAAAGGAGCGTGTCCAGAAGCTCGCGCAGATCGAGAAGTCGATCGGCCGTGGCGTGTCTATCAAGGCGGCTGTCAGCGAGACGGGCATATCGGAACAGACCTATTACCAATGGAAAAAAGCCTCGGGATCCTCTGCGCCGGCCGATGATCTGAAGGACCTCGTTGCGCTGGAGGAAGAGAACAAGCGACTGAAGAGACAGCTCGCAGACCACTTGCGGCAGGAGAATGCCGAGCTCAGAAAGAAGCTCGGACTGAAATAGCCGCCTGACGTTCCCGCAAGAGCGAACAGACGACGTCGGATTCTATTGCTGCAGCAGCGGCAGGAGCACGAAGGCTCCGTCCATCGGACAGTGCCCGATAGCCGGCGGCAGCAGGCGTCGCAGGCGCAGACAGACGAGGATCACAGTGGAAACGAAAGCTGCGGTGCGTCTTCGTCTGGTTCCGTCAGCAGCGACGAGAGCGTGATCCCTAGGAGGCGAATCCCTTTCGGTGTTGGAAACGTCGCGTCCAGCAGCGCGCACGCAATTCCGCGCAGCTCGTCCTCGCTCTGGATGGGACCATGAAGTGTCCTGCTGCGGGTGATTGTCTGAAAGTCGGCATATTTCACCTTCACAGTCACCGTCTTTCTGGAGAAGTCACGGTCCTGGCAGTAGCGCCAGACCTTCGCTGCCAATGGCAGCAATTCCACCTTCGTCCGCTCAAGCTCGAAAATATCCGTGGCGAACGTATCTTCTGCGCCGACCGATTTGCGCGGCCGGTTGGGCTGGACAGGACGGTCATCGATCCCGCGCGCGATGCGGTAGAACCACGCACGCGCCTTGCCTTTGATGGTGCTGGCCGATTGCCCGAGTTCACGGCATCGCTATCGGCATTACAATCGAATCTAGCGATGATGTGGGTAATTGAAAGCGCCGTCGGAGGATTACACGCGATCTTCACACTCTCCGGCTAGTTCGGGCGGGGTGTCACAATGTGAAAGGTCAAGCCTTGGACAAGCGACCTAACAGGCTGCCGCGGATGCAAAAGGCGGGTGGCGACAATCCGATGAAGATGACTGGGGCTGGGGGCAGTGTAAAAGAGACCCTGCGCCGGTCAGGCCTTCCAAAGACAACCGCGATCGACATGGGCCTGTTTTCTACCCCACTGAACCGGGTGGTGCCGGGCAGGTACTATCAGGTGCGGTTCAAGAGCGAACGAAAATGGCATCGCGCATTCCGGTGGGAAAAGCTATGGCTTGCCAGTGGAGACCTAGTTGGGCGCGTGGAAAACACAGCTGAAGTCAGGCCTTCGAAGGAGGAGGTGATGGCGGCTATCGACAGGGTCGCCGAGAGAATGATGGAGCCACTGGATGGCGACGACACACCGGGAGTGAAACAACACTATATCGATCGGGACCTGCTCGATCAGTGCGCAGAGCTTTTTGGGAACGGCGGTGCCGACCAACGACATCCCTCACGGCAGCAGATTGCGGCATATCGGGCCGTCCGGCTCGCGGCCGCAGCTAAAGCGATGCCATCGGCGTTACACTCCGAGATACTCGTCGGCTACCGTGTGACGGACGATGACGGGATTACCGTCTTCGAAAGTCTCGTGTTGGAGGAGGCAATTTACTACGCGCAAGATAATCAAGGCGTCTGCCGCCAGAGTGTGGGGGTGGTCTTCGCGGACGGCTCCGTATGCTTTGGGCACGAACTGTCCCTGCGACCTTGGCTCAAGGGCTAATGAATTCGGTCCTCCTTATTCCTGGATGCCGTTGTCCAATCGCAAGCCCGAATCAAGGATTTTTTACATTATTCGGCCGACCGCCTGTCGCGTCCGACTGGGGGATGCGTTGAGAAGCAGTACATATTGTGCAGCGCTGTTTCGCGCTGCACGCTGATTGATTTCTGCCGGGCACGGTTGTCTGCGCGATCGATACCGGATTGCCGAATGATGGGTTTTTTGCGAAAGGGAGCTTCCAGTGTATTGGACGCAGGGCGAATGCGGTAGACGTTCACCTGTAGCAGCATCAGCGGAATGACTCGACCTACGTCCCTATAGGGACGTTTCAATGCACCCGGTGAAAAAGACGCAATGCAGAAAGGCAAGCTACGTTATCGCGACTTTTCTGGTAATGTTCCCACGGCTTTAGGTGATCACGTTGGCGAACTCGTCAAAGATTTCGCCGGCTGTCAGCATTCTGTGCATTATGACGGATAGCTTGCGTAACACAGCGACTGCCGCTCGTTTGAGGCCGGACTTCTCTGAGTTTCAATCGCCAACTGCGAAGCGAGCTGTCAGTTCGGGCACGGTAAGGATCACCGTAACCGCATCGTGAAGGAGACCGCGCAAATGATTTTCTCCGCGTCGAGAGAGCGGCCGTCATAGTTAACTTTCTCGGACGGATAGCGTCTCGTCGTCAACCCTAGCCGTGTCCCACAGACCGGAAAGTTCGGAAACGCTCGGTACCTTTATACAGCTTTGTAAAGAGAATCCGGTGATTGTAGACACGCCGGAACACGTTCATGCCGCCTTCCGAGGCAAAGGGCGGCATAGACATAGACGACAGACCTGAAAGCAGGCGCTGAATGAACAACAGTCCAAGCTCCGAAAAAATCGATCCTCTCTTAACGACCATGATCGACTATCTGACGTTCCTCGCCGAATCGGAACGGACGTTCGGAGCCGCTACTGCATTGTTGCAGTTTGGCCGTCAGTTCGAACCCAGGGAAAAGATACCTGCCTGGGTTCCTCGCTACCCTGCCCGCCAATGCTTCGCCAACGCCACGAAGGTGCTGATTTCCCGTATAGGAGCCAGTGGCGAGGAAATTCATTATGCGGAAGGTTATGCGATAGACCGGGAAATATCCGTTCCCATCCAGCATGCGTGGCTGGTTGATAAAGAGGGCTTGGCGATAGACCCAACCGGGACGGATAGTTCCGCGCATTTTTACTTTGGGATCACGTTCAGGACGCAGTTCGTGTTGCAGATGCTCGATCACGCGAACGGAACATGCGGACTTTTGGTCAACCTGCCGCTTATGCGCCGGCAATATGGCACCGCCGAACTGCTGGAAGCGGCCGTTTGGCTCCCATAGCCGAGCGTCTATATTTTTCTTCAGGATTGGATGGCGACATCAGTCCTGCGAGCTTAATCGTAAAGGTCATCTTTTGGAGATGCGTCCGTCTTTGCTCTGTGGGCACCGTTCGTACGATGTTTCTGCCGAGCCTTTTGTCCATCCTGTGGCAGTGTCCGGGACCAACGGGACGAAGTCGTGTGTCAAGATTCTTCGAGGGGTGCCTTGTAAACGCGCTCATACACGGCTTTCTCATCAGCGTTTTCATCAAAATCCGCCTTGCCGCTGACGATGCGTCCGGTCACTGCCCAGCATTCTCCGGGTTCGATCGCGGCGATATCAAAATCAAGCTCGGGGAACATCTCCCCCAGCGCCCGATAAATCTTGTTCGGATAGTTGGAAGCGGTCAGAAACTCAAAAATAATGACGCCCTCGCCCCGAAAGGTGATGGTAGAATCGATAGCGTCTGTTCTCGTGTCCCAGAGTTGCCTGCATAGTTCGGCTTCCTCGATCTCAGTCGCCTCAGGGAGGGGGATCACCTGATCAAAGCTGAATTCGACTTCGTTGTTCGCGCCGACCGGAAAACAACGAAGAAGGAGTTTCTGGATAGCACGGTCGGCTCCGGTTGCGATGACTTGGTTGGCGACCCAATTTGTCATTATTCCCTCTTCAACTGTCTTCGTCGTCGGCCTGGATGCTCGCGTGGTGGCTTTTCACCCAGAATCCATCCGAAAACCGATTTTGATAATCGTTCCATCGCGTTCGATCCGACCGGTGGCGGGAAAGCGACGCGAGCCCACTTCTTCGTACCCCCCCGAAAACCCATTACTGGCAGCAATCATCGCTTTGTGTGCGACCGCAATCTTTCAAAACAATCGACCTCAATTTCAGCGAGTAACTTGAACAGCCACGCGATAAGTTCATCGACCTGCCGGGTACTATCAATCAAGGCATCCAGTTTTTCCAGCACATCTTCAAAGGTATCGACCGATCCCAGGTCACTCTGCTCACCGAATAGCTTGGCCAACTGATTGCGGAGTACCCCAAAGCGTCCCGCGTAACGATGCATAGAGGCTCGATCTTGCGATGGCGTTAACCGGGGTCAGTGTTCTCAGGAGCGATCGAGAGAAAGCAGGCCGTTGGGCGACCAACCACGCAATCGATAAGTTTATTCCCGTTGTCTTGGGTCATGGCGGTCGGTCGATATCCCACTCGACTATGGGGGTCTCGGCGCGTGCCGAACCGTTCTCCGCCATCAATCGGAACGTTGGTACTGCCGATGGAGCCAAGGAACCTCATCGACAACCATTGCCGGATTTTTTCCTGAGAAAATATCCGTGTGCCTTGCAAGCCTGGAGTTGACGCTTGTTGCAGGGCGGCGTGGGCCGATCCCGGCAAGGAGATCGATATGACGATAGACGAGAAACTGCATGTGTTCAGCACGATGGCCAGGCGGCAGGCCGCTGTATATTGCAAATTGATGGTGTTGGCGGATTCACAGGAGCATCTGCCCGACATTGACCGGACGCTCATAGCGAACATGCTGGGGGCCAGGGAAAAACTTTCCCTTGCCGCGAACCAGCTAGGCCCGCATGCGCTTTTCCGCGCCCTGGACGATTACGAGGCGAAGCTGCAACGCCTTGAGGCCCACGTCGAACAGCTTGAGATCAATGCTGTCGACGTGGTGGAAAACCTGTGTCCTGGTTTTTAGACACCGCTCGAATTTGCAGGAAGCTGGACGGCCGACAACGAAGACCGAGCGGCGTCACCCGTGTATTCCGTAATATAAGGCGCCAACCCAACCGAGGCTGGCGCCTTATACAGCGAGAGCGGGAATTCGGCGATCGGCCTAAAACCTCAGATCGTCACGCGAGAGCAGAGACAGGGGGAGGCGCAGGCCGGGTCTTTTTCCGTCTGCGCTGGGGGTAGATTCGACCCCCTTCGTTTCCAGCGCGACGTACTTACGGCGACGCGCTCGTTCCTTTCGATGCGCAGAATCATGCACTTCCCCACTCCCGAAAGTTCGGAGAGTTCGGACTGGGTAATACCGGCAGCAGCCCGGCCGGCCCGGAGCATTTCGTTTGGCACGATCATGCCGGCTTGTTGTGCGTTAAATTGTTGACATATTCCCGCCCTCGCTGACGATCGCAACAAATTTGCATCAACGGCCCCGGACGCCACGCTCGAGACGCCGTATTCCTGACTCCATCGAATCAGCGAATCAGAGGATCCGCAGCCAGGCGAATCCTCTGACCGGTAGGCGGAGTCTTTCAGATGCTGTTATTCACCCAGAATACCAAACCGAACGAAGTGTTCAGGTCGGAGACGGGGCGCCTCAAATCGCTTGTCGCCGACATGGAGCGTATCGGCCACGGGACCATGCCGGATAGTATGGATGGTGACCATAGCCCGATCCTTGATCGCTGGTGCCTGGGAAGCAGGGTGGTTCCCTGCCTGATGGGATTTTCCACGGGGCATCCGGAACTGCCCGGTCAGGGCCGCCTGATCACCACATCGGATCTTTGGCTGCTGTCAGAGGATATGGGCTGGGCGCGGACGCTCTCCCGTTGGTATCGCCTGAGTCGCCCCTCCGACTTTTCCAGCTTCAATTCATAAGGCCGGATGTTATGGCCACGGTTTCGGATATCGAGCGCCATTTCGAGCGGCGGCTGAAGGCGGCAAGGATTGGCCTGCATCTGCCCAGCGAAGAAGAACTGCTTCGCGGCATGGCGTTCTTCGGCGACGAGCTTCGCAGCGACATCAGGGAATATGCCGGCCGCCTGACACGGTGCCTTAAAAAGCGTGAGCGTGAAGAACTCGCGCCACTCATTGCCTGCCTTGAGGATCTGGCGGTCGAGCAGAGTGAGGAAAGCGTGAAGGCCGTGGCAGGCGTTCTGGATCGCACGATCCCGGTGAAAGGAATTCCCGCCGACGGCTGTCGGCTGCGCGTCCAGTTTTATCTCGCGGCATTCGGCGATCCGATAGCCGCCGGCGCGATCGCCGGTGAAATGGCATCTTTGGCCTTGCGCGATATCCAGCATGACGGCGGTCGCCGGATGCTGTCGCGGGCGCTTTCCTGGAGCCTGCTGGCGCGTACGCTGTTCGATATGCACAGGGACGATGTCTTTCACGGCTCGCAATACGCCATGCTTCGGATGCGAAGCGGCTATCAACGAGAATTCGAAGCGGCAATTTGGCGTCCGGAACCTGCCGACGAACCGAGAGGCAAGACGAAGCCATCTTCGTCGGACGATGAATATGACGTCGGTCAGTTGGTGGCCGATGATGCCGAAGCGGATCGTCTCGGTGGTGACGATCGTCTCGATGGTGTCGATGGCATTGTTGTCATCCCTTCGATCGGTAACGAAACCACGTCGGAAGGAAAACGGGTCTGCGTTGAATACAAAAAATACGTCCAGCGGCGACTACCGCTCGCCCCAGTGCCGGACCTGTCCCTGATCCGCAAAGCACTGCTGTCGGAGTTTTCCTACGCCGCATCGGTGATCGACAGCGTTCTTTGGAGAATGGTTGGCTGCAAATATGTCCATATGCGCCCGACCATTCTTGTCGGGCCGCCGGGCTGCGGCAAGACGCGTCTGGCGAGGCGGCTCTGCGAAGAGCTTGCCGACCCCTACGAACTGGTGCCGTGCGGTGGCATGTCCGACAGCGCCATCGGCGGGACGGCCCGACGCTGGTCGTCCGGCGAGCCGAGCATCGCCGTCATGGCGATCCGTCGCCATGACATGGCGGGGCCGGTCGTCATTTTGGACGAGATCGAAAAAGTCGGGACCAGCCGCCATAATGGCAATCCCCACGATGTCCTGATCGGCCTGTTCGAACGGGAAACCTCGTCGCGCTGGTTCGATCCCTACATCGAATCCGCCTGCGACCTGTCGCATGTGTCATGGCTGATGACGGCAAACACCCTTGCCGGAGTGCCATCGGTGCTGCTCGACCGTTGCCGGATCATTGTCTTTCCTGAACCCGGCCCCGACCAGCTTGGCGTGCTCGCGCCGCGAATCCTTGAGCGCCTTTATGTCGGTGCCGGGCATGACCCGCGCTGGGCGGAGCCGCTGGAGGATTTTGAGATGGAGGCATTGCGAAAGAACTGGCCCGGCGGCTCGATCCGCAAACTGGAACGGCTCATCGAAGTTCTGATCGAGGCGCGCGAACGCAATCGCCCGCGACAATGATCGATGGAGGAAAGGAATGGAGATGACCAAGTCCAGGCACAATCCAGCCAGAGCAAATCAGCGTACAGGCGGCAAGTCTGTACGACTGAGGCGCAAAGACAGGAGAACGAAGGCAACACCACCTGCGGCCGAACCCAGTATTCCGCTCAACGAGCCAGCGGCGTCGCTCGCCGTCGAGCGCCTTTGCGATGATCTCCAGATCGTGCGCTCGCTGGAACTCGCACACCGCATGGCCGTCCATGAAGCCGGTCATGCCGTTGCGCGTCTTCATCTGGATATCGGAACCATCGTAAAAATTACCATTGAAGCGCCGGAGGGCGGTTATGTCGCCGGCACCATGCCGGGCCCCGGCGAGCAGACCGAGGAGATGCTGACCGGCGTTCTCATCGCGGCACTCGCCGGACGCGCGGCGGAGGAGGTTATCGTCGGCTCGGTCGTTGCCGGGTCAGGTTCCGAGGGAAGTGACCTGGCATCCGCCACCGCATTGGCCTGCGAGATGGAAACCACCATGGGCTTTTCGAAACGATGGCCACTCCTGCATCGCAAGGTCGAGGATCGGGGCGCAATCTTTGCGGTCGACCATGATCTTGCCGAGCGTGTGCATGCCAGATTGGCGAGCGCCTCGACCGTCGCGCGCAAGATGGCCGTCGAGCACGAGACAACGATCGACTTCCTTGGCGACATCCTGATGAGGAAAAGGACCCTGGAGGGAGAAGAACTCGAAACGGTGCTGGAACAGGTAAGGCATCGCCTGAACAACACCCCGTGCCCGTAAATGCCCACGGCCGTATCGCGCGACTGGGTGCGTAATCGGCTCCCCTATCCCAACCACTTAAATCTATCGGAGGACAGCATGTCACTTATGCAACATGAGATGGCGGAGGATGCAACCGGCTCTGTCAGGGCCGACCTTCTGGCACGGGCCTATCTCGATATCCTTGCCCGTGACGACGGCGTGCATTCCAAGTCGATGCTGCGCGCCGGCTCTGGCGATCCATCCGACCCCGTCGAAATCCTCCTCGATGATCTGATGGACACGCCGATCGAAGAACGTGTCTCGATCCGGCCGGACCTGGCGGCGGTTGCAGTGCTGACGGCCCGCGCCATCGAGAATGAACCTGGGCTGACGCGGATTCTGAGGCGTGGTGCGCCAATCATCAGTATTGCCTCCCATACGCCCGATCGTGTCGCGTCGATGATGAAGGTGATCGAGGTCTGTTCGCTACCGGCGGAATGCAGCGTCGTCACGGGTAGCCGCTTCTCCAGGACCGCACGTGAAAGCGCGTTGATCGTCGCGCGTGACGGCACCGAGAAGAACCACAAGCCGGATTCGGGCAATGATGCGATCGCCGAGGCGCTGCATGCGCGCGCCACCATCATAGGCATCGCACCTGAACCGCGCCGGCAATTGCCCCGCGACCTGATGCGCTCGGCCGAATATCATCTTGTCTTGCCGGAGATTGACGAGAGCGCCCTGTCGCTGGTCATCGAGGCGGTGACAGGCAAGCGTCCGAAGCGCTCCCTGGATGCTTCGGCAATCCGGTTGCTCGACATTGCCGACCTCGTGCTGGCGCTGAGGCCCGACCGCAATCCGGAGGACTGCATCGCCAGGCTGGAAGACCTGATCGAGCGCAAGAGTGAATTCCATTCCGACGGCCCGGCGCTGGAGGACCTTGACGGCTATGGCGAAGCCAAGGACTGGGGCCTCGAACTGGTTGCCGATTTTGCCGACTACAAGGCGGGGCGCATCAGTTGGGACGCCGTCGACAATAGGGGGCTATTGTTGTCAGGTCCACCCGGCGTCGGCAAGACCAGCTATGCCAGGGCGCTGGCGAAATCGGCGCGCGTGCCGCTGGTGGCGACAAGTGTCGCCGACTGGAACTCGGCAAGCTATCTGTCGGGGACCTTGCAGGCGATCAAGGACGTCTTTGCCCGCGCCCGCAAATTGTCGCCGTCAATCCTGTTCATCGATGAACTCGACGGCATCTCCGACCGCGCGAGGCTGAGCGGCGATTATGTCGAATACTGGTCGCAGATCGTCAACCTGTTCCTGGAACTGCTGCAGGGGATCGAGGATCGGCCAGGTGTCGTGGTCATCGGCGCCACCAATCATCCCGATGCGATCGACCCGGCGGTCAAGCGGGCGGGACGGCTTGACCATGAGATCGCGATCGAAAAGCCCGATGCCAGAACCCTTGCCAGGATATTCCGTCATCATCTTGGCGAGCAACTGCCCGATGCCGACCTGATGCCGGTGGCGCTTGCCGCACGGGGTGCTACCGGTGCCGATGTCGAAGCCTATGTCAGGCGGGCCCGCGGTGCCGCCCGGCGTGGCCGCCATATGCTCGAACTCGACGATCTTCTGGCCGAAGTCCGGTCCCGCCGCGATCCGCCCTCGGCGGAAGACCGTCGTCGCCTCGCCGTGCATGAGGCCGGCCATGCCGTTGCCGCCACGATGCTCGGCGGCATGGATGTGGCAGGAGTCACCATCGGCGACCGTGACGGTTTTACCGAGATCGTTCCGATCCGCGGCAGCATATCGCCTGAACGCTGCCATGAGATCATGGTCATGCTGCTGGCTGGCCGCGCGGCGGAAGAACTGACATTCGGCACGCCTTCGGCCGGCGCGGGTGGCCGGCCCGGCTCGGACCTGTCGCGGGCAACGGAGCTTGCCAAGGATATGGAACTGAGGTTCGGCTTCGGCGATCTCGGCCCGGTGTTCTTGCCCGAAGGCATCGACGATCCGCTGACCACCATGCCAGATCTTCTTGCCAGTGTGCGCAGGCGTCTCGACAGTGCCATGTCGGATGCGGTGGAACTCCTGACACGAAACCGGGCCGCACTCGACGAAGTCGCCGGCAGGCTTTCGATGTCTGGTTATCTGTCAGCCACCGAAATTGCCGAAATCGTCGGAGCGACGATCCAGCCAGGGACTGGCGAAAGCCTGCCCAAGGATTTTGAGGATGCGCCGGAAGCCGCGCCCAAGATCATCTGTGCGGGGATCGAAGCAGAACAGGCCGATGAAAATTCCAAGGAAAACGGCGACGCCGAAGAGTTGGAGATTGGAGCCAGCCCCGTCAATGCCGGACGGGACGACGGTGAATGGTCCGGCTAACCGCCAGGCATTCGACAAGCCCGAAAAATCCATGCCGCGCAGGATTGTTGCTAATCCTGGTCATGAGCGCGTGCATCCTCCGACCAAGGACTCGATCCTGTGAAAATCTGGCTGTTCTCCGATCTTCATCTTGAATATTCCGATTTACGCCAGCCGCTGGCCGTTCCGGACGCCGACGTCTGCGTTGTCGCTGGCGATCTATGTCGAGCCGTCGCAAATGGCGTTCACTGGCTGGCGAAACATATCGCCCATGCGATGCCCTGCGTGTACGTTGCCGGGAATCATGAATATTATCGAGGCTCAATCCGCGAAGGACTCGAGGACGGTTATGCCGCCGCCGCACAGTTCCCGAATGTGCACTTCCTCGAGAACCAATCCGTCATCATCGACGGCGTCCGCTTCCTTGGCGCCACGCTCTGGACCGATTATCGCATCGAGGGGCACCCACCATTGGCCATGTTCAACGCGCGCGAGCGGATGAACGATCATAAGCAGATCGCACTGCGAAGGAATCCATGGCAGCGCTTCGTGCCGGAAATGGCGTACCGGATACATCAGGATTCGCGCCGCTTTATCGACACGGCGCTGAAATCCGATCCTATCAAGACCGTCGTCGTCACGCATCATTTGCCACATGCGAAATCCATCCCCGCACGCTTCAAGGGCGATCTGCTGAATGCCGCCTACGCATCGGATCTGTCCGAGGTGATCGAGGAAGGGCGGCCGGCGCTATGGGTTCACGGGCATACGCACGATAGCAGCGATTATATGGTCGGCGCCGCCCGGATCGTGTGCAATCCCAGAGGCTATGATGACGAGAACGAGAAGTTCGATCCCGCGCTTGTCGTCCACATTTAATGGATGCCCGCGGTGCCGAACGCTCAGGCATCGTCATGTACTAGGAAAATTGACAGCGTCTACCTGAAAGAGAGTTCGGGCAACTCCAGTCGGTTTGCGGACAGCCTAAGCCAATGTGCCTGCAATCCGATCCAAATCGAGAAAAATTACGCTATTCCGATTCAGACCTGTCATCAGGCGATTCATGACCCGAAAAAGCCGATTCAAAACAGTGGAAATACGTTGCCGCGGTAAACGGCGTGCGGCGGAATGGCAGCGAGCAGCGATTGAAACGGGCTTGCCGCGAACTCACCTTGCATCGAAATAATTTGTGGTAAGCCGATTCAAGACGACGAGATTGCGATTCACCGCGAGTGATCTTCGATCTTGGCCATAGGGTCCAAACGGCGTTTGTCGGTTGCGTCGATTGCCTGCAAGCTGGCCATCTCAAGAGCGGGAGGGCAGTCGAATGGCACAAACACGACGAGAAAGGCTGGAAAAGCAACGACAGCGCCAGCAAAAGGTAAGGACGGCAAGAAAGAGCGAGCGCAAGCCGTCGCGTGACGACATCGCCCGAACCCTGTTGCATTGGGCAATCGTCCAGAACCTGAAGCTTGGACGCGAACACGAACTGGATCGGCTGCAAGCATCCGTCGTCGATGGGCTGGCGGCCCGGGGTTTTGATCGAAGAAAGGCTGACGCCGCTTTCGATGAACTCGTCGAGAAATATGCGGCAGGCTGGACTTTCCAGCGAAAGCCACATCTTCACGATGACATCGTCGGTAGTGACGACGCCTGATAGCGAACTCGTTGTAAACTGCGTTTGCTACGCGGCCTTGGGTTCTCCCCATTACTTCGGCAAACGGCTTTTGCACGCATCAGGTTGAAGGCATATGCCGTGCACACTGGGTAGTACACCCGAAGGGTTT
Source organism: Mesorhizobium sp. (assembly GCA_049647745.1). Lineage (GTDB taxonomy): Bacteria > Pseudomonadota > Alphaproteobacteria > Rhizobiales > Rhizobiaceae > Mesorhizobium. Next base: position 101,188 of record JBARYG010000205.1, read on the forward strand.
TGAATCTTGTCACCTATCGCCGCACCCGCGAGATGACGGGAAGGGCGCGTCGTTGGGCTTGGAATATCATCCAGCGGTTCACGATTTCCAACCCCGCATGTTGCCAATATGGATACTATATGATGTACGGACCATATCTGAGGCAGAATTGTTGACCATAAGCGCGGAAGGTTCCAAGGGACGGCCATCCGTTTTCCGAGCAGTTCAGACCCGCTGTCTGGGAAATTTGTGCGGCAAGAAAACATGTTAATTCGAGTGACCGCTCATCCTCAGGTAGGGACTTTTCGGTTCTCCTGAAGACGCTACACAGATCACGCGACGAGCCTTGTCCGATCTGCCTGACGACTAGCACTATAGAGAGGCCGATACCCAGCGAATGGGTGACGAATGGCTGGCCGGGCTCGAACACGCGCTTCTGTTGGCGTGGCCGGTAGCCCGGACCGGGACGTGATCGTCAACCATCGCCATCCCGTGGCAGCGGCGATCAGGATCGAACGGATCGAACCTTTCGGGTGTCTGAGCTGGTGTATGTCCCGTGACCCACAAGTTGCGGTATTGACCCATAAGTCGACTCAGAGGCTTTGCGGCCGCCTCTCCTCGTTATCGGCTCAATTGTCCGTACTCGATGGTTCCAGCGTCGAACATGCTTGCTCGTTCAACTGGCTGGCGGTGTCTGCGTTCCGCCCATAGCTTCCGCAGCAAGTCAGGAACCCACTCGTCGAACTTGGCGTTATCGAGGTTCTCGACGAAAGCCGCGATGTGCTCGACACCGATTGGCCGCTCCGCGATCTGCGCGACGATCGCCTCGGCTTCCGCTACGGTTAGCAAGCCTGCAGGGGCTGCTCCGTCCAATGCCGCCATGAGAAAGTCCTCGGGGGAGGCGCCTGTGCCTCGCATGACGCCTCGACGGCGCCAAGCCATGGGCGAGGCGGCTGTGAAGGCAGCAAAGGCCGTCGGGAATCTTGGTGCTGGAACCGTCGGATCATCGCCAATCCGGACGCTCATTCACTTAATGGAAATGAACACCTGTCTTCAGGTAGAACATCCCGTCGCCAAGAAGGTCATGGGATGGATTTGGTTGAGTGGTAGTTACGGATTGCCGCAGGCGAGCCGCCTCCACTTCGGCAGGACGAGGTCCTGCTTCGCAACCCTAAAAAGGAAGGACAAGGAAATGTGTGAACCGGCTTTCGAGGAATGGTTTTTCAGCTTCGCAGTCGAGCTTGAGCAGTTGAACGACCAGCAGGTCGGTTTCGACCAGGCCTATGACACGTATCTGCCAGTCTTCGAGGATGGCGTGTGCGGCGGGGATTGCACCCAGATAGTCGTTGGCGCTGACACCGATGCTTTCGCCGTGGAGGCATAGGCATGACGCGCTTTACTCCCGTTACCCGCGATTATTACATTCCGAAAGGGTCCGTGAAGATCGCCGACTGCAACAGCGATGGCGTCGTTTACGTCTACCGCAGCGCCAAGGACAAGCCCGCCGCCATGGCCTTTCACGGCAAGGCCGTCAAACCCGACTGGCACCATAGCTTTGCCAACGAGACTGCCCGCGAAAGCAGGATCAAAGCGCATTTTGAGGGGCGGCGGCGCGTCGCCACGTGGCGGGCTGAACGTCGCGCCGAGCGCAAGCAGCCGCACGGGTTCGAGGTCGGGCATATCCTCTATGCCTCATGGGGCTACGACCAGACCAATATCGATTTCTATCAGGTGACGCGCATCATCGGTGCCCACACCGTGGAAGTTCGCGAGGTCAGCCAGATCGATGCCGATATCGGCAATGAACCATGGATGACCGGCAAATGTCTGCCGAAGCTGGACGGCTTTACAAGCGAACCGCTACGCCGCCGCGTCAATGGCCGCTCAAAAACCATACGCATCGACGAGGTGCGAACCGCTTCACTCTGGGATGGCCGACCGGTCGGCTGGACCGGTTACGCCTAGTCTTACTGCGTCATAAATCTGATCGAAGGCGTTCGTTGACGCTGGCGCGGCGCATTGTCGCGAGCGAATTCGCAACATGCCGCTCGGGCCGGATAAGAGGATCGGTGGGTTGGAACGGCGGGAAAGGAAGATTTCCGGCCGCTTTGGGGACCGGCCGGCACCGAGGGGGGAATCGCCTCCCGTTCGGAGATAAGGAATCCATAAGCCGCGATGCACAGGCTGGCGTGGTGATGAAAGCCTCGCCACCCCCGCCCTTCATAATGGCCGAGGCCGAGTTCCTGCTTGAGTTCGCGATAGTCGCGCTCGATGCGCTAGCGCAGCTTGGCCGTCGCCACAAGGTCGTGCGGCAGTCTGTCGATGGGAAGCGTGGAGAGCCAGTATTTCAGCGGCTCGGTGTCACCTTCGGGCCATTCGATCAGCAACCACTCCTCGCGGCGTGGCGTGGCGAGGTTGTAATCGCGGGAAGCGGGACGGACCCGCACGGCGGCAAAGCGTGACGTGAGGTCTTCGTTCGTTCCTTCGCGCCATGTGACGCTCTGCCAGGCCTGCACTGGCAGTTCCTGCGCCAGCGCCTTGGCGGAAAGCGGCTTGTGGTCGGGGCTGCGCCGCATCAGCGACGGCGGGTGTCCGGTCTCCTTCCACGGGGCCGGCGGCAATGGTCGTCGCCAGGCCGCCAGACGCTGAATGTAGGCTGCACGCCGACGACGTAGGCGAGCCCGAGTTCCGACAGGCTGGACCGGAAGGCGCCATCGGCGCGACAGCCAGCATCGGCGAGGACCACGCCGGCCGGTGTTCCCGCCGCAGCCGCAGCACGAACCTGATCGAGCGCGATCTGCGGCTTCGTCTGGAAGCCGATATCGTCCGGGATCCTCGCCTTTTGCCGCAGCTCCCGGTTCTGCGCTCATGGGACAGGCAGATAGAGCCGCCACGCGATCGGCAGGCTCGTTTTCTCGTTGGCGATCGACAGGCTTACCGCCACCTGGCAATTGTCCTGCTTGCCGAGCTGGCCGCAGTGTTGGCGCGCGACGCCGACCGAATGCCTGCCCTTCTTCGGGAAGCCCGTGTCGGACCTCTGCCATCGAGAGTATCCAGAAAACACTTGTTTTCCGCACACTGCGCTTCCGAGCACTCGATTTCGCCTGCGAGGCGCGTAGAAATATGCGGGAATCTCTGTCGGATTGACGTATTATGCGGAAACATCCGATTCGGGGTTTTCCGCCTATGCTTGTTGGCTACATGCGCGTTTCATCGACCGACGACCGCCAATCGGTCGATCTGCAGCGCGACGCACTGATCGCCGCCGGCGTCGATGAGCGGCACCTTCATCACGACAAGGCATCCGGAGCGAAGGACGATCGACCCGGCCTGAAGGCGTGTCTGGACGACTTGCGGAACGGCGACTGCCTCGTCGTCTGGAAACTCGACCGGCTCGGCCGTTCGCTTCCGCATCTGCTGTCGATCATAGAGGACCTGAAGGGAAGGGGAGTCGCGTTTCGGTCCCTGACAGAGCAGATGGACACGACCACGCCGCATGGCGAGCTGCTGTTCTCAATTTTCGGCGCATTGGCGCAGTACGAGCGATCTCTGACGCGCGAGCGGGTGATCGCGGGTCTCGCGGCCGCCAGGCGGCGCGGTAGGCGAGGGGGGCGGCCGCCGGCGCTCGACCAGGAGAAGATCGATCAGATCATTGCCGCGCTCGAAGCCGGGGCCAGCAAGGCGGCAGTATGCCGGACCTTTTCGGTTCCCCGTTCAACGCTGATCGACACGCTCGCTCGGGCCGGCTGGACAGGACCGGCCGAGAAGAAGCAGGTATCGGCAAAACGGGCGAGGGCAGCGGCATGAAAACGGCAACTGCCCAATTCGATCTCTTCGATGAAGCGCCCGGCTACCGACAAGCGCCGCGTCCGTCAGCGAGGAAGCGCAAGCCGCTCGCGGTTCCAGATCATGAGATCTGGGATGCTGAGGCAGAAGCGCATCGTCTCGAGGAAAGCGGGGATTATAAGGTGCTGCGGAGGCTGGTTCCCCGACCGGTCATTTCCCGCACAGACAGCACCTATCCACATCTGGCTGTGGTGGTCGACACGGAGACGACCGGCCTTCAGCACACAAAGGATGAGGTCATCGAGATCGGCGCGGTCGCGTTCACATATAATAATGAAGGCGCGGTCGGCGACGTCGTGGGCGTCTATAGCGGTCTGCGCCAAGCATCCATTCCGATCCCGCCGGAGATCACGCGCCTGACCGGCATCACGGAAGAGATGGTGGCCGGACAGGAAATCGACATTGCCGCTCTCGACGCGCTGATCGAACCCGCCGACCTCGTTATTGCCCACAATGCCGAGTTCGATCGGCCATTCTGCGAGAAGCTCTCACCATCCTTCGTGCCAAAGGCTTGGGCCTGCTCCGTCTCGGAAATCCGGTGGGCGGATCTTGGCTTCGAGGGCAACAAGCTGGGTTATCTCGTCGGCCAGTCTGGTTTATTCCACGAGGGGCATCGCGCCACGGATGATTGCCATGCCTTACTTGAGGTGCTGTCGCGGCCGAGAGAGGAGGGCGGACCGCCACCCTTCACGGAACTGTTGCGATCGAGCGCGCGAAGCAGGGTACGGATCTTCGCGGAGAACGCGCCCTTCGACATGAAGGACCATCTAAAGGCGAGGGGCTATCGATGGTCAGACGGAAGCGACGGTCGGCCGAAGGCTTGGTGGATCGAGGTCGATGAAGAGCTTTCCGGCGAGGAACTGCGGTATCTTCGCGCCGACATCTACCGCTGGGATGAGGCCGAGCCGTTGAACCTTTTCCTCACCGCACAGGATCGGTTCCGGGCATGACGTCGACTTATGTCATTTTCGATGGCGACAACGACCAGTGGGCCTACCGGTTCGTGCGGGGGTGGCACGCCAATCCAAGGATACCATTCCATTTCGTGGATGCTCACGATCTCGACAACATGACGTCACGCGCTCAAAATGAGGATTACGTCAAATCCAAGCTGCGGGACCGAATGCGGCAGTCCACCGCCGTCATGGTCCTGATCGGGAACTCGACCAAAAATCTTTTCCGATTTGTACGGTGGGAACTTGAGCTGGCACTGACCTTGGGGCTCCCGATAATTGCGGTCAACCTCAATGAAGGCCGCACGCAGGATGACTCGTGCCCTCCAATCATCAGAGATGGGTGCGTTGTGCACGTCCCTTTCAAGCTGAAGGCCATCGAACACGCCCTACGATACTGGCCGAGCGAATTCCATAGTTTGCCCAGAACGGAACGAAACACGGGAGCTCGCCACTACAGCGCAGATCAGTACCGTAGCTGGGGCCTGTAGCTCAACAAGGAGGGGACGGCTATTTTCAATCTACTGATGTTTCACGCCGATTGGGCATCCGGAAGGGTCACCGTGCCGGCCGGCCGGATGTTCGAGTATACGGAAGCGCATATTGTCGAACAATTCAGATTGAACAACGCCCCGCTCCTCGACAAGCTTACGGCACTGCCTTGCGTCTTCTGTGAGGAGGGGACCGAAGACGAAGTAGCATATGTCGGGCAGATAAACCGGGCACGGATCGTAGGGGGCGAGATCTCACTCGAGATCAGTTTCGACGCCGATGTTCCGGCTCTGGCAAACTCATTACTTTACAATAGCCGCGCTGAGTTCGATATGCCCAGGGATTTCGAGTTCTCGCGTAACCATTGGGCTGTGAAAGAGATTGATTTATACAGATTTCTGCTTCGACAGGTTCGGCCCCGGCGTCAGCGGCCAACCGTATTCCCATTAGCCGAGCATGAAAATTTAGACCCGCATCTCGCATCGGCAATGATGCCCTTCGACGCCGGTTTCGACCCAGTTTTCGCTGCGATCCGAGGCGCGGCCGAAGGTGTGGGGCTTCGGTGCCGACGAGCCGACGATATCTGGGAAAACGCGTCAATCATTCAAGATGTCGTTTCGCTGATTGATCGCTCTCGCATCGTGATCTGCGACTGCTCTGGTCGCAATCCGAATGTCTTTTACGAAGCCGGAATTGCGCACACCTTGGGTCGAGAGGTCATTCTGATC
>JBARYG010000206.1:0-9574 GCA_049647745.1 Mesorhizobium sp.
CATCTATCCGGGCGAAACCATCTCGCTTGGCGTGCTGAAGGAAGTGACGCTGGTTCCCGGCAAGAAAAAGCCCGACGCAGTGCTCACCCGCGCCGAGGAACTGGACGGCAGGATCGCCAAGCGCACGCTGCTGCCCGGCCACTACATCACCGCCAGCGCCGTCCGCGAACCGTGGGTCGTCGAGCAGGGCGCTCCGGTCGAGGTGATTTTCGCCACCGGCGCGCTCACCATCTCGGCCGCCGCCGTGACGCTCGAACCCGGCTCGACCGGCGATCTCGTCAAGGTCCGCAATATCGACAGCGGCAAGATCTTTTCCGGCACGGTGATGGCCGACGGCACCATCCGGGTCGGCGCATCATGAAGCGCACCCTCGTTCTCGCCATCGCCACGGCCGCTTTCTGCCTTCAGCCGGCGCTGGCCGACGGGCTGACGCCCAAGGCCCGGCGTGCGCTTGCCGCCAAGGGCTTCGACGATCCCAGCTACGATCCGAAGACCACCGCGCGCATGTTCCAGGTCTCGACCGGCCCCAGTTCATTGCCGCCGGGCCAGGTCGCCTCGCGCATCAAGGATATCGCCCAGTTGCAGAGCGCGCGCGACAACCAGCTTGTCGGCTACGGCCTGGTCATCGGCCTGCAGGGCTCCGGCGACAGCTTGCGCAACTCGCCGTTCACCGAACAGTCGATCCGCGCCATGCTGCAAAATCTCGGCATCGCCACTGAGGGCGGCCAGGCGCGTGCCAAGAACGTCGCCGCCGTCATCGTCACCGCCAACATGCCGCCCTTCGTCCAGTCGGGCGCGCGCATCGACATCGACGTCTCTTCGATGGGCGACGCGACCTCGTTGCAGGGCGGCACGCTGATCATGACCCCCCTGAAAGCCGCCGACGGCGAAATCTATGCCGTGGGCCAGGGCTCAATCATCGTCTCCGGCTTCAACGTCCAGGGCCAGGCCCAGCAACTGACGCAGGGCGTGCCGACTTCAGGGCGCGTGCCCAACGGCGCCATCGTTGAGCGCGCCGTCGATGCGGAATTCGGCGACCAGTCGGTTTTGACGCTGCAACTGCGCAACCCGGACTTCTCCACCGCCGTACGCATCGCCGACGCCATCAACGACTACACCGGCCAGCGCTTCGGCGTCCGCGTCGCCGCCGAGCGCGACGCCCGCACCGTTTCCATCAGGAAGCCGAAGGGCATCGCCGCCGCGCGCTTCTATGCCGAGATCGAAAACCTCGTGGTCGAATCGGACACGCCGGCACGGGTCGTCATCGATGAGCGCACCGGCACCATCGTCATCGGCAACGAGGTCAAGATTTCGCGGGTCGCCATCAGCCACGGCACGCTGACCGTGCGCATCACCGAAGCGCCGAGGGTCGTCCAGCCGGAGCCGTTCTCCAGGGGCGAAACCGCCGTCGAGCCCTACACCGCGATCGATGCCACCCAGCCCAACGCGCGCGTCGCCGTGCTCGACGGGCCCAACCTCGAAACGCTGGTTTCCGGCCTCAACCGCCTTGGCGTGAAGCCCGACGGCATCATCGCTATCCTGCAGGGTATCAAGTCGGCCGGTGCGCTGCAGGCCGATCTGGTCGTGCAATGAGGGGCTTGCCGATGACCGAACCGCTCCGTCCAGCCTGCCGCCGTCCCGCCTCGAGGCTGGCCTTTGCATTCACCGCCACGCTGGCCCTGGCCTCCCCGTCGCTGGCGACAGAGACGGTCCGCCAGGTATTGCCCGGCGCGCCTGCAGCGGCGGCGCCGCAGACATTGGTCAGGGTAATGCCTCCGACCGGCGACGAAAGCGATGTCGAGCGCTTCTGTTCCAACATCGCCGATGCCGCCCGCGACCGCCGCTATGCGCTGCAGGCAGCCGAACTGAAACAGTTGCAGGCCGACATCGACGCCCGCATCAAGGCGCTGGACGAAAAGAAGACCGAATACGAGACGTGGCTGAAGCGGCGCGAGGTTTTCCTGGCGCGCGCCCAGGACGGCGTCGTCAAGATTTATAGCGGCATGAAGCCTGATGCGGCGGCCGAGCGGCTGGCGATCGTCAGCACCGATCTCGCCGCGGCGATCCTGATGAAGCTCGACCCCCGCAAGGCCAGCGTCATCCTCAACGAAATGGACGACAAGGCGGCGGCGACGCTCACCGGCATCATGGCCAGCGCCGCCCGCAGGGTGGACCCGTCATGATCCGCAAGACGCTTCTTCTTCTGGCTGCCATGGCCCTGTCGGGCTGCGCCACCGACCTGAAAGAGATCGGCAAGGAGCCGGCCATGTCGCCGGTCGGCTCGGGCATCGAGGGTGGCAGCACCTCCGTCTATCAATACCCGGAGACGCCTTCGGCGCCGGTCAAGAAATTCTCCCTGTGGGACGATCGCCAGAGCCGCCTGTTCACCGATCCGCGCGCGCTGCGCGCGGGCGATATCCTCACCGTCAAGATCAAGATCAACGACCGTGCCAAGTTCAAGAATCAGAACGACAGGAGCCGGACGGCCTCGCGTTCCCTCGGATTCGGCGCCGACCTCGGCTGGGACAGCTACAAGACCAGCGGCAAGGGCAACGCCAGCCTCAATTCCGATACCAAGACCAACGCCGACGGCGCCATCGAGCGCTCCGAATCGATAGAATTGAACGTCGCCGCCGTGGTCACCCAGGTGCTGCCCAACGGCAACCTGATGATCAAGGGCTCACAGGAAGTGCGCGTCAACGCCGAACTGAGGGTACTGACCATCGCCGGCATCGTGCGTCCGTCCGACATCGGGGGCGAAAACACGATTTCCTACGAGCGTATCGCCGAGGCCCGCATTTCCTATGGCGGACGCGGCCGCGTCAGCGAGGTCCAGCAGCCCGCCTACGGCCAGCAGGTGCTCGACCAGGTTCTTCCCTTCTGAGATGGCGAAAGGAAGATCGGCCGTGGCGACCGTGGAAGAAACCCCTGCCCCGAAAGGACCGTCGCTTGTCATCCAGATAGCCATGTTCGTGGCGATGACCGTCGCCGCGCTTGGTATCGGCTGGTTTTCCGGCTCCTATCTCAAAAATTCGGAGGCCCCGCCAAGCGTGAAGCCGGCGGTGGACAAGCACGAAGACAAGCAGCAGGCCAAGGCCAAGCCCGGCGAGGACCCCGATCCGAACGCCGGGCCGCTGCTGGTTCAGCTTGCGCCGATCACCACCAATCTCGCCTCCCCCGCCACGGTCTGGGTGCGCCTCGACGCCTCCATCGTGCTCGATGCGCCGCAACCTCCCGAGATGGCCGAAGCCGTTCACCAGGATCTTCTGGCATTGCTGCGCACGCTCAAGATGCACCAGGTCGAAGGCGCCAGCGGCTACCAGCATCTCAAGGCCGATCTCAAGGAACGCGCCGCTATCCGCAGCAATGGCCACGTCAAGGACGTACTCATAAGGACCCTTCTGTTCGAATGAGAACGCACCTCGCCAAGACCAGCATCCGGGCCGCCGTCGGCATCGCCGTCGTCCTCGCCACAGTATCCGTCGCGGCTGCCCAGCAGATCGACCTCGGCGGCATCGCCCAGGCCAACGGCACCACGGTCGGTTACATCATCCAGATGTTCGGCCTGCTCACCGTGCTGTCGGTTGCGCCCGGCCTGCTCATCATGGTGACCAGCTTCACCCGCTTCGTCATCGCCTTCTCGATCCTGCGCGCCGGCATCGGCCTGCAGTCGACGCCGGCCAACCTGATCCTGATCTCACTGTCGCTGTTCATGACCTTCTACGTCATGGCGCCGACCTTCGACCAGGCCTGGAATAACGGGGTGCGGCCGCTGATGGACAACCAGATCACCCAGCAGGCGGCGCTGGAGCGGATATCGGACCCGTTCCGGACCTTCATGCTGCGCAACGTGCGCGACAAGGACTTCGACCTGTTCGCCGATCTTGCGCGCGAGCGCGGTCAGGTGGTCTCGCGCGATACGGTCGACCTGCGCATCCTCGTTCCGGCCTTCATGATTTCCGAAATAAGGCGCGGTTTCGAAATCGGCTTCCTGATCGTGCTGCCTTTCCTCGTCATCGACCTGATCGTCGCCACGGTCACCATGGCCATGGGCATGATGATGCTGCCGCCGACAGTTGTGTCGCTGCCGTTCAAGATCATGTTCTTCGTGCTGATCGACGGCTGGAACCTTCTGGTCGGCTCGCTGGTGCGATCGTTCCACTGAAACATCGAACCGAACGATGAATCCGGCTTTCGGATTATCCCGATGCCAATTCAACATGACGGAGCGTCCTGCACCCAATTGGATGCACGGCGCTCTGATACTGTCGGCGGAAAGCGGTTGCCCGGTGTTTATGGGAAAGATTGCCCAACGATCCGGAGGCGGGCCTTTCAGCCGGCTCCCGTAAAGGACAGGCTCCAGTCGACGCTCCGTCCGGAAATGCTCGATTTTTCGGCCCAGGCGGCGATTTCTTTCCAGTTGAAGAGAACGGATTTGGCAACGCTCATCGGGTCGTCCTGATCCAATGTCAGATAACGGGATGCCGGATGCCAAGGCACGCCATCCGTCCCAAGCTGGATGTGGGAGTGTTCGACCCCGAACATTATCGTGGGAACGCCAAGCCCCGCTGAAAGCTCGGCGGTCGCCGTGGGAGCGGAGATAACCAGGTCGCATGCCCCGATGAGATAGGATGCCGACACCAGATCGTTCATCTGGTCGATATTGGGGAAGTCATATATGGACAGGCCCATCTCGCGCATCGAGGCGATTTCATCGCGGCAATCATCGTACTGGACGCAGAGGAACTTGCTTCCGCCCAGCAGCTTCAGCGGAGCAAGGTAGTCTGCGACAACATAGTGCCGGTTCCTGTAGAGGTTCCGGTTGCTCGACCGCCAGCTGAGTCCAATAACCGGCTGTTGCGGCGCCGCGTTCATGTCGGCGCGCACCTTGTTCTCGATCTCGATGTCGCGCTTAAGCCATGGCCTGCATTTCGCTTCCATTTCCGCCACCGTCGGCCGGAAGTGTCGCGTGAGCGAGCCGATGGGAACCTCGAAATCGAAGCCCAGATAGTCGCGCTGCCGGCGTTTGTCGGCAGGCTGCACGGCCCGTATATCGATTTCAGGAAAGGAAGCGCGAAAAAGCGCGACAAGCTTCGGGCCGCACTCAAGCGTTATTTGGGCACCGGTGGCGATGAGATCAGGCAAGAGGCTCGCAAATCGGATTTCATCGCCTACGCCCTGTTCTCGCCAGACGAGGACGCGCTTCCCCTCCAGCCTCTCCCCCTGCCATCTAGGAATATCGAAGGTACGGCGCTCCGAAGGAAAATCCGACCAGTCCCAGCGGGCCTCGTAATTGTCGAAGGCGTCAGGCAGTTCGCCCGCCTCCAATTGGTGAATCGCGAGGTTCCAACGCGCAAGTATATGCGACGGCTCCACTTCAAGAATCGACTTTTGGATAGCGATCGCTTTGTCGAGATTGCCAAGCTGGGCATGGATCACGCCGGTGGCGGACTTGATAGAGGCCCAGGCGTCCGTTTTGCGGGTAGACAGCAACGTCTCGGCTTCCCGCAACGCTTCATGAAAGAAGCCACCGGCCGCGAGGCAGTCGACCCAGGCGCGATCGACTACGACCAGTTCCTCATCATTTGAGGCGAGGGCCCGGATGCGCTCGTAATTATTGACGACGTATTCGTAGTTGTCCCCCTTGGACGCCGCGACAAGGCGATAGAACCACAATCGTGGCGGCGGGTTGTCGAGCAGGGCGATGCATTCGTCGAAAAGCGCCTCCGAAGCCTTGTAGCGGCGCTCATCCAACGCTTCGGCGGCCTGCTTCAGAATTCGGGTAGCCTTCTTGACAGTCTTCCGATCCTGTACGGAAGCGCCCTGCCCGGAGCCGGTCAGATCGACGGCGCTTGTTCCAACCCCTGTCACGGCGCGGACGAGCGCGTCGGCGCCGCGGATATTACCCTCCGGCAGCGATTGCCGACCGGTGGTCACTTGCTCCTTGCGAGCGCCGTTCGCTGATGACATGGCTTCCCCAGCCCAGATGTTTCCGTGCCACTTTGGCATCCCATGCGCAGATTTTACCCGGCATAGATTGCGCGAAGCTGTCTCTACGAGCGAACAACGGTTACATCGCCTCCCAAAGCGAAGCCTTGCCGGAATATGTATCGGCAAGGAAATTCATTCTCCGTTAACCATAAAGCTTAGCCCTTTTGCAGGAACTCTCTGTCATGTTCCGGCAAATGGCGGGTGATCGTGTTCAACGATCATGGGCATGATGCCGTACCGTCATACCGGACAGCCCGGTATGTCAAAAATTTCCGAGTAAAAACAAGGTACGCGTACTCATGTCCAGCATCATGACCAACACCTCTGCGCTCACCGCGCTGCAGAGCCTCAACGCCACCAACAAGTCCCTCGAAGCCACCCAGTCGCGCATTTCGACCGGCTACCGCGTCTCGACCGCGTCCGATAACGCCGCCTACTGGTCGATCGCCACGACGATGCGTTCCGACAACAAGGCCAATTCGGTGCTTCAGGATGCGCTCGGCCTCGGCGCCGGCAAGGTGGACACCGCCTACACCGCGATGAATTCCGCCATCGACGTCGTCGACCAGATCAAGGAAAAGGTCCTGCTGGCCAAGACCTCCAGCACCGACGACCGCGCCAAGATCCAGTCGGAAATCGATTCGCTGCAGGCCCAGCTCAAAGACAATATCGGCGGCGCCAACTACGCCGGTTCCAACCTGCTAAAGACCTCTTCGACGGACGCGAGCAACACCTCGCTCACGATCATGACCTCCTACAACCGCGACTCGTCGGGCAAGGTGACGACTGGCACGATCGACGTCACCCTGAAAAACGTCCGGCTGATCGACAGCAGCGGCACCGCCACCGCGGGCGCAAAAACCAGCAGCCTCGACAAACAGTTCGTGGTCGCCGGAAGCGCCAAGGCCACGATCCTCGACCTCAAGGTTACGGGAACCGGCGCGGCCTCGACGAGCACGGCCTTCGACAACATGCTTACGGGCATTGAAACGGCGCTCAAGGGCATGGCCACCGGCGCTGCCGAACTCGGCGCTGCCAAGGCGCGCATCGACATGCAGAAGGACTTCGTCTCCAAGCTGTCGGATTCGATCGATCGCGGCGTGGGCCAGCTCGTCGACGCTGACATGAACAAGGAATCGACCCGCCTGCAGGCCCTCCAGGTCCAGCAGCAGCTCGGCATCCAGTCGCTGTCGATCGCCAACAGCAACACGCAGTCGATCCTGTCGCTGTTCCGCGGCTAAGGATTACGCCGCCCGGCTTCGGCCGGCCACCAGGCTTGAGGGGCCGCGCTTCTGATGGAGGCGCGGCCCCTTCGCGTCTTGGCCCTCCACTCAGGAGCTACCGGTTTAATCGTCTGTTAACCATGCCTTTGTAAATATGGTTAACCGAACGTGTGCGCTGGGCTTCCCAGCTCGGACCGGCGGGTTGTTTGAGGAAGGGGTGCCCCGTGGCAAGCATCATGACGAACGCCTCTGCGATGACTGCATTGCAGAGCCTGAATGCGACGAACAAGCAGCTTCAACAGACACAGGCCCGTATCTCGACGGGCTTTCGTGTCGCCGACGCCAGCGATAATGCAGCCTATTGGTCGATCGCGACGACGATGCGTTCCGACAACAAGGCGAACTCGGTCGTGCAGGATGCGCTGGGCCTCGGCGCCGGCAAGGTCGACACCGCCTATACGGCGATGAACAGCGCCATCGACATCATCGACGACATCAAGTCCAAGATACTCCTCGCCAAGACGTCCAGCCCGGAGGACCGGCTCAAGATCCAGAGCGAGATCAAGGCGTACCAGGACCAGCTCAAGGATTCCATCGGCGGCGCCAACTACGCCGGTGCGAATCTTCTGCAGACCAGTTCGACCTCGGGCGACACTTCCCTGGATGTCATCTCCTCCTATAACCGCACTTCGACCGGCGCCGCGGTGACCGGCTCGATCACCATCCCATACGGCAATATCCGCCTCATCGACGCCAACACTACCGCGCATGCCGGCATCCTCGACTCGACCGGAGCGAAGTCCGGAAAATCGCTGCTCGACATTGACCTGTCGGCGTCCGGCATAGCGAGCGTCACCGGTTCCGCCGACGCCGCCAAATTCGACAACCTCCTGACCGACGTCGAAAAGGTCCTCGCCGACATGACGGCCGCAGCCTCCGAGCTCGGAGCCGCCAAGTCCCGCATCGACATGCAGAAGGATTTCGTTTCCAAGCTGATGGACTCCATCGACCGCGGCGTCGGCCAGCTCGTCGATGCCGATATGAACCAGGAATCGACCAAGCTTCAGGCGCTGCAGGTCCAGCAACAGCTTGGCATCCAGGCCTTGTCGATCGCCAACGCCAACTCGCAGAACATTCTCGCGCTGTTCAAGGGCTGATCCGCCGGGCCGGTCTTCACCTCCTCCTGAAATCGGGCCGCGCCGCAAACGCGGCCCGATTTCATTTTCGCACAAGCTTCGCGGTCTAGTGTTGTTTCGGGCAATGATGCGGGAGCCGTCGATCCGTGCCGGAACAAATCCAGACACTCATCTCGAACCTCAGGGGTTTCGGCACCAAGCGCCTTGCCATCCTGGCCGGCATCGCGGCAATCGTGATTGCCGTGATCGGCATCGGCGCGGTCTATCTCAACCGCCCCGCCTACGAGACGCTCTATGTCGGCCTCGAGCGCTCGGACGTGAACCAGATCGGCATGGTGCTTGGCGAGTCCGGCATCGCCTTCGACGTCGGGTCGGACGGAACCACCGTGCTGGTAGCGGCCGGTTCGACGGCCAAGGCGCGCATGTTGCTCGCCGAAAAGGGCCTGCCGACCAGTGCCAACGCCGGCTACGAGCTCTTCGACAATGTCGGCTCGCTGGGCCTCACCTCCTTCATGCAGCAGATCACCCGCGTGCGCGCGCTGGAAGGCGAGATCGCTCGCACCATCCAGTCGATTTCCGGCATCAAGGCGGCGCGCGTCCACATCGTCATGGCCGAGCGTGCCAATTTCCGCCGCGAGGAGCAGCAACCGTCGGCATCGGTCGTCATCCGCTATAACGGTGCCGACGCCGAAAAGACCGCCATGTCGATCCGCCATCTGGTAGCCGCCGCGGTTCCGGCACTTTCCGCCGACCGGGTGACGGTGCTCGATTCCAGCGGCACCCTGCTCGCCTCCGGCGACGATCCTTCTAACACCAGCGCCTCCCGCACACTCGGCATCGAGCAGTCGGTCGAAGCGCAGATCGAGGAAAATATCCGGCGCGCGCTTACCCCTTATCTCGGCCCGGACAATTTCCGCGCCAGCGTCAAGGCCGACGTCAACACCGACACCCGCCAGACCGAGGAGACGATCTACGATCCGAACTCGCGCGTCGAACGCTCCGTGCAGACGGTGAAGTCGAACGAGAACAGCAACCAGAAGCAGGCCTCCACCCCGACCACCGTCGAGCAGAACCTGCCCGAGACGCAGGCCGCCAGCACGGACGGCCCGCAGTCCAGCTCGCAAAACGACCGCAAGGAAGAGATCGCCAACTACGAGATCAGCTCCAAGAAGATCGCCACCGTCTCCAATGGCTACAGCGTCGACAAGATGTCGATCGCCGTGG
>JBARYG010000207.1:0-55980 GCA_049647745.1 Mesorhizobium sp.
CGTCCGGTCTTTGCGCGGAGCCACGGCCCAAGCCATCGACCAGACCGTGATGTTCCTGACCTTACAGGGCGACGGCGTGTTCCGCATCATTACGCGCGCGCTCCTGGGGCTGCTCACCTCATTGGAAGCGTTGCTGACCATGACGCCCTGGCCGGCGATGTTCGCCGTTGCGGGCTTGCTGGCCTGGCGCCGTGGCGGGTTGGGGCTGCTCGCGCTGACCTGGGTCGCGCTCGGCTATCTGGGACTGTTCGGCTACTGGAGCGAGGCCATCGCCACCTCGGCACTGGTCCTGGCCTCCTTGTGCGTGTGCATCGTCATCGGCATTCCGACAGGCATTCTCATGGCCAAGAACAGGATTGCCCGGGCTGTGATCTCGCCCTTGCTGGACCTGATGCAGACCATGCCGAGCTTCGTCTATCTGCTGCCGGCCGTGGCCTTCTTCTCCATAGGCAAGCCGCCGGCACTGATTGCGACGGTCATTTTTGCGGTCCCGCCGCTGATCAGGCTTACCTGCCTGGGCATCGAACAGGTGCCGGTCTACGTCAGGGAGGCGATGCTGGCCCACGGCGCCCGGCCGTTGCAGACGATGCTCAAGGCCGAACTGCCGCTGGCGCTTCCCGCCATTCGCGCCGGCATCAACCAGACGATCATGATGTGCCTGTCGATGGTGGTGATCGCCGCGCTGATCGGCGGCGGCGGCCTTGGCTACAACGTGCTCTTTGCCCTGCAAAACGTTCAATACGGAGAAGGCATCCTGGCGGGGCTCGGCATTGTCTTCTGCGCAATTCTCTTCGATCGCCTGGTCGGCAAACGCGAAGCCGACCGTGGATAGTCACGGTTTTCATAATCACAGGGAGGAAGCTTATGCAGTTTGGAAATCGGATACGTGGACTGGCGCTCGCGGCAGCGCTCAGTTTCAGCCATAGCGGCTTTGCAGATGCCGGCACCAAGGTCGTCCTGGCGGATCTGACCTGGGACGAGCCGCGCGTGGTCAACGCGGTGCTGAAGGAAATCCTGACCCAGAAATACGGGGCGGACGTCGAACTGATCGCCGCCGACCAGACGGCCGTGTTTACGGCAATGGCCAAGGGTGACGGTTCGGTGGACGTGCATCCGGCTGTCTGGTCGGGTGCCCAGCAGGCGAACATCGACAAGTTCGTCACCGAGGAAAAGAAAGTTCGCCTTAACGAGAAGCCCTACGACGCGACCGACGGTTTCTATATCCCTACCTTCATGGCGCAGCAGTACGGCATCAAATCGATCGACGATCTCAAGAAGCCCGAGATCGCCAAGTTGTTCGACATCAATGGGGACGGGCGCGGGGATTATTGGCCGGGCGCTCCAGGCTGGGGTGTCACCAATATCTATCGTGTAAAGGGGGTCAGCTACGGCCTGGAGGAGCTTTACGATCCGGTCGTGGCTTCCGACGCGCTGATCAAGGCGCAGATCGCCACCGCGTTCCAGAAGAAGACCGGCATCCTGTTCTACTACTGGAAACCGGAAGCCCTGCATGAGGCCTATGACCTCACCAAGCTCGAGGAGCCGCCGTTCAATGGCTACGCCATGGACTCGAAGAAGGGCGAGGCGGACTATAACCCCGATGGCTGCTACAAATATGTCGATCCGAAAGAATCGCCCGACTGGCTGAGCGAAAGCAAGATTACCTGCGCGACGCCGGCACAGCCCATCTACATCGCCTATTCGGCGTCGCTCGAGGCGCGCGCGCCGGAACTCGCCAAGTTCCTCTCCAAGGTGGCGATCGAGCCAGAGGAGGTGGGCGCCTGGATCTATGCCATGTCCGTCGACAAGAAGGATCCCGACGTCGTCGCCAAGGAATGGGTCGAAGCCCACCCGGATCGTATCAAATCCTGGACCGGCGAGTAAATCGCTCTCCTGATTTTCTCGAAGATGAAGCCGCCATGCACATCGCATGGCGGCTTTTCTGTTTTCTAGATTACAATAAGTAATTCG
Source organism: Mesorhizobium sp. (assembly GCA_049647745.1). Taxonomy (GTDB): domain Bacteria; phylum Pseudomonadota; class Alphaproteobacteria; order Rhizobiales; family Rhizobiaceae; genus Mesorhizobium. Next base: position 1,972 of record JBARYG010000207.1, read on the forward strand.
ACATATTCGAATTGTATTGCCAATATAATTTGATTTCGCAAATCAAGGCACCATGTCATATTGCCTCAAATTCAATTTGGAGGCCCTCGTGGAATTCAATCACTTCCTGTCGTCATATTACCCGGACCCGTCTTATGGAGGCGACCGCCTCTATGCCGATATGGTCGAGCAGGCGGTGCTCGCCGATCGTGTCGGTTACCGCGGAGTGACTATCCCCGAGCATCATCTTATCAACATCCTGCTGGTGCCGGACCCGCTGCAGATGGCGGTCAAGGTCGCCAGCGTCACCTCGCGCGTGGAGATCGTGACCTCGGTTTCGGTGCTGCCGTTGCATGATATGCGCCTGTTCGCCGGCCAGGCCGTCCAGGCCGATATTTTGTGCGAGGGGCGCCTCATCATCGGCGTCGGCCGCGGTGCCTTCGCTTATGAAATGGGTCGCATGGGCACGCCTATCGAAAACTCGCGCGAGAAATTCGACGAATCGCTGAACCTCCTGATTTCGCTGTTCACGCAGGAAGAGGTTTCGTGGGACGGCAAATACTACAAGTTCGATCCGATCACGATCATGCCGCGCCCCGTGTCCAAGCCGATGCCGCAACTGATGATGGCGGCGCTCATCCCCGAGGCTATTTACGCTTCCGTCAAGCGCGGCTTCCATATCCAGACGACGCCGCTCGATGCCACGCTGGAGAAAATGAAGGCGCAGATCGACGCGTTCCATCGCGGCAAGGCTGAGCTGGGCGAGGCGGGCAAGCACCTGCGGCTGGCGCTGTCGCGGGTCTGCCTGCTTGCCACGGATGACGCCGACGCGAAGCGCAAGACCGAGCTCGCCTACGAATATTACGGCCGCTTCAACAATGTTTTCACGGGGCCGGGCATCGTCGAGAAGGGCGTCATCAAGTCGTTGCCGCAGAAGCAGACGATCGAGGAACTTTCGCAGAACCTCATCATCTGCACGGCGTCCGAAATGGTGGACCGGATTTCCCGCTATGCGGAACTCGGTATCGATGATTTCATCATGAACGTGAACATCGGCGAGACGCAGGCGGAGTCGCTGGAAGCGATGGAGAAATTCGCCGACGAAGTGATGCCGCACATACCGACTGCGGAAAAGCGCGCCGCCTAGGCACCGGACCGGAAAGTGGAAGCGGTCTTCGGCTCGATCCCGTATCCGCCCACGGCAGTGGTGCAGCGTGGGCTGAGGGCCGCGCAGCGCTCTTGCGCCGTGGCCGGATCAGCATCGGGAAGGCGCGAAGACCATGCGGAGAGGGCGGGTTTACGCAAGCGTGGAACGAGGTGCCGCCGCCTCGGGCAGCATGGCGTCCGCCAGCGCGATGCAGCCTTCCAGGCCATTGTGTATGGCCGTTTCGTTGTGGCGCCGTTCCCAGTCCAGCCACAGTCCGTCCAGCGTCGCCATGATCGTGTCGGCAAGCGGCGTGACTTTCTCCGGCCCGCAGCCACGTCCGATGGCGACGTTGCGCAAAAGCTCGGTCAGTCGCGACCTGTAGCGTTCGTAGAGTTCGCGCTCGACGACCGCGATATCGTTATGGGCCAGCGCAGCCGACCACAGGTCGATGCGCACGCGAAGGTAGTCGCGCTTGAGGAAGGCTTTGCTGAACCCGGTCCCCAGGAAGACCCGCAACTGGTCGATGGGGCTATTGGGCGACCTGCTCAGGTCCTGCTGGGTCGCCTCGAACAGGATCATCGAGGCGTGACGATAGGTTTCGACCAGGACCTCCTTCATGTCTTTGAAATGATAGGTGATATGCCCCAGGGCTATATTGGAATGCTCCGCGATCTTGCGAGCGGTCAGCTTGGCTTAGCCGTATTCCTGCAGGCACTGGAAGGCCGCTTCTATGATTTCCGCCCTGCGTTCCTGAGACGATCTGAAGACGCGTGGCTTTCGTTCCTGGCCCAATGGCTGCGGTTCCTTCCTTCTAACGACGGTGCGGCATCCGCCTGCCTGACGCTGCGATCCCGACCAGCCCAAGCTGCCTATTTATGCAATCCGTATCAACAGTTCGTTTGCCGCAGAAACACGATTGACAACTCGATTGGTACATATGTACAAACCGCTTGAGTAGTACAGATGTACAATCGACGCAACCGGAGGCAACTCAAGCCAGCCGGGGCCAATGGAGGGGTAAATGGAAAGAAAATGGTTCGGGGGCTTGGACAGGGGGCTGTCGCGACGCGACGCGCTCAAGGCGATGGCGGCGTTCGGCGGCGGCGTCGCGCTGGGAAGCGGGCTGCTTTTGCCCGGCACGGCACGGGCGGCACCGGTGCGGGGCGGTACGCTGAAAATGGGCCTTGGCGGCGCCAACACCACGGACAGTCTCGATTCCGGCCTGATCTGGGACGATTTCATGATGGCGCTCAGCTATGGGGGGCTGCGCAATAACCTTGTCGAACTGGATGCCGACGGCAATCCGGTCCCGGAGCTTGCCGAGTCGTGGGAAACCAGCCCCGACGCGAAGACCTGGGTGTTCAAGATCCGCAAGGGTGTCGAGTTCCACAACGGAAAATCGCTGGATGCCGACGACGTCGCCGCTTCCATCAACCATCATCGCGGCGAGAAATCCACGTCGCTGGCGAAGAGCGTTTTCGAGCAGATCGCAGAGGTGAAGGCTGAAGACGCCCACACCGTCAGGATCGTGCTGGCGTCCGGCAACGCCGATCTGCCGGTCCTTTTGACCGACTATCATGTGGCCATAATGCCCGCCAACGCAGATGGCACTGTGGACTGGCAATCGGGCGTCGGGACCGGCGGTTACAAGCTGGAGAAACTGGACGTCGGCGTGCGGGCCAGCGCCACCCGCTTTGCCAATTACTGGAAAGAGGGGCGCGCTCATGTCGACGACGTGCAGCTGATCGCCATCAACGATTCCACCGCCCGCCAGAGCGCCCTGATGACCGGCGAGATCAACGTCATCAACCGCGTCGATCTTAAAACGCTCGACCGCCTCAAGGCCAACAGCTCGATCCGCATTGCCGAGGTGCAGGGCTATCAGCACGCGACGATGCCGATGCTGACCAATATCGAGCCCTTCAACGATCTGAATGTCCGGCTTGCGCTTAAATATGCGGTCGATCGCGAACAATGGGTCAAGGCGCTGCTCAGAGGGCACGGCGTGGTCGGGAACGACCATCCCATTCCAACCAACCAGCGTTATTTCAACCGCGAACTGCAGCAGCGCGCCTACGATCCGGACCGCGCCAAGTACCATTTGAAGCAGGCCGGGCTGGATCGGCTCGAACTGAGCCTCAGTGCGTCCGACGCGGCTTTCGCCGGTGCGGTGGACGGTGCTGTTGTCTTCAAGGAATCGGCGCGGGCGGCGGGCCTCGACATCAATGTCGTGCGTGAGCCCAGCGACGGCTATTGGAGCAATGTGTGGGCGAAGAAGCCGTTTTGCACGTGCTACTGGGCCGGCAAGCCGACGCCTGACGCCATTTTCTCCTTGGTCTACGCCAAGGACGCCTCGTTCGGAGACACGCACTGGAACAACGAACGCTTCAACAGCCTGCTTCTGGAAGCGCGTGGCCAGCTCGATGACGCAAAGCGCACGGAAATGTACTGGGAGATGCAGTCGCTGGTGCATGACGACGGCGGAACGATCGTGCCGATGTTCATGAACTATGTCTACGGGCTCGGCGCACAGGTGGGCACGCCGGAGAAACTCGGCGCCGACCTGTCGCTGGACGGCATGAAGGCCATCGAACGCTGGTGGGTCGCCTGACACTCGTTGCAACCTGTCCGGCATGGCAACCTCCTTGCCGGACAGCCCTTATGATCTCGTTTCGAGGAGGGATAGATGTCGCATAGCGCCTGGGTGGATGCGCAGAACTGCGATCGCCGCATCTTCCGCGATATGCTGGGTTCGTTCATGACCGGCGTCACCGTGGTGGCGGCGCGGGACGGGCAGGGAGCGCCATGCGCATTCACCGCCAACTCCTTTACCTCCGTATCGCTCGACCCGCCGCTGATCCTGGTCTGCCTGGCCAAATCGGCGGCCAGCGCCGACGTTTTCGCCCAAGTCGATCGTTTCAGCGTCAACATCCTCGGCGACTGGCAGCGCGATCTTTCAGCGGCCTTCGCCTCGCGCAGCCCGGCCAAGGCGGCGGCGCTGAACGCGCTCTCGCCGGCAAGTCCGCCTGTGCTCGACGGCAGCCTTGCCAATATGGTCTGCACCCGCCGTCAGGTCGTTGACGCGGGCGACCACCTCATCCTGATCGGCGGCGTGAGCGAGTTCAGGATCACGGCCGGCCAGCCGCTCGGCTATTTTCGCGGCGGCTATGTGGGGTTCGGCCTGGCGGTGCGCTCGCTGGAACAATTGGCGGTGCCGCTGCATGTCGGCGGGCTCCTGGAGCATGACGGCCGTGTGGTGCTTTGCCAGCGGCCCGGCGCGTCGCACTGGCAGGTCCCGAGCGCGCCGTTGCAGGCTGCGGAGCAGCACAGCACGCTCATCGGCAAGGTCTTCGCCAGGCTCGGCATCGTCGCTAGGCCTTCCTTCCTCTATTCGGTTTTTCAGGAGGAGGGCGAGCACCACACCACGATGGTTTTCTCCACGGAAGCGGTCACTGCCTTCACCTGCGGCGTGCTCGAAGATGGCACGCGGACCGCGTCGTTCGGCGTGGAGGACGAACCATGGAAGCTGGTCCGGGGCACGATGATGCAGGGCATGGTGCAGCGGTTCTTTCGCGAACGGGCGGCAGGCTGTTTCGGCATTTATTGCGACACCGCCGACGGCGGCTCTATCGCGCCGATCGGAAGCAAGCCGCGTCACTGGACCGAATGGCACCCGGAAGGGGCGGCTCCGGTTTCAACGGCCGTGTGCGGCTGATCCAAAGGCACGAGGAATACGATGGACTTCAACCATTTCCTGTCCAGCTATCTGCCCGACCCGGCCTATGGCGGGACGCGCCTCTATCGCGACATGGTCGAGCAGGCCGTCCAGGCTGAAAAACTCGGCTATCGCTCCGTGTCGATTCCCGAGCATCATCTCATCAACATCCTGCTGGTGCCTTCGCCGCTCCAGCTTGCGGTGCGCATCGCCTCGTTGACGAAGCGCATCGGACTGGTCACTTCCATCGCCGTGCTTCCGGTGCGCGACATGCGCGTCTTTGCAGGCGAGGTGGTCCAGGCAAGCATGTTGTGCGAAGGTCGGCTCACCCTTGGCGTGGGCCGCGGCGCCTTCGCCTACGAGCTCGGGCGGCTCGGTACGCCGATGGAAAAGACGCGGGAGAAATTCGAGGAATCGCTTGCCGTGCTCGAGGCGCTGCTGACCCGCGAAGAGGTCTCCTGGGACGGCGAATACTACCGTTTCGACCCGATTACGATCATGCCCAGGCCGGAAACCGAGATACCGCTGATGCTGGCCGTGATGGCGCCGCCGGGCATCGAGGCCTGTGCCAGCCGCGGCTACATGGTCCAGACGACGCCGCTTCAGGCTTCCCATGCCGTGCTCATGGAGCAGGTCGACGCATTCAAGCGCGGCAAGGCGGTGGCCGAGGCAAACGGCAAGTCTAGCCGCCTGTCCCTGCAACGTGGCATCTATCTGGCGCGCAATGCCGAAGACGCGCGCCGCAAGCTGGAATTCGCCTTCAGCTACTACCAGAGATTCGACAATGTCTTCACCGGTCCCGGCATCGTCGACAATGGGCGCATCCGGCCGCTGCCGCGCAGTCAATCGCTGGAGGAACTCGGCCGAAGCCTCATCATCTGCGAGGCCGCCGAAATGATCGACCGCCTCTCTGCCTATGCCGAGGCGGGCATCGACGAAGTCATCATGACCAGCAATTTCGGCCAGTCGCAAGCCGATACGCTTGACATGATGGAGCGGTTTTCAAAGGAAGTCATGCCTCATCTCAGTGGCGACCGGAAGCGCTCCGCCGCCTGATCTGTAACCTTGGAAAGGGAGAACGAAAGAAATGCCCGTCATAAAAGTGGAAATGTTCAGCGGCCGCACGGCCGACCAGAAGCGCAAGCTCGTCAAGGCGCTGACCGACAGCTTCATCGAAGTGTGCGGCGGCAAACCGCAATCCGTTCACATCATCCTCAAGGATGTGAACAAGGGCGACTGGGCGGTCGGCGGCGAATTGTGCTCGGACCTCTACCCGGACCCGAAGCCGGCCGGAAGCAACTGAGGCGCGTAAGATGAGCAATGCGATTGATTGCGTCCATTCCATCGAGGGCACCGGTCCGGCCCTCTTTCTGATCCATGGTATCGGCGCACGGCGCGGTGGCTGGTCGAAGATGGTCGAGCAGTTGAAAGACAGGTTCACCTGCATTTCCTATGACCTGCGCGGCCATGGCGACTCGCCCATTCCCACAGGCCGTTTCGGCCTCGACGCCCTCGTCGACGATCTGGAACATTTGCGCGCCAAGCTCGGCATCGAGCGGGCGCATTTTGCCGGCCATTCGCTGGGCGGCATGATCGGCCCGGCCTATGCGCGGCGCTTTCCCGAACGGGTGATCTCGCTGGGGCTTCTGTCGACGGCCGCGTTCCGTACCGAAGACGACAGCGCCAAGGTGAAGGCCGTGGTTGCGGCAATGCGCGAGCGTGGCATCGGCCAGGTGCTCGATACGCTGACGATTCGCTGGTTCACCGACGGGTTCGCCGCGCAGAACCCGGACGTCATCGAATGGCGCAAGCAGCAGGTGATGGCCACGCCGGCCGAAATCTTCCTGAACGTCTTCGACATCTATGCCGAGACGGAGATGTCGCCGTGGCTGCATGAAGTGACGGCGCCGTCGCTGGTCCTGACCGGCGAACTGGACGGCGGCTGCAATCCGCGCCTCAACAGGCAGATCGCGGCCGCCCTGCCCAATTCGGAACTGATGATCCTCGACGGGTTGAAGCATGCCATCATGATCGAGGCGAGCGACCGCGTCGCCCCGCCGGTCCGGCAATTCCTGCTGGCCAACGCCTGAGGCCAATGCGCACCTGTCGTGACAGGTGCGCTGTAAGTTTTTTCGCCCGTTAGCGCGAAGGCGACGGCCGGTCGTAAGCGCTCAACGCATGATCTTCGCCGTTCGCCCCGCCGCGCGGCGCGCCAATGACGGGATGACAGGCCCTCTTCTGCGACGCCGGCGAGCGGCGGGCCTTGATGTGGGTGGAAGCCACCGAGCGGTAAATACGCCGCTTCGATAACCCCGCCAGCGGGATCATGGGTGCCCGATCAGCCCAACATGCGCTACGCGACCCAACTTCGACCTGATCCGTCCCGCACAAGACGGCTTGACAGGAACGCACGATCCGGTCATTTGTAAAGCGCTTTAGTAAACCGCTTTACAAATGAGGAAGCGGCTTGCGACCCTAACCAGGGAGGAAAAGGGTGGGCAGCAAGGCGGCCAGCCTGAAAGATGTCGCAAGCGCGGCCGGTGTCTCGGTCACGACGGTGTCTCGCCTGCTCAACGGCTCGCTGACATTGCCGGATGAGACGCGCACACGCATCGAAGCCGCTATTCGCGATCTCCATTACCAGCCCAATCCACATGCCCGCCGCCTCAGCCGCGGCCGTTCGGATACGATCGGCCTCGTTGTGCCGGACATCGCAAATCCCTTTTTCGCCGCCTTCGTCGCCGCCGTCGAGGAAGAAGCCGACAGCCGTGATCTTGCCGTCTCGCTGTTCGCCACCCTGAACAGGACCGGCCGCGAAGTGGCCTATCTGGAGTTGATCGAGCACAAGCATGTCGACGGGCTGATCTTCGTCACCAACCACGCCGACGATGGCCAGCTGGCGAAGCTGATCGGCAAGGCGAGCAAAGTCGTTGTCGTCGACGAGGATGTGCCGGGAGCCGATGCACCGAAACTTTTCTGTGACAACGAGCAGGGCGGCTATCTGGCCGGCCGGCACCTGGCCGAGCACGGGCACCGCGATGTCCTGTTCGTCGGCAGCGCCAGGGAGATGATCAGCGGGCGACGCCGCTTCGACGGTCTGTGCCGCGCCTTATGCGAGCATTGGCATCAGGACATCGCCCCGGCGAGCTACCGAGGCGCCTACACGGTCGAGTTCGGTCGTGAGGCGGCCCGCCGGTTCATTGCCGAGGGGATGCCTGCTACCGCCATCTTCGCCACTTCTGACGAAATCACCATCGGGCTTATCGAGGGCCTGCGGGCAGAAGGCGTTGCCGTTCCCGGTGACGTGTCGATCGTCGGTTTCGACGATGTCGCTCCCTTTCATCTGTTCGCGACTCCGGTGACCGCCATACGCCAGTCCGTGAGGGCCATGGGCAGGCGCGCGCTGGCGTTGCTTCTGGAAACGAACTGGCAGGATCTTACCTCGCCTGCGCGGCAGGAACTCCTGCCGGTGGAACTCGTCGTGCGGGAATCCGTTGCCCCGCCCGCGAAACGATAGGTCGGCAATGGAAAAAACCCACGGAGGAAAATGAAATGGCCTGGACTACGACACGCAGAACTTTCACGGCTGCCCTCGGCTTCACCGCGCTTGGCGTTTTCGCCGGCACGGTTTCGCCCGCCGCCGCTCAGGACCAGAAGACTTACGGGCTGATCCAGATCAACCAGCAAGCGCTCTTCTTCAACCAGATCAACGAAGGGGCCACCAAGGCGGCCGACGCCGCTGGCGCCAAACTGGTGATCTTCAACGCCAATAACGATCCTGCTGCGCAAAACAGCGCGATCGAGACCTATATCCAGGAAAAGGTGGACGGCCTCATCGTGGTGGCGATCGACGTCAACGGCATCATGCCGGCGGTCAAGGAAGCGGCAGCCGCCAACATTCCGGTCGTGGCGATCGACGCCATTTTGCCGGACGGCCCGCAGAAAGCCCAGATCGGCGTCGACAATGCCAAGGCCGGCGCGGATATGGGCGCGCATTTCCTCGACTATGTGAAGGCCAACATGGACGGCAAGGCCAAGATCGGTATCGTCGGCGCGCTGAATTCCTACATCCAGAACGTGCGCCAGAAGGGTTTTGAAGATGCCATCAAGGGCAAGGACGGTATCGAGACCGTAGGCGTCGTTGACGGCCAGAACGTGCAGGATACCGCACTTGCCGCCGCCGAAAACCTGATCACCGGCAATCCTGATATGAACGCCATCTACGCCACCGGCGAACCCGCGCTGCTGGGCGCGATCGCTGCCGTGGAAAGTCAGGGCAAGCAGGACCAGGTCAAGATCTTCGGCTGGGACCTGACGGCACAGGCGATCGCCGGCATCGACAAGGGCTATGTCGCCGCAGTCGTCCAGCAGGACCCCGCCGGCATGGGCGCGGCCGCCGTCAAGGCGCTCGATTCTATCACCAAGGGCGAGAGCGTGGAGAAAAACATAGCGGTGCCGATCACCATCGTCACCAAGGACAATGTGGAGCCCTACCGGGCCGTCTTCAAATGACCGATGGCAAGGCAGCTACGTCCGCTGCCGCCGGGGGGACTTCCCCCCGGCCTGCCGGCGGGCCGCAGAACGGTTCCCCCGATGGCAGCGCCGCGCGCATCTCGCTGCGCGGCATCGTCAAGACCTTCGGCTCTCACCAGGCGTTGCGCGGCGTCGACCTCGACATCTATCCGGGCGAATGCCTTGGCCTTGTCGGCGACAACGCCGCCGGCAAGTCGACTCTGACCAAGATCATATCTGGCACCTATATTCCCGACGGCGGCACCATTGCCATCGACGGCGAACCGGTGGTGCTGTCCGGTCCTGCCGATGCCCGTTCCAGAAACATCGAAATGGTGTTCCAGGACCTTTCGCTCTGCGATCACATCGATGTGGTCGGCAACCTGTTCCTTGGGCGTGAACTCACCAAGGGGCCGTTTCTCGACCACCAGGCAATGCTCGAAGGAGCGCAGCATATGCTGGAAGCGCTGGAAATCCGCATTCCGCGCCTCACCGCGAAGGTCGAGAAACTGTCAGGCGGCCAGCGGCAGGCGATCGCCATCGCCCGCGCCGCCGCCTTCCAGCCCAAAGTGCTGATCATGGACGAGCCTACCTCGGCGCTCGCCGTGGCCGAGGTGGAGGCCGTGCTGGCACTGATCAACCGCGTCAAGGCACGCGGCGTCTCGGTCATTCTCATCACCCATCGCCTCCAGGACCTGTTTCGCGTCTGTGACCGCATCGCCGTCATGTACGAAGGCACCAAGGTGGCCGAACGCCGGATCGGCGAGACTGATCTGGAAGACATCGTCAAGCTCATCGTTGGAGAAGGTGCGCACGGATGACCCTCTACACCGAAAGGGCGAAAGGCTCGCCACTGGCCGATTTCCTGGCGGAAAACGCTCAGATACTCTCTATCGCCATCTTTTTCCTGGCCTGCATCGTCTTCTTCACGATCGGCTCAAACACCTTCCTCACCCCGGGCAACATCCTGAATGTCCTGCGGCAGGCGGCGCCCATTCTGATCGTCGCCGTGGCGATGACTTTGGTCATCATCACCGCCGGCATCGACCTGTCGGTCGGCTCGCAGATCGCGCTCATCAACGCGCTGGTCGCCATCCTGATCGCCATGGGTCTTCCCTGGCCGGTCGCCGTACTGGCGATGCTTGCGCTCGGCGCGCTGGTCGGGCTGGGACAGGGCTGGTTCGTCGCCTATCAGGACGTTCCATCCTTCATCGTCACGCTGGCCGGCTTGTCCATCCTGCGCGGTCTGGCGCTCTATCTTACCAAGGGCTATTCGATCCCCATTGAAAACGTGCCCGGCTTCTTCGTGCTCGGTCGCGGCGAAGTCCTCGGAATTCCGGTTCCGGCGCTCATCGCCGTGCTCGTCGCCATCATCGGCTATGTCGCCATCCGCTCGACGCGCTACGGCCGCAGGGTCGTGGCGGTCGGCTCCAATATGGAGGCGGCCCGCCGCGTCGGCATGCCGGCACGCTGGATCGTCGCTTCGGTCTATATGGTTTCAGGCATCTCCTGCGCCATTGCCGGGCTTCTGATCGCCGCGCGTCTGGGGTCCGGCTCCTCCAACGCGGCGGTCGGCTTCGAGTTGCAGGTGATCGCGGCGGTGGTGCTCGGCGGAACGTCGCTGATGGGCGGCCGCGGCACGATGCTGGGCACTGTCCTGGGAACATTGACCATCGCGGTGATCGGCAATGGCCTCATCCTCATGCACATATCTCCCTTCTTCACCCAGATCGTCACAGGCGCCATCATCCTGATCGCCATCTGGCTGAACACGCGCATCTTCAACGCGAAGTTCCGGCTCCCCGGCCGGGCACGGGGTAAGGCGAAATGAATACGGCCCCGCTTTCGCCGGCGCATGTGCGCTCGGGCAAGGTGATGACGGTCGCGGGTCCTGTTCCCGCCGCCGAACTCGGCATGACGCTGATGCACGAGCATGTGCTGAACGATTGCCTGTGCTGGTGGCACCGGCCGAAGGAGCCGGAACGGCAATATCTGGCCGGCGGCTTCGTGTGCATGGAAATCCTGTCGGAGCTTCGGCAGGACCCCTTTGTCAACCGGCACAACATCACGCTGGACGACGAAGAACTGGCGGTGAAGGAACTGGCACAATTTGCAGAGATCGGCGGGCGCACGCTGGTCGAACCGACCTGTCAGGGCATCGGCCGCGATCCGCTCGCCCTGCGGCGTGTGTCGCAGGCCACCGGGCTGAACGTCGTCATGGGCGCCGGCTACTATCTAGCATCCTCCCACCCGGCCAGGGTGGCGTCCATGTCGGTCGACGACATAGCCGCCGAGATCGCGCGCGAGGCAGCGGAAGGCGTCGACAGCACCGATGTTAAGATCGGGCTGATCGGCGAAATCGGCGTTTCTTCCGACTTCACCGCAAGCGAAGAGAAATCGCTGCGGGGTGCTGCGCGCGCGCAGAAACTGACCGGCCTGCCGCTGATGGTGCATCTGCCCGGCTGGTTCCGTTTCGGCCACAAGGTGCTGGATATATGCGAGCAGGAGGGAGCGGAACTGCGCCACACGGTGCTGTGCCACATGAACCCTTCGCATGCCGACTTCGCCTACCAGTCCTCTCTGGCGGCACGCGGCGCCTTCATCGAATACGACATGATCGGCATGGATTTCTTCTACGCCGATCAGCAGGTGCAGTGCCCGAGCGATGACGAGGCGGCGCGGGGTATCGTGCGCCTGATCGATGCCGGTTATCTCGATCGCATCCTTCTTTCCCACGACGTGTTTCTGAAGATGATGCTCACTCGTTACGGCGGCAACGGCTACGCCTTCGTGCCGAAGCATTTCCTGCCGCGCCTGAAGCGCCACGGTGTTGGGGACGCCGCGCTTCAGCGCCTGATGCACGACAATCCCCGCTCGGTTTTTGACGCGACTGCGTGAAAGGCTTCCCATTCTCCCAATGACAGAAAGCAAGGACACAATGACAAAGAAGGTTCTCCTCGTCGGCGAAAGCTGGATCAGCTCGGCCACCCACTACAAGGGCTTCGACCAGTTCGGCTCGGTCACTTTTCATCTCGGCGCGGAACCGCTGGTCAAGGCGCTGAAGGGCTCGGAATACGAACTGACCTATATGCCCGCGCATGAGGCGGCCGACCAGTTTCCGTTCGAGATGGCCGGGCTCGACGCCTACGACGCCGTCATCCTGTCCGACATCGGTGCCAACACCCTGCTGCTTCCGCCGGAGGTATGGCTGCATTCGCGCACCGTGCCCAACCGGCTGAAACTGCTCAGGGCATGGGTCGAGAAAGGCGGCGGCCTGTTGATGGTCGGCGGCTACTTCTCCTTCCAGGGCATCGACGGCAAGGCGCGCTGGCGCCGCACGCCGGTCGAGGACACTTTGCCCGTCACCTGCCTGCCCTATGACGACCGCGTGGAGATGCCGGAAGGCACCGTCGCCGAGGTCGTCGCCAAAAATCATCCGGTGATGGAAGGCCTGACCGGCCAGGCCTGGCCGCCGCTGCTCGGCGTCAACGAGGTCGAATTGCGCCCCGGCGCCGAACTCGTCGCGCGCCTGCCGCAGGACCAGGGCGGGTTTCCGCTGCTGGTTCTGGGCGGTCATGGCAAGGGCCGCACCGCCGCCTGGACTTCCGATATCGGCCCGCACTGGCTGTCGCCGGAGTTCTGCGCCTGGGAGGGCTATGGCAAGCTTTGGAAGAACATCCTCGGCTGGCTGACGGCCGAGCAGGCCTAGCCTTGTGTGAGGATCGCGCGCATCTCTTCGATGCTCGGAAAGGCGCCCATGGTGCCTTTGCGCGATACGGTGAGCGCGCTCGCCTGCGCGGCGTGGACGAGCGCCAGCCTGTCGAGGCGCCTGCCGCGCAGGAAGGCGGAAGCAAGGGCGGCGCCCATGAAGGTGTCGCCCGCACCTGTCGTGTCGACGACGGCGGCGGGGGCGGCGGCCACTTCGACAACGGTGCCGTCGGCGCTCAGCAGCGCACCGTCGGCGCCGAGCGTCAGCACTACCTCCCTCACGCCTTTGGCGTGAAGCGCGGCCGCTGCGGCAGTGCCCCCGGCACCGGTCAATGCCAATGCCTCGCCGACGTTGAGGAAGGCGATATCCACCAGTGGCCACAGTTCCTGAAAGGCCGGCCGCAGCGGCGACGGGTTGAAGGCCGTCAGCATGCCGCGCCGGCGCGCTTCGCCAAGCAGCGCCTTGGTCGTCGGTCCGTTCAGATTGCCCTGGAGCACCGCCAGGTCGCCCGCTTCGGCCGCATCCATGGCGGGCAGAACGTCCTGCGGCCGCAGGTTTTCCGCGGCGTCCGTCGTGGTGACGATGGCGTTCTCCCCATCCGGTGTCGTGAATATGATGGAGATGTCGGTCGTCCGCCCCTGAAGTGGCATCAGCCGGTTTTCGACCGGTTCGGCGGCAAGCAATCCGGCGATGCTCCGGGCGCGGAAGTCTTCGCCTACCGGGGCGATCAGGCTGGTCTGCAGGCCGCAGCGGGCCATGACCACCGCCTGGTTCGCGCCCTTGCCGCCGAGATCGCTGGAGCCGTGGCCGCCGAAGATCGAGGTGCCCGCCGAGGGCCATTGATCGACCCGGATGGTTTCATCCATCGCCACATTGCCGATCACGTAAGCACGCATGAACATTCTTTCGAAGGACTTTGAAATGCAGGAAATCTCGGACAACAACGCAAGCGCCATAAGGGAAATATTCGGGCGCGACAAGGCGCTTATCGGCATGATCCATTGCCCGGCCTTTCCCGGTGCGCCGCGCTATCGCGGCGTCGAGATGAGCACGATCTACGATGCCTGCATGCGCGACGCCGAAGCGCTTATCGAAGGCGGCATGCACGGCCTGATGATCGAGAACCATGGCGACGTGCCGTTTTCCAAGCCTGAGGATATCGGCTGCGAGACGGCGGCCTTCATGTCGGTCGTCACCGACCGCATCGCACGCGCCGTCGGCGTGCCGCTCGGTATCAACGTGCTGGCCAACGCACCGATCCCCGCCTTCGCCATCGCCATGGCCGGCGGTGCGAAATTCATCCGGGTCAACCAGTGGGCCAATGCCTATGTCGCCAATGAGGGCTTCATGGAAGGCCGCGCGGCCGAAGCCATGCGCTACCGTTCGGCGCTCAGGGCCGAGCATATCAAGGTGTTTGCCGACAGCCATGTCAAGCACGGCAGCCACGCCATCGTCGCCGACCGCTCCATTGCCGAACTGACGCGCGACCTCGCCTTCTTCGATGCCGACGGCATCATCGCCACCGGCCAGCGGACCGGTAACGCGGCCACCATCGAGGAGATCGAGGAGATCGCCGCCGCCACGCACCTGCCGCTGCTGGTCGGGTCCGGCGTGGACAGGACCAATGTGGTCGAAATCCTCAAGCGTACCAGCGGCGTGATCGTCGCCTCTTCGCTGAAGGTCGGCGGCGTATGGTGGAACCCGGTCGACATCGAGCGGGTACGCGCCTTCCGTGCGGCCGCCGAGCCGGCGCTGGGCGCCTGAGGCAATGACGCGCGAAACGCTGTCGCAGCGCATGCTGCGCGAAAATCATGCCGTGTTCGAAGCGATGGTCAACCATCGCTTCGTGACCGATATCGAAAACGACCGGCTGCCTGGCGACGTGTTCGACCGCTATCTGGTCTACGAAGGCGCCTTCGTAGACACCGCGATCTCGATTTTCGCGCTCGCCGTCGCCAAGGCCGACACGATCGAACAGAAGCGCTGGCTGATCGGGGTCCTCGATGCGCTGGCAAACCAGCAGATCGCCTATTTCGAGCGCACGCTGGCAGTGCGCGGCGTCGACCCCGCCCGATTCGATCTTGCCGATCCGCGCGTCGAAGCGTTTCGCGCCGGCATGCTCGATATCGCCACCCAAGGCACCGTCCTCGACATAATCGCCGCCATGTTCGCCGCGGAATGGATGTATTGGACATGGTCGAAGCGCGCGGCGGGCGCCGATATTGCCGATCCGCTTCTGCGCGAATGGGTGGTCATGCATGCCGATGATGCCTTCGCCGCACAGGCGAACTGGCTGAGGGGCGAGATCGATGCGGCCGATGCCGCTCTTGGCGAGGCGGACCGGGCGAAGCTCAGCGCCGTCTTCGGCCGCGTGCAGGCGCTGGAGATCGCTTTCCACACCGCCGCCTGTGGGGAAGAAGCGTGAGCGAGGCGCGCATCGACGCCGCACGGTTTCTCGGCCGGCTGGACGCCTTCGCCGCTATCGGTGCGACGCCGAAAGGCGGCGTCAACCGGCAGGCGCTGTCGCCGCCGGACAGGCAGGCACGCCGGCTGCTGGCGGAACTTGCCTCCGCACGGGGCTTCAGCGTCCATCAGGATGCGATTGCCAACCTGTTCGTGCGGCGCGACGGCAAGGACAACTCGAAGCCGCCCTTCCTCATCGGCAGTCACCTCGACAGCCAGTTGACCGGAGGCCGCTTCGACGGCGCGCTCGGCACGCTCGCCGCCTTCGAGGTGCTGGAGGCTCTGGAAGATGCCGGCGTCGAGACGCCGATCCCGATCGAAGCGGTTGCGTGGACGAACGAGGAGGGCAGCCACTATCAGCCCGGCTGCATGGGCTCCATGGCGTTCGCTTACAAGAAGATTCCGGACCAATGGGGAGAATTGCGCGGCCATGACGGCGCCCTGTTCGCGGAAGAACTTGAAGCGACGCTTGTCGCGCTGCCCGAGGCGACGATGCGGCCGCTCGGTTTTCCCGTCGCCGGTTATCTGGAACTGCATATCGAGCAGGGCCCGTCACTGGAGCGGGAGGGCATTCCCGTCGGCATTGTCGAGGGCATCCAGGGCACGCGCTGGCTGGAGGTCGAATTCACCGGCCAGGCGGCGCATGCCGGCACCACGGCGTTTGCCTTTCGCCGCGATGCCATGGCGGCCGCGGTGCGGGCACTGGACCGGCTCTATGCCGAGATCATGCCGCATGACGAGCGCGCGCGTTTCACGGTAGGCAAGTTCTCGGTCGAGCCCGGGGCGATCAATGCCATCCCCGAGAACGTCGCCTTCACCATCGACCTGCGCCATCCGGAAAGCGCGACGCTTGATCGGCTGGAGGCGTCGATTGCGGATAGGATACGCGAAGCGGCGGCGGCCGGAGGGTGCCGTTCGACGATGCGCCGGGTGTTCGACATGGCACCGGCGGCATTTCCCGCGCCGTTGCTGGAGCGCTTGCGCGAAGCGGCTGCCCGGAGTGGCTTCGCCTGGAAACCGATGCTCTCCGGCGCGTTTCACGATGCCTTGTTCGTCAATCGCGTGGCCCCGGCGGCGATGATCTTCGTGCCGTGCCGCGACGGCTTAAGCCACAACGAAGCCGAATATGTCGAGCCGGACTGGGCGATCGCCGGCGCGCAGATGCTGTTGGCTTCGACGCTTAAGGGCATGGAAGCAAAAGGCACCGGGTAGACCAAGGCCCGGCCGTCGCCCAAAATCCTCGCGCCGCCGGACAGGGCCTCGATTGAGGCGAAAACCCGCCGCGGTTCGATGCCTTGCGGCCGGTTTCAGCCGGCGACTTCGATCTTCGCCTCGTGCTCGACCGGAAAATTGACGGAACGCGCGATGAAACACATTTCGTGCGCCTTGTGATGAAGATCGAACGCGGCCTTCTTGTCCGACTTCGAGTCGATCACGACTCTCGGGCGAAGAACGACGGCGGTGAACTGGCCGGCGCCCGTTGGCGTCTCGATCATGGTGCCGTGCGCATCGTCTTCATAGGACAGGACGTTCACGCCGGATTGCGAGCAAAGCCCGAGATACCAAAGCTTGTGGCAGGCCGAAAGCGACGCCACCAGCAGTTCCTCAGGGTTCCATCGCGATGGGTCGCCTCGGAAACCCGGATCCGAGGAGCCCGCAATGGCCGGCTTTCCGGCAGCGGATATTTCGTGATCGCGCCTGTAGCCGCGATAGACTTTCGTGCCGTCGCCGTCGTTTCCGGTCCAAACCACCTTCACGTCGTAAGAATGCGTCTTGCCGGCCATCGCTGCCTCACAGAATGGATAGATGATTTCATGCGCAATACCATCGGACGCGCCGCGTGGCACCCGCTTTCGAACCGTTACCGTGACGTTGCCACCAGCCATTCCCTGAACGCACGCACCTTGCGTGTCGCGGCTCGCTGTGGCGGAGCCAGGAACCAATAGGCTCCTGAGCTTTTCAGCCTCGGCAGGAAGGGAGCCACGAGCAGGCCGGCGGCGAGTTCACGCTCCACCAGGGCCGATCGGCCGAGCATGATTCCCTTGCCTTCGATCGCGGCCCGTATCGCTATGATCGATTGATCGAAGGAGGTCCCGTCGCTGGTATCTACGCCGCTTACGCCGGCGAAGGCCAGCCAAGCGTCCCAGTCCTCGGCATAGCCGGGCACATGCAGGAGATCGGCGCCTCTGAGATCGGCCGGCGAGAGAAGGGATGCCGCCAGCCGGGGCGCGCAAACCGGAAAGACTTCTTCCCGCATCAAAAGCTCCGCGTCCAGCCTCGGCCAGTCACCCCAGCCATAGCGAATCTCGGCGTCAATCTTGCCTTGTCCGGATTCGATGCTGCGGCCGAGCGCTGTCAGCTTGAGCTCGATATCCGGGTGCAAGGAGCGAAACAGGTCGAGCCGCGGCGCGATCCATTGGCTGGCGAAGGAAGTCGCCACATGCACGACCAGCAATTCGCGGGCGCTTCCGCCGGCAATGCGGGCCGTTGCATCGTCGATCAGGGCGAAGCCGCGACCAAGTTCCTCGGCATAGCGCTTGCCCACCGCCGTCAGCGTAACCCCGTTGGCATGCCTGTCGAACAGGCTTTTCGACAGACGCTGTTCCAGCGCGCGAATATGCTGGCTGACCGCCGACGGTGTGACGTTCAGGGCCGCCGCCGCCGCCGCGAAGCTGCCGAGGCGCGCCGCCGTTTCGAAGGCGCGGAGCCAGTTCAAGGGGAGATGCGCCGGCATTTTTACGCTTAGTTTTCCTTAGGGTAGCCGCAAGCTAATCGCGTTTGCGGCGCAAGACAAGAACGCCTTTACTCAGGAAAGCCTTCCCGTGGAGACGCCGCCATGAACGTCCATGTCACCGATGCCTACCAGCCCGGCTACGGCCTGCCGGGTCATTTCTACACGGATGCGGAGATCTTCGCCGCCGAGCAGGAAAAAATCTTCCGCAACAACTGGTTCTTTGCCGGCCACTCGGTCGAACTGCCGAATTCCGGCGACTACATGACGCTCGATGTCGGCGGTGCGCCAGTGGTGGTGGTGCGTGACCGTGACGGCAAGGTGCATGCCCACCACAATGTCTGCCGCCATCGCGGCTCCGTCATCTGCACCAGAGAAAAGGGCAAGGCGACGCGGCTGGTCTGCCCCTACCATTCCTGGACCTATGCGCATGACGGCGCGCTGATCGGCGCGCCGATGATGGGCGACGACTTCGACAAGAGCACACATGGCCTCAAGCGCGCCTACGCCGAAGAGTTCGACGGGCTGATCTTCGTCAATCTTTCCGACGCGCCGTCGCCCTTCCACGAGTTGCGCGAACATCTTTCGCCGATCCTGAAATCGCAGGGCATGGCGCGCGCGAAAATCGCGCTCATCCGTGACTACCATCTCGACGTGAACTGGAAGCTGGTGATCGAGAACAACCGCGAGTGCTATCACTGCGAAGCCAATCATCACGGCTACGTCTCGGTGCAGTACGACACCGAAAACGACAATCCCGACATGCAGGGCGAGATTGCCGAGCGGCTGGCCGAATGCTCGATCCGCTGGGATAAAGCGGGCCTCGACGTTGCCCGAGTCAACACCTCGTCCGACTACACGTCCGAGTGGTTCCGCGCCAACCGCACCCCGGTGCGCAAGGGCATGGTGACCGAGAGCCCGGACGGGCAGGCGGTGTGCAAGGTGCTGATGGGCGGTTTCACCGATCCCGACATGGGGACGGCGCGCGCCAACACCAACATCAACTTCTGGTGCCACGCCAATTCGGATTACGCCCACACCGTGCGTATCACGCCGGTGTCGCCGACGAAAACCATCGTGCGTGGCTACTGGCTGGTCGACGAAAAGGCGGTCGAGGGGCAGGACTACGACCCGGAAAAGATCGCCGCCTTCCATGACGGCGTGATGGGCGAGGATTGGGAGATCTGCCGGCGGCAATGGATGGGCGTGACCTCGCCCGGCTTCCAGCCCGGCCCCTACTCTCCGCTCAAGGAACAGAATGTCGACCGCTACGTGCGCTGGTATGCGCGCCAGATGAAAGCCTAAGTTGATGTCGAGCCCGAAAATCCCGTCGCACGCCCGCATCGTCATCGTCGGCGGCGGCGCGCTCGGCACCAGCATCGCCTATCATCTGGCCAAGGCCGGCGAAAGGGACGTGCTGCTGCTTGAAAAGAACGTGCTGACCGCCGGCTCCACCTGGCATGCCGCCGGCCTGATGGGTCAGTTGCGCAGCAAGGTGAACCTGACCCGGCTGATGCAGTACAGTGCGGACCTCTGTGCCAAGATCGGCGCGGAGACCGGCCAGGACGTAGGCTGGAAGAATGTCGGCAGCCTGCGGCTGGCGGCCTCCGATGCGCGCTGGGAAGAGTTGAAGCGCGCCGCCACCGCCGCCAAGAGCTACGGCTTCGACATGGAACTGGTCGGGCCGGACGAGGTCAGGCGGCTCTATCCGCTCGCTGACATCAAGGAGTTGCGCGGCGCGACATGGATCGCGTCCGACGGCCATGTCGATCCCTATTCGCTGACGCAGGCCTACGCCAAGGGCGCGCGCGCCGGCGGTGTCCGCATCGTCGAAGGCGTGGCGGCCACCGGCTTCACCATCAAGGATCGCCGCATCGTCGGCGTGCAGACGCCGGAAGGCGAGATCGGCTGTGAGATCGTCGTCAACGCCGCCGGCCTGTGGGCACGCCAGTGCGGCGAGATGGCCGGCATCGACCTGCCGGTCACCGTGGTCGAGCACCAGTATTTCGTCACCGAAAAGTCGCCGCTGGTGCCGGACGGCCTACCGACGCTGCGCGACCCGGACGCCAATTTCTACGCCAAGCCGGAGCCCGGTGCGCTGGCTATCGGCGGCTGGGAGAAGGAAACGCGCGCCGTCTACGGCAATGGCAAGCTGCCGATGAGTTTCGGCCAGCAATTGTTCGGTGACGATCTGGAACGCATTTCCGAGGTGATCGAGGGTGCATCGAACCGCATTCCGGTGCTGGGCGAACTCGGCGTACGCTCGGTGGTCAACGGACCGATCCCGATTTCGGCCGACGGCGAACCGGTGATGGGCCTTGCCGGCGACCTCGACAATTTCTTCCTCGCCTGCGGCTTCACCTCGGGGATCGCCGCTTCCGGGGGTGCCGGCCACGCCATGGCCAACTGGATTCTCGAAGGCGACCCCGGCATGGATTTGTGGGCGTTCGATCTGCGCCGCTTCGGCAAGCCGCATACCGGTCTTGCCTATCTGCGCGACGCCGCCATCGAGGCCTATTCGAAATATTACGCCGTCGCCTGGCCGGAAGAGGAACGCTCGGCCTGCCGGCCGCTGCGCCGGTCGCCGCTCTTCCAGACGCTTAACCAGCGGGGCGCGGTGAACGGGGCAAAGTTCGGTTGGGAGCGGCCGAATTATTTTCTGAAGGCCGGTGAAGAGAAGCCGCCGCTAGAAACTTTTGAGCGCGCGCCCTATGCCGAAATCATCGGGCGCGAGCACAGGAGCGTTCGCGACGGCGTGGCGCTGGTCGATCAATCGTCCTTCTCGAAATTCGAGATTTCCGGCCCCGGCGCTTTCGCCTACCTGCAATGGCTGGCTGCGGCCAATCTGGATCGTGGCTCGGGAGCGGTGATCTATACGCAATTGCTGAACAAGCGCGGCGGCATCGAATCCGACCTCACCATCATGCGGCCGCGCGACGATGTGTTCTACGTCGTCACCGGCTCGGGTTTCGGCACGCGCGACGGCGGCTGGATCCGCCACCGCATGCCGCGCGACGGATCGGTGGTGATGCAGGATGTGACCGGCGCGCACGGCGTCATCAATCTGTGCGGCCCCTTGGCGCGGAGAGTGCTGGAAAAGGTCAGCGAAAACGACGTCGGCAACGAGGCGTTCCCCTACATGACCTGCCGCGACATTCGCATCGGCTGGGCGCCGGTGATGGCCGCGCGCGTCACCTATGTCGGCGAACTCGGCTGGGAACTGCATATCCCGACCGAATACATGGCCTATGTCTACGACGTGCTGCGCGAGGCGGGTGCGGAATTCGACATCGCCGATGTCGGCTACAAGGCGATTTCGAGCCTACGCATGGAAAAGCGCTATCTTTACTGGGGTGCGGATATTACGCCGGACGACACGCCGCTGGAGGCGGGCTTGAGCTTTGCCGTGTCGATGAAGAAGGGTGATTTTCAGGGCCGCGATGCGCTTGTCGCGCAAAAAGAGCGCGGCCTCACGCGAAAACTCGCCTGTTTCCGGCTCGACGACCCTCTGCCGGTCTATGGCGGTGAGGCGATGGCAGCCAACGGCCGCGTCGTCGGCATGACCACGAGCGGCGATTTCGGCCACACGACAGGCGCGTCGCTGGTGTTCGGCTATCTGTCGGGCGACGACATGGGCCTGAACGAGATCGAGGTCGAGGCGTTTGGACGCCGCAGCCGCGCCACGCTGGTCGACCGCTGCGCCTACGATCCGGGCGGGGAGCGGATACGGCTCTAAAATCAAGCCCGACGCCGTGCACGCGCGTTTGCACGCAATGCCACATCTTGCAACATCGGTGTAGCTTGGCCAGAGTAGCGCATGCCTCATGCAAATCACGCTTCCGGGCGGGCGCTGGCGCCGCGCCGCCACGACGAGATTCTGAAACGCCTTGCAGCCGACGGTTCGGTGAGCATCGCCGACCTCGCCGGCTTCTTCGGAGTTTCGCGCGAAACCATACGCCGCGACCTGAAGCTGCTGGCCGAGCGGCGTCAGCTCGACATCATCCATGGCGGGGCTGCCCGCTTTGAGCCGAACGAGCCGGCCATGATCGAGCGGGCGCAGGAAAACGCCGCCGGCAAGGCCGCGATCGGCCGGGTCGCCGCCGGTCTCGTCGAAGACGGAATGGTGGTCTTTCTGGATTCCGGCACCACGACGCTCGCGGTTGCGCACGCGCTCGGCATGCGTCGAAACCTGACGGTCTGCACCGCCAGCCTGCCGATCGCACTGCATATGTGCCATTTGCCGGCGGTCAGGGTTTATATGCTCGGTGGCGAGATCGACCCCGGCGAGACGGCGGCGATGGGGGTTGACGTGCTCGATGCCATCGCGCGGTTCCGCGTCGACGTTGCATTCCTCGGCGGCGGCGCGCTTTCCAGCGACGGCGAGGTCACCGATTTCACCCGCGTCGGGGCGGAGCAGCGTTCACGCATGATAACGGCCGCAAGAAAGGCCTATTTCGTGTTGGACAAATCCAAGTTCGGCAAGCTGACGCCCTTGCGGATTCCCGATTTCGAGCGAGCCAAGGGCGTCATCGTCGATGCGCCGCCGCCTGCCTCCATCGTCAAGGCGCTGGCCCGGAAGGGGCCAAGACTGCTAGTCGCCGATAAAATGTGATATAATGTGGCACTTTATGTTGCATTTTGTTGCAATCCATGCGACCTGTCCTCCGCCCGTTACTTAGGACCAAGGATAAGGCCGCCATGGCGAACGACTTTCCGACGCAAGCCCGCATCGTCATTGTCGGCGGGGGCATCATCGGCTGCTCCGTCGCCTATCATCTGACCAAGCTCGGCTGGACCGACGTCGTGCTGCTCGAGCAGGGGCGGCTGAGCGGCGGCACGACATGGCATGCGGCGGGGCTGGTCGGCCAGTTGCGCAGCCATGCCAACATGACCGGGCTGATCAAATATTCGACGCAACTCTACAGCGAACTGGAAGCCGAGACGGGGCTTGCCACCGGCTGGAAGAATTGTGGGTCGCTGTCGGTGGCGCGCACGGCAGACCGCATGACCGTGCTGAAGCGCACGGCGGCGGCGGCGCGCGCGCAGGGCGTCGACATCGAAATGATTTCGCCGCGCGAGGCGCTCGACCGCTGGCCGGTGATGGCGATCGACGATCTCGTCGGCGCGGTCTGGCTGCCCGGCGACGGCAAGGCCAACCCGACCGACCTTACCCAGTCGCTGGCCAAGGGCGCCCGCACCGGCGGCGCGAAAATCTTCGAACAGGTGCGGGTCACCGCCATCGGCACCAGGGATGGCGTCGTAACCGGCGTCGAGACGGACCGGGGGTCGATAAAGGCCGAAATCGTGGTCAACTGCGCTGGCCAGTGGGCGCGTAAGATCGGGCAGATGGGTGGCGTCGCCGTGCCGCTGCATTCGGCCGAGCATATGTACATCGTCACCGGCAAAATCGAGGGCGTGCACCCCGACCTGCCGGTGCTGCGCGACCCGGACGGCTATATCTATTTCAAGGAGGAGGTCGGCGGGCTGGTGATGGGCGGTTTCGAGCCCGAAGCCAAGCCATGGGGCATGAACGGCATACCGGACGATTTCGAATTCGCGCTGCTGCCCGACGACTGGGACCAGTTCGAAGTCCTGATGGAGAACGCGCTGGTGCGCGTGCCGCAACTGGCCGCGACGGAAGTGAAGAAATTCTACAACGGCCCCGAAAGCTTCACGCCCGACAATAATTTCATCCTCGGCGAAGCGCCGGAGGTGAAAAACTTCTTCGTCGGCGCCGGCTTCAACTCGATGGGTATCGCCAGTGCCGGCGGCGCCGGCAGAGCGCTTGCCGAATGGATCGTAAACGGCTCGCCGACCATGGATCTGTGGCCGGTCGACATTCGCCGCTTCGCCGCCTTCAACAACAATCCGCGCTGGCTGCACGACCGCGTCAAGGAATCGCTCGGCCTGCACTACGCCATGCCGTGGCCGAACCGCGAACTGGATACGGCGCGACCGCTGCGCCGTTCGCCGCTCTATGACAGGCTGGCCGCCAAGGGTGCCTGCTTCGGCTCCAAGATGGGCTGGGAGCGCGCCAACTGGTTCGGCAGGCCGGGGGAGACGCCGCAGACGGACTATGCGTTTGGCCGGCAGAACTGGCACGACGCGGTGGCGCGAGAAATGAAGGCGACGCGCGAAGGGGTGGCGATCTTCGACCAAACCTCGTTTGCCAAGCTGTTGATGCAGGGGCGAGACGCCTGCGCTGTGCTGAACCGTATTTGTGCGGCAAATATCGACGTTCCCGTCGGCACCTCGGTCTATACCGGCATGCTCAACGAGCGCGGCGGCTATGAAAGCGACCTGACAGTCATGCGGCTGGCGGCGCAAAAATTCCTGATCGTCACCGGCTCGGCGCAAGCGGTGCACGACGCCGACTGGATCGCAAAAAACACGCCTGCCGACGCGCACGCCATCGTTACCGACGTCTCCTCTGCCTATTCGGTGCTGGCGCTGATGGGGCCAAAGTCGCGCGACCTGCTGGGCAAGCTCACCTCGACCGATCTGTCGAATGCCGGCTTCCCGTTCGCCACGGTGCGGGAAATCGATATCGGCTACGCCACCGCTTACGCCAACCGCATGACTTATGTCGGGGAACTCGGCTGGGAACTGATCGTGCCGAGCGAATTCGCCGTCGGCGTCTATGAGGCGCTGCATGAGGCGGGGGCGGAATTCGGCCTGATCGATGCCGGCTATTATGCGCTGGAAGCGCTGCGGCTCGAAAAGGGGTATCGCGCCTGGAGCCGCGAACTGACGCCCGACGTCACCCCGTTCGAAGCAGGCCTGGGCTTTGCGGTCGCGCTCGACAAGCCGGGCGGCTTCATCGGCCGTAACGCGCTGGTGGAAGCCAGGGCGAAGCCGTCGCTGCAAAAGCGGATTGTCCAGTTTACACTCGACGATGCCGTCCCGATGCTGTGGGGTGGCGAACTCATCCTGCGCGACGGCAAGCCGGTGGGAGAGGTTCGCTCCGCCGCCTACGGCCACACGCTCGGCCGCTCGGTCGCGCTGGGGCTGATCGAGCACGCGGAGGGCGTCGACAAGGAATTTCTGGCCGGCAGCTTCGAGATCGATCTCGCCGGCGTGCGCTATGCGGCGACTCCGCATCTGCGCAGCCCCTACGATCCGAAGTCCGAAAGAGTGAAGGCCGACGCAACGGTGGTTCGCGTGGCGGCATGACGGCTCGTCCGCGGCAGCAATAAATGTCTCGCGGCAAACGCCGGGCGTGTCTGGCTGGAACGAGAGGATCACCCGCCGCAGGCGGTCAAACCGTTTCGGCGCATTCCGGTCTGGGTTTCAGCGGGCGCAAAGAGCTTCCACCGCAGGTGGTACCCGTTCAGTTGCCCGTCGGTGCCCCGCTTGCATCAGGTACGATCCGCACGCACATCGGTGTCCCGATCTCGATGGCGCGCCCCGTATCCGTCAGGGTTCCGCGCGTTTCGTCGCGTTCGAAGATGGAAATGCGGTCGCCGTTCTGGTTGGCCGAAAACAGATGGCGGCCGGATGGCGTCAGCGCCAGATTGCGCGGCGTGGCGCCACCGCAGGGCGTGTAGCCGACCAGGGCCAGTGCGCCGGTCTGCTGGTCGACCGAAAAGACGGCAATGCTGTCATGGCCGCGATTGGAGCCGTAGAGGAACCGGCCGTCGGGCGAGATCTGGATGTCGGCGCAATGATTGCTTTCGCGTGCTTCGGCCGGCACGGCGGGTTTGGTGTCGATGACGGTGAGTCTGCCTGAAGCCGGATCGAGGGAGAGTGCGACCACGGTCGAATCCAGCTCGTTCATAACGAAGACGAACCGGCCGTTCGGATGCAGCGCGACATGGCGCGGGCCGGCACCCGGCGCAAGCGCCGACGCGGCCAGCCGGGCAAGGCTTCCATCCGCGCCGATGCGGTAGGACACCAGGCTGTCGATGCCGAGATCGGCGACGATCGCGGTACCGCCAGCGACGGTCTCGGTGACGCTGTGCGCATGTGACCGCTCCTGGCGTGCGGCGTCGGGGCCGGTGCCCTTATGGGCGACGCTGGCGAGCGGTGGCGTCAGCGCGCCGTCGTCACGCAGGCCGTAGACCGCGACCGACTGGTCGGGGCCGCCTTCGCCCATGCCGTAATTGGCGACCAGAAGCTTCGTACCGTCGCGGGTAATCGTGTTATGCGCGGTGATGCTGCCAAGCGTGGGCTGTTTGTTGAGATAGACCAGTGAAGCCGGGTTGCGGTCAAAGCGATAGGCCGAGACGGTGCCTTCGCGCCAGGCGAATACCTCCGAATTGGCGTAAACATGCGAGCCGTCGGCCGTTACCGACAGGAAGGTCGGATTGTCGACCTCGCCGGTCTCGGCAAGCTTTCGCGTCTCCAGCGTCGCTTCGTCAAAATCGTAGACTGTGAGGCCGGTGCCGCGCGCACCCTGAAAATAGGGCGCCTCGCGATTGAGGCTGCCGACGAAGACCAGATAGCGCATCGAATTCCTCCCTCGCGTCGCTCCTATGCGAAGCGAACCAATTTCGTTCGAGAACCCTTGTAACATAACCTCATATGTGAATATAGTCTTTATGTAAGAAGATTGGCGGGAGGATCAATCGTGCGTCTTTCCGTCCGGGCAACGTGTCCGGAGAGGTCGCAGGCACCCTCCCGACAGCAGATGGATAGAGCCATGACCAGTTTCGCGCCGACAGTCGGTGTCGTTTCCACCCACCCCGCCGACATGCCTCAGGATCATGCCGACCTGCCGGTGTGGAATGCCGAGAACTGGTTCTACGAGGATTGGCCGGTCGGCCAGAAGATCCGTTCGCTGCGGCGCACGATGGCAGAGGGCGACAGCCATCTGTTCAACACGCTGGTGCTCGACATCCATCCTTACGTGCAGGATCAGATGTTCGCGGAGCGCGAGGGCATCTTCGGCAAGCGTCTGATCGCCGGCGCCTTCGTCTTTTCGGCCGGGCTCGGGCTTGTCGCCACCAACTGCGTCAACGCCTTTTCCTATGGCTATGACAAGCTGCGGTTCATCAAGCCGGTGTTCATCGGCGATACGATCTATTCGATCCGCACCAACATGGACAAGAAGCCCCGCTACAAGGAGATGGGGCTGATCCGCGCCAGCTATGAAGTCTTCAAGGGCGAAGGCGAACTGGTGCTCTATTGCGAGCATCTGCAAACGGTGAAGTACAAGAACCCGGCCGATTTCGCCGGCAAGACGGAGAAATGACGATGGCCGCCGCTGACCTGCCGCTCAAAGGCCTCGTCGTTGTCGACATGAGCCAGTTCCTGTCGGGCCCTTATTGCTCGCTTCGGCTGCTTGATCTCGGCGCTCGCGTCATCAAGATCGAGCGCCCGGATGGCGGCGACCTGTCGCGCCATCTTTATCTCAGCGACACCGAGATCGGCGGCGATTCCACCATTTTCCATGCCATCAACCGGGCCAAGGAAAGTTTTGCGGTCGACCTGAAGAACGAGGCCGACCTTGCGGCGCTTCGCGCCCTGCTGGCCAAAGCCGACGTGATGATCCAGAATTTCCGGCCGGGCGTCATCGAACGCCTCGGGCTCGATTACGAGCATGTCAAATCTATCAACCCGCGCCTGGTCTATGCATCGATCAGCGGCTACGGCGAGGAAGGCCCCTGGGTGAAGCGGCCCGGGCAGGATCTTCTGGCGCAGTCGCGTTCCGGGGTGATGTGGCTGAACGGCGACGAAGACCAGGGGCCGGTGCCCTTCGGGCTGGCCGTCGCCGACATGCTGGCGGGTGCTGCCTGCGCGCAAGGCATTCTGGCGGCGCTGGTACGGCGTGGCATCACCGGCGAGGGCGGTCATGTCGAAACCAGCCTGTTCGAGGCGCTGATCGATTTCCAGTTCGAGGTGCTGACCACACATCTTAACGACGGTCGCCGCGAGCCGCGCCGTTCCTCCTTCCGCAGCGCCCATGCCTATCTGGCTGCGCCCTATGGCGTCTATCCGACCAGGGACGGCTATCTCGCCATCGCCATGATGCCGATCCCGAAACTGGCTGACTTGCTGGAATTGGAGACGCTCGCGCCATACCGTGACCGGCCTGAGACGTGGTTTACCGCGCGCGACGAAATCAAGAGGATCATCGCGGGCAGGATCGCCGAGAAGACCGTCGATGAATGGCTGGCAATCCTTGAGCCGGCGGACATCTGGTGCGCCAAGGTGCTGACCTGGCCGGAGATGATGGAGAGCGACGGCTTCAAGGTTTTGGACATGCTGCAGACGGTGACGCGTGAAGACGATGTTTCGATCCTCACCACGCGCTCGCCGCTGCGGGTGGACGGCGTGCGCGCCAAGGTTGAGCGTGCGGCGCCCCGCGTCGGCGAGCACAGCGAGAAAATCCGCACGGAGTTCGGTCTGTGAGCATAACACTCAAAGGCATGACCTGGAGCCACCCGCGCGGCTATGACCCGATGGTCGCCTGCTCGGCGCTGTGGCGGCAGAAATCCGGCGTTTCGATCGAGTGGGAAAAGCGGTCGCTGCAGGATTTCGAATCCTTCCCAGTGGAGGAACTGGCCCGCGCCTACGACCTGATCGTCATCGATCATCCGCATGTCGGCCAGATCACGGCGGAAGGCTGTCTCGCGCCCCTCGACGTGCCCGGCCGCGAGACTGAGCGCGCCGCGCTCGCATCAGGTAGCGTCGGCCGGTCCTATCCGAGCTATTCCTGGCAGGGCCGGCAATGGGCCTTTCCGATCGACGCGGCGACGCAGGTACAGGCCTGGCGTCCCGACCTGCTCGCTGCCGCGCCGGCGACATGGGACGAAGTGCTGGACCTTGCCCGGCAGGGCCGCGTGCTGTTGCCGCTCAGGCCGCCGCATTCGCTGATGTGCTTCTATACGCTGGCCGGCAATCTCGGCCATCCTTGCGCGACTGAAGGCCCTGGAGATCTGATCGAGGCGGAGGCCGGCGAAAAGGCGTTCGAGATGCTGCGCGAGATCGCGGCGCTGGTCGATCCCGCCTGTTTTGGCATGGACCCCATCGCGGTATTTGAAAAGATAGCGCAAGCGGGCTCGACGACCACCTGCTCGCCGCTGATCTACGGCTATGTTTCCTACGCCACGGCCGGCTTCCGGCCCAACCGGCTGGCTTTCGCCGACATGCCGGCGACGGCAGGGCAGGGGCCGGTCGGTTCGGCGCTTGGCGGCACCGGCATTGCCGTTTCGGCCTTTTCGGCGGCGAAGGACGAGGCCATCGACTTTGCCTATTGGGTCGCCAGCGGTGATGCCCAGCGCGGTCCCTACGCCGCCGCCGCCGGCCAGCCAGGGCATGCGGCGGCATGGGAAGATGAAAACGTCAATGCGACGACCGGCGACTTCTACAGGGCTACCCGCGCGACGCTGGACGGGGCCTGGGTGCGGCCGCGCCATGACGGCTATATGGGCTTTCAGCAGGCCGCTTCCGACCGCCTCAATCTCGGCCTCGCCGAGCGGCATGAAGCGGGCCGGGTCGTCGCCGACCTAAACAGCCTGTTCAGGCGGAGTTTCGCACCGGCGATCTCCTATTGAAAATTCTTTTTATATGCATGATGCTCTCATGTATGAATATTGGGAATAGGAGAGCGGCGGCGGCGTAGATATCGTCTATGAACGTCGTTTATCACATAAGAAAAATTGACTATGGTAGAAGCCGGGCGCCGAAGGAGCGCCAATGGGAGGAAATAGCGATGAATGTGAAGATGGTGAACGGCGCCCTGGTCGGCCTGCTGCTGGCGACACCCGCCCTGGCGGAGCCGCCGAAGGCCTTTGACAGCCTGCCCGACAACGTCAAGGCGCTTTATGTCGGCGTTGAAGATACATTGCAGCCGGGCGCCTATGATGACTTAAAATTGCCGCCGAAGCCGTGGAAATGGTGCCATTCGGAATCGTTCCAGGGAAACCCCTGGCGCGTCTCGGTGACCAATGAACTGAAGCGCCTTGTCGATGAGTACAAGGCCAAGGGATGGGTCAGCGATTTCGAGATGTCGGACTCGAACGGCGATACCAGCCAGCAGATCGCGCAGATTCGCGCGTTCATCGACAAGAAGTGCAGCATTATCACCTCGTTCGCCGGTTCGGCGACCGCGCTGAACGACGCCATCGAGGCGGCCTACAAGGCCGGCATTCCATACGTCACCGGCGCCGGGGCGGTGACCAGCCCGTACGCCGTCAACGTCGATTCCAACTATGTGAAATTCGGCTACGATCTCGCCAAGGGCATCGTCGACGGTCTTGGCGGCAAGGGTAATGTGCTGCGTGTCGAAGGCATCGCCGGCAGCCCGCTGGTGGCGCAGCAGCGCGCCGGCGCGGACAAGGCGTTTGCCGAGGCTCCCGGCATCAAGGTCATTCGCGACGTCAACGGCAACTGGTCGCCCAGCGTCACCAAGACGGTGGTGCTGCAGGTATTGGCGACATCGCCGCAGCCGATCGATGCGGTCTGGACCTCGGGCAGCGAGGCTCGCATCGTCGACGAGGCGTTCGAGCAGGCGGGCCGTCCGGTTCCGCTGGTTTCCGGCAGTATCTCGGGCGACGCGCTCGGCTACTGGAAGGCGAACCCCGACAAGTTCAAGTTCACCGGCGGCGCGTTGATGCCGAGCTGGACGGCGCAGACACTGTTCCGCGTCGGCGTGCGCGTTCTCGAAGGCCAGAAGCCCAAGCTGAATATCCTGATGGTGCCGGTGCCGGAGGTGAAGCAGGCCGAGCTCGACAAATGGTACAGCTCCTGCATGACGCCGGACTCCGTCTCGGTCTTCCCCGTTGCGCCGCAGGACCCGCTGCCCAATGCGATGATGGATGCCTATTTCGAAAAGCCGGCGGCGATTGCGCTGTTCGACTACAGCAAGACGCCGGACCCCTGCGCGTCCAAGTAAGTTGCATTCGGGGTCCGCGATGTGCGGACCCCGCCTTTTTGATGGATTGTATGTACAGAGGGGCGATGCTCGAGATCGAGGACCTGTCCAAGCGCTACGGCGAGACGGTGGCGCTGAGCGATGCGCGGATCAGCTTTCGCGCCGGCACCGTGCACACGATTCTTGGCGAGAACGGATCGGGCAAGAGCACGCTGGTAAAGCTGTTGGGCGGCATCGTTCAACCTGACCGCGGCAGCGTTCGGCTGGACGGCAAGCTGATCCGGGCGAACGGTCCTGGCGATCTGCGTGCGCTCGGCTTCGCCACGGTGTTCCAGGAGGTACTGGTCGCGCCCGACCGCACGGTCGCGGACAATATCCTGCTCGGCTATGACAGCCTGTTTCGGCGCGCGGTGGCGCGCAATGGCCGCCACGCGCTTGCATCGGAGACTCTGGCCGCCTTTGCCGTCACCCCGATACCGCTCGGCGTGCTGGCCGGGGATGTGCCGCTGGCCAGCCAGCAACTCGTCGTGCTGGCGCGTGCGCTGGTGCGCAAGCCGCGTATTCTCATTCTGGACGAAGTGACGGCGGCGCTCGACTTTGCCGATCGCGAGTCGGTGTTCAGGCTGATGCGGCGGCTGGCGGAGGCAGGTAACCTGATCATCTTCATCACCCACCGCATGGACGAGGTCATGTCGCTTTCCGACGATGTCACAGTGCTGCGGGGCGGCAAGGTCGTCACGACGCTTGCGCGTGGCGGCTTCGAGCCCGAGCAATTGCTGGCGCTGATGGCTCCCGAACGCAGGAGCCAGGAACATTGACCGAGCCTCTACTTTCGGTAAAAGCGATCCTGTTGCGGCGTGATGCGGCAGCCTTCGACTTTGCCATAGCACCCGGAGAGATTGTCGGCCTTGCCGGCCTCGATGGCCATGGACAGGAGCGCTTTCTGGAAATCCTGGCCGGTGTATCGGGTCCGGTTGCCGGCAGCGTGTCCGTCGGCTCGGGACATTCCATCAGTTCGCTGCGCGAGGCGATCCGCAACGGCGTTGTCTATCTGCCGCGCGATCGGCGCGCCACCGGCCTGTTCTCCAGTATGTCGATCATCGACAACTTCGCCATCGCCACGGTCGGCAGGGATGCCAGGCTGGGTCTGATCGATACGGGGCGTCGCCGCGCGCGCTACGAAGCCTATAAGAAGCAACTCTCCATCGTTGCCGAACGACCGTCGAACGCGATCACCACGCTTTCCGGCGGCAACCAGCAGAAAGTGCTTCTGGCGCGCGCGCTGGCGCACGATCCCCGTGTGCTGTTGCTCAACGATCCGACGCGCGGCGTCGATATCGCGACCCGGCGGGTGCTCTATGATGTGTTTCGCGATCTGGCCGCCAAAGGTATGGCGCTCGTGGTCCTGTCGAGCGAGATCGAAGAGGTGCTCGGGCTCTGCGGACGCCTCCACGTATTCCGGGATTTCACCGTGTCCGCGTCGTTGGCAGGAGACGCCATGACGACGGACGCTGTCATTACCGCGATGTTCGGGCGGGCGGCATGACGAAACCCAGGGCATCGATGGACGGACCCGGCCTGTTCATGCAGGCATGGCGGCTGCTGGGCTTTGCGCCACTGCTGTTGCTTGTCCTGCTCGCCGTCAACATCGCCATTAATCCGGCGCGTTTTGCGCCTTCCGGCTGGGGTACGTTGATCGGGCTGGCCGCGCCGCTGGTGGGTGCGGCGCTGGCGTCCACGCCCGCGATCCTCTCCGGACGCGGCGGCATCGACCTGTCGATAGGCCCGGTGATGGGCTTCGTGAACGCTGTGGTGGTGCTTTACCTGGTCAAGCAGGCCGGTATCGAGAGCCCGTGGATCATCTTTCCCGCCGCCATCCTGATCGGTGCGCTGATCGGCGCGCTCAACGGCTTGCTGGCGGCGGTGCTGCGCGTCCAGCCGATCGTTGCCACGCTGGGAACCTACCTGATCCTGGTCGGGCTGACGCTGACCATCCTGCCCGCGCCGACGGGCACCGTTCCGGCATGGCTGCGGGCGCTGAGCGGCCCGCTGTCGATCCTGCCGCTTCTCGGGATCGCGATTGTCTGGACCATCATCCGGCGGCTGCCCTTCTACGACCATCTGATGGCCGTCGGCAGCGACGATCGCGCCGCTTACACGGCCGGCATTCCGGTAACGCTGGTGCGGTTCGTCACCTACGTCATCGGTGGCGCGTTCGCCGGTGTCGCCGGTCTGATGATGACGGCGCTGATCAGCTCCGCCGATCCGTCGATCGGCCCCACCTACACGCTGATCGCCATCTCGGCGGTGGCGCTGGGCGGCGTGAGCCTGGCTGGCGGGCGCGGCGGCCTTACCGGTGCGGCGATCGGCGCACTGTGCATCTTCCTGCTGCAAAGCGCGCTGACCTATTTCAACCTGTCGACCTTTGTACTGCAGATCGCTTATGGCGCCGTCCTCGTCATCGCCATCGTGCTGACGGCGGTTCAGGACCGGCTGTTGCGGCGGAGGCAGGAGGGCTGAGATGCGCATTACGCTCGATCAATGGCGTGTGCTGGGCTGTGTCTTGGTAGCGGTGGGGCTCTATGTCGTCGGCGCCCTGACGATCCCCGGCTATAATTCCGACTTTTCCCTGCGCGCCATGCTGGTGCTTGCGTCACTGCTCGCCATCGCCTCGATCGGCCAGACGCTGGTGGTGATCATCGGCGGCATCGACCTGTCGATCCCCTTTATCATCGGCTTCGCCAATGTCGTTGCAGCACAGCTCTATGGCGGCGGCATGAACTTCGTGCTGGTCGTCGTGATCGTGCTTGCCATCGCGGCGGCGGTTGGTGCGGCGAACGGCTTTATCTCGGCTGCGCTCGGCCTGCACCCGCTGATCGTGACGCTGGGCGTGGGCACCATCGTGCAGGGTTGCGTTCTGTTGTGGACCGGCGGTTTTCCGGCGGGTTCGGCGCCGCCGCTGCTGTCGCAGTTCGTCTCGATCGGCGGCAATGCCGGCTTCCTGCCCGTACCCTGGCTGGTGCCGTGTTTTGTTGTGCTGGCGGCCTTGGTGATGCTGGCGCTGGCCCGCACCCCCTATGGAAGACGACTGTTCGCCCTTGGCGCAAATCCGCGCGCGGCGCGCCTGTCCCTGATCAATCCGGTTGCAATGTGGACCATAACCTTCGCGTTCAGTGCCGGTTTCGCTGCGCTTGCCGGCGTGCTGCTGCTCGGCTTCACGGGCTCGGCCTATGGCGAAGTCGGTCAGCCCTATCTGTTCCAGACCATCGCTGCCGTCGTGGTCGGCGGCACGGCGCTTGTCGGCGGTCGCGGTTCCTATCTCGGCACGGTCGCCGGTACACTGGTGCTGACGCAGATCAACACGCTGCTGATCGGCCTTGGTTTTCAGCCGTCGATGGTGCAGGCGCTGCTGGGCGTGGTGATCATCGCGCTGGTCTCGCTCTATGGACGCGACGCGCATGTGCGCAATACGATCTAAAGCGTGTTTCCCGAAAGTGGTTCCGGTTTCGGGACCAAGACCTGCCTAAATCAAAGACCTGAAGCGCATGGAGCGAATCTGAGAAATCGCGACGCGCTTTAGGTCCGATACGACCGCGCCGTACTTGACGCTGCGCCGGCGAAGATATCTTATGTCAAACTGATGTTTCATATATAGAAGAGCCGGCAAGGTCGGCCCCGGCCGGGGCTCGCCTCGGCAGACAGGTCAGACGTGGCGCGCTCCATCGGCTTTACCGACATCGATTTCGACAAGGACGGCAAGCAGGTCGGCTTCGTCAATTTCCCCTCATCCGTTCACGACGACGCCTGGGGGGTGATCCGGATCCCGCTGACGGTAATCCGGAACGGCCCCGGCCCGACCGTGATCCTGCAAGGCGGCAATCACGGCGACGAATATGAGGGGCCGATCGTTCTTGGCGAGATCATTCGTGGCCTTGAGCCCGAGGCCATGAACGGCCGGCTGATCATCGTGCCCGCCATCAACCTGCCGGCGGTCGAGGCCAGCCGCCGGGTGTCGCCGCTCGACGATCTTAACTTCAACCGCACCTTTCCGGGCGACCCGCTCGGTTCGATCACGCAGCAGATTTCCCACTATGTCAGCAGCGTGCTCTATCCGCTGGCCGATGCCTTCATCGACCTTCATTCGGGTGGCTCGTCGCTGTCGATCATCCCTAGCGCGGTTCTCGAACCGTGCGACGACCCGCAACTCAACGCCCGCAACCGGGCGGCGGTCGAGGCCTTCCAGGCCCCGTTCAAGGTGCAGATTTCCAACTTCGGCGATCCGCGCACCTCGACTTCGACAGCCGTGCGCGCCGGCCTGATCACCGTTGGGACGGAAATGGCGGGCACCGGCACCGTGACGCCTGAGGCGGTACGCATCTGCCGGCGCGGCGTACATAACGTCCTGCGCCATCTGGGCGTGCTGGAGGGCGATCTGGAAAAGGGGCCGGACGCGGCCGGCTTCCATACCATCGCCGGCACCTCGTCTTACGTGATGGCGTCTGAAGCCGGCATTTTCGAGCCCTATCACGAGCTTGGCGCGGCGGTTCGGGAGGGCGATCTGGCTGGCCGTATCCATTTTCTTGAGAACCCGGGACGCCATCCGGTCGAGTTGCGCTTCGGCGCAAGCGGGGTAGTCTATGGCAAACGCCATCCGGGGCGCGTACGTCCCGGCAATTGCTGCCTGGTGGTGGCCTCTCCTCTCAGGGACTGACGATGATCACACTGGACGATATCCATCAGGCGCGCCAACGGATCGCCCCGCATATCCGTCGCACGCCGCTGATAGAGGCGGACGCGCTGAGCGCTCCGATCACCGAGGCGGAGCTCTGGCTGAAGCTCGAATGCCTGCAGGTGACGGGTTCCTTCAAGGCGCGCGGCGCCACCAACAAGCTTTTGGCGACGCCGCCGGAGGACATGGCGCGTGGGGTCACAACCGCATCGGGCGGCAACCATGGGCTTGCCGTTGCGCGGGCGGCGAAACTGGCCGGGGTGCCGGCGACCATCTTCGTGCCGACCAACGTCACCCAAGCCAAGATCGACAAGCTGCGTAAATGGGGAGCGACGGTCGAAGTCGTCGGCTCGGTCTGGAATGAAACCAATCTCAGCGCGCTGGCCTTCGCGCGCGACAAGGGCTGCGCCTATTTCCACCCTTTCGCCGATCCTTACGTCGTGGCCGGGCAGGGCACGCTGGCGCTCGAACTGCTGGAGCAGCAGCCGGACCTCGACGCCGTTCTGGTCGCTATCGGCGGCGGTGGGCTGATCACCGGCATGTCGGTGGCGCTCAAGGCGCTGAAACCCTCGATCCGCATCATCGGCATCGAGCCGACCGGCGCACCGACCTTCCATGCTTCAATGGCCGCCGGTCATGTCGTAAAGCTCGACAAGGTGACCACTGGCGTCGCCACCATGGCCTGCGCAGAAACCGACCGCGAGGTTTTCGCAACGTCGCGGAACCTGATCGACGAGATCTTGCTGATCGACGACGACGACATGCTGGATGCCGCCCGCTGGCTCTGGTTCGAAATGGGGCTGGCGGCGGATTTGAGCGGCGCGGCGGCTGCGGCAGCGCTGCGCAAGGGCGTGCTGCGGTTTTCCGCCGGCCAGAAGATTTGCGCGCTGGTATGCGGCGCCGGGCCGGAAGGGCTCGCCTGACGATGGCCGGGCGCTACAGCGGCCCGATCATCGACGCGCATCATCACTTCTGGTGCATGGACCTCGGCAAGCATCCATGGCTGCAACAAATTCCGGCTGGAAGCGCCGACGCGGCCCTGTGCCACGATTTCCTGCCCGCCGATTACGCCGCTCTCGCCGCTGCCCACGCCATCGTCGCCAGCGTGCATGTCGAGGCCAATTGGGACCTGGCCGATCCGCTCGGCGAAACCGCCTGGCTGGACGGGCTGGAGCGTCCGGAAGGCATCGCCTGCCGCTATGTCGCCTATGCGACGCTCGGTGATGCCGCATCCGCCGCACTGATCGAGCGCCATGCCGCCCATCCGCGCACCGTGGGCCTGAGGGAGATTGTGAGCTGGCATCCGGATCCCGCCAAGCGGCGCACACCGGCGAACGACCGTTTTACCAATCGTGTCTGGCGCGAAAACCTGAAGCGGGCGGGCGACCTTGGCCTCAGCTTCGATCTGTTGATCACGCCGCACCAGTTCGACGACGTCGCTCGATTGGCGGCCGAGTTCGATACGATCGATTTCATCGTCAACCATTACGGCAGCCCGATGGATCGCGACCCGGACGGCATGCGCTTCTGGCGCGACGGGCTGAAGTTTCTGGCGCGGCGGCCCAATATCGCAATCAAACTCTCCGACCCGGTCGCCTACGATCACGACTGGACGTGGGAAAGCCTGGCCGACGTGACGCGGAGCGTCATCGACGCCTTCGGTCCAAGCCGCTGCCTGTTCGCCACCGACTATCCGGTGTCGGCGCTCCACATCGGCTTCGGCGAGTGGGTGGAAGGTTTTCGGCGCATGCTGGACGGCCTCAGCGCGGACGAGGCCGGCATGATTTTCTACGGCAATGCCGCCCGGCTCTACCGGGTAGGCACGCCGCCTTCCGCCGGTCGCTAGAGCGGTTGTGGTTTTTTACGGGATCGCTGGAACCACTCTATCTCCTTGGATAGCCACATGTCCGGACGTAAAACCGTTTCACACTTTTGTTGGCTATACTCTAATGCCCCATATGCTGACGTTGGCCGATACGGTTTGCCAGCGACAGCCAGCGCCTCCGCGGCCCCAGCGCTGCTTTCGACAAGGCTGAGATGGCTTCGCCCATCAACTCTTCGAGTCGCTGCGGCGAAAGCCGCGCTTCGGCATCGATCTCCTCGGCGATCGCGATGAAACGCTGCGCCGGTTCAGCTCCGCCGAAAAGCGGCGCGACATCACGGGCGATGAATTCGTCCCATGTCAGTTCCGGATTCCAGCCGAAGCGGGCGAAAGCCAGATAGCTGATTTCGGTCGTGCCGTTGTAGTCGGATGGCTCGCCCCAGACGGTGAGCCCCCTCATGCCCATCCTGTAGCCCTGCCGGTTCATGTCGGCGAAGTCGCGGGCGTTGAGTGCATAGCGTTCGGTACGCGCATCGCCGTTCCATTGGCAGGCAAACTGGCAGCGCAGCACATTCGGCTGTGTCGGCAGCGTTTCCACATAGCCGGCGGGCAACGCCTCCCGCAGCCGCTTCCAATAGGAGCGGTTGACGGTGTGCTGATAGATGCCGCCCTGCGGCAGGGCGGCCTGCGCGCTGGCCGCCACCGGCTCCAGCAGGTTGTCCCACTGCATTTCGCAATAGATCCACAGGTCCGGCTTCACCGCCTTGGCCGCGCGGTAGAGCCGGGGAAAGTTTGCCGCCATGTCGGAATGGGACCAGCTGTCGCCATATTCTTTGGCGCGGCGGGCCGCTTCGGCGTCATTGGCGCGGCGAGCCTTGCAGCGCGGGCAATCGCAGACTCCGTAGTCGCCGCTTTCGATGTTGATGCCGCCGATGTCGAAGGTCTCGGCCAGCCAGGCGACCGCTTCTTCCATCCAGTCCATCACTTCGGGCGCGCTGGGGCAGGCGGTCACGGTGTAGTCGGAATGGGGGAAGTTCAGCGGAAAATCGAGGTCGGCAAGCTGGAAGCCGATGTCCCGGCTGAACTGCGCCTTGTGCTGCGGGTTTTCCTTCAGCCAGGTAGACAGGTTGTAGCGGTGGTTGCCTTCCCAATAGACGCCGCCATAGGCGCCGATGGCGATGCCGGGAATGATGCGCACGCCGCGCTCGCGACCGTAACGGCAAAGCTCTTGCGCGGCCTCGATGCCGCCATGGCTGTTGCGGAGGAAGCCGTAGATGACGATGGCGCTGATCCGGTTGGCGGAGCAATAGTCGACCAGCCGCTTGTAGTCGGCGAGAAAGCCGGACGGTGGCTTCTGATAGGGGTTGAAGACACCGATTTCCTGCTGGCCGATCTGCGACAATTCCCAGTTGGTGGAATGATCCCAGGTCCAGAAGGTGCGATAGGCAAGGCCGGGCGCCTCCGAGATAGGGCCGGCGCCGAGAACCGACACGTCGAGACCACGCCCCAGCTTTGCTACGAGCTCCTGTGCGCCGTAGATGACGCCCGAGAACGGCCCACCGCGCACCTCGATCGCGTCGCCGACGGAGGCTATCGAGAACGAGCCTTCCGCCATGGTTTCGTCAGTCGTCAGCCTTATCGTGCGGCCGGCAAGCGCCGCCGCGTCGGTACCTTCGCGGACAAGGCGCGCCGCATGCGGATGAAGTTTCTCTGCCTCGATCGGCATGCTTGCGAATTCCTCCGTTGATTGGCACACTACACTGGAAAATCTACCAGATATCAATGTCGGTTTTCGCTAATGATAGATGGGCTATTCCTCATGCGGCCGGATCGACGATGGTGAACGCGATATCCGATACGCTGGCCGGGCTGCGCCAGGCATGGCCGATGCCGTCGCGCCCCCGCCCCATTACCATTATCGGCTGCGGCGGAATCGTTCGGGATGCACATTTGCCGGCCTACAGGAAAATGAGCCTGCCGGTTGCCGGCGTGTTCGACGTCAATCTTGAGGCCGCCCGGCAACTGGCCCGCGACTTCGAGGTGCCGCTCGTGCATGCCTCGCTGGATGAGGCGATTGCCGCCTGCGGAAACGAGGGCGTCTTCGATCTGGCGCTGCCGCCCGAAACGGTGCTGGAGACGGTCAGGCAGCTGCCGGACGGCGCGACTGTGCTCATCCAGAAGCCTCTCGGGCCGGACGGCGCCACCGCCCGCCGCATCGTTGCCGAGCTGGACGCGCGCGGCATCGTTGCGGCGACGAATTTCCAGTTGCGGTTCACGCCTTCCATGCTGGCGATCGGCGACGCCGTCGACAAGGGCTTGTTTGGCGAAGTCGTCGATGTCGACGTGCATCTTTCGGTCTACATGCCGTGGGAACTCTGGTCGTTCATCCCGAACCTGAAAGCCGTCGAGATACCGCTGCATTCGATCCACTATCTCGACTGGATACGAGGCCTCGTCGGCGAGCCGCGCAGCATCTACGCCAAATCGGTGAAGCACCCGCGCTACGGCAATCAGGCCGACGCCCGCTCCAGCATCATCCTCGATTACGGCGAGCGCGTCCGCTGCTGCCTGTCGCTGAACCACACCTATGGCCATGGCCCCCGCCACACCGACGCCACCATCCGGGTCGAGGGCATGAAAGGGGCCGCGCATGTGACCGTCGGCTATCTGCTGGACTATCTGCGGCCGCAGCCGGAGCGCCTCGAAATCTGCCATGAAGGGCAGCCCTGGACCGTGCTGCCGCTTGCGGGCGAGCGCGTTCCGGATTCCTTCGCCTACGTCATGGCCAATTTGCAGCGTTTCGCGGCCGGTGAGGACGCGCGGCTGGTTACGGATGTGCATGATGTGCTGAAAACCATGCTGCTGGTCGATGCCGGGCTGGCGTCCAGCCGGCTCGGTGGCGTCGTGCCGGAAGCGGCGGACGGGGGAGAGCGGCGATGACGGCCACTCCGTTGCGACAACGCGAGGAGCCGCTGGTCTTCCTCTATCGGCTGAAGCAGGGCATGGGCCCTGAGTACGACCGGGCGCATCGGGCGGTCTGGCCCGAAATCATCGCGCTACTCGATGAGGCGGGTTTCTACGATTATCGCATCTGGCGGCGTGGCGATCTGGTCGTCAGCAGCCTGCGCACGCGATGGGGCTATGATCACGCTGCGCGCATCAGCGCGGCGAGCGCGATCCAGGCGAAGTGGACGGCGTCCATGTCGCATGTGTTCGACGAAATCGTCGACGCAGGCGGCGAGCCGCTATGGCTCGACCTGGTGTTCGAACACCGAACTTGAGAAAAACGGTTCAGCCGAGCCTTTTTGGCGGCCGTTTGGCGGCAATCCGCATCAACGGGAAGCTGACTTTCGGCGGCACGCCGCCCAGCATATGGGTGATCTTCTCGGCGGCGCGGAAGACGATCTCGCATGCCTCGTCAAAGCCGATGGCCTGCCTGGCCGCCGGCAGATAGGGCATCGTCAGCACCGCCTGCGCGAAGCCGCTGCTGTCGATCAGGGGAAAGCTGACGTCGGTGATGCCCTGAATGCCTTCGCCAGTCACCATTTCGTAGCCTCTGGCGCGGATCATTTCCGTTCTCCGGGCGAGCGCGTCGGCCTCTTCGGGCGGCCGGTTGCGGCGCATGTCGTCCAGCACCCAGTCGTGGACGGTTGGCGCCTGCAACGCCACGAGCAATCGCCCGGATGCGGTCGACATCGCCGGGTTCTTGGTGCCGACGCGCAGGCGGAACCCGAACGGCGCCGGGCTGTCCACCTGGGCGATGACCCGGATCGAGGTGGAATCGAGGATCGCCATGTGCAGCGCCTGGTTCGCCGACCTGGCGGCTTCGTGCATCAGCGGCGTCGCCAGATTGATGAGCCGCGACAAAGGCGGGTAGCGGTTGGCAAGGTCGAACATCCGGTTGGAAAGGAAATAGCCGTCCTCGCCCGTACGACGCTGGATGAAGCCCCGCCTCTCCAGCGCCATGACTACACGGTAGACTTCCTGCAGCGACCGCCCGAGCAACTGGGCGATCTCGCTCTGGGTGACGCCGTGAGAAAGGTCGGCGAGCAGTTCGAGCACGTCGAGGCCTTTTTCCAGCGCCGGCGCGCCATAGCGTTCCTTGTCGCTGCGCGAGACTGGCGCAGCGGAACTCTTCCTTTTGGCGGAAGGGCGAGGTGTCGGGGTCTTGGCCATGGGATCGAGCGCGTGGTCAAAGAGTGATATATGACGTTTATTGGTGAAAGCCGGCGTTCGCAAGTGGCGAGGCCGGTGCGGACGAGCAGGCACGGCGTGTGACACCATTGCCAATGGCGTGAGCCTCGCTCAAGGTGACGCTTCAGGATCAATTGACGGAATTGAAATGAATACCCTGGCCGATACCCTGCTTGATGAACTGCGGGTGACTGTGGCGCGCATCGATGAAAGCGCTGTTGACGATGCCTGTGCCATGCTGGCGGCGGCGGGCAGGATCGCCGTCTATGGCTGCGGACGTGAAGCCTTGCAGATGAAGGGCTTTGCCATGCGGCTGTTCCACCTCGGCCTGCCGGTGGCGGTTGTCGGCGACGTGACGGCGCCGCCGGTCAGGCCGGGCGACCTGCTGTTTGCCAGTTCCGGTCCCGGCGAAACGGGGACGGTGTTGTCGCTGATGCGCACCGCACGCGACGCCGGCGCCAGCGTGCTGCTGATTACCGCCCAGCCAAAGGCGAGCGCGGCGCGGCTGGCGGACGGGTTGATTCCTGTTCCCGCACAAACGATGGCGGACGATCAGGGCGAAAAACAAAGCTCGGCCTTTCCGATGGGCTCGCTGTTCGAGGGTGCGATGTTCGTTCTGTTCGAGGCGATGGTGCTGAAACTCAAGCACCGCCTCGGCGTTGCCGACGAGACGATGCGTGCTCGACACGCCAATCTGGAGTGACGGGCCTACTTCACCGCGCCAGCCGTCATGCCCTTTATGAGATAGCGCTCGAGCACGATGCCGATGACGATCAGCGGCAGGATCGCGGCAAAGGAAAGCGCCGCCATCGACCACCAGGATATACCCTGGCTGCCGGTCTGCGAGGCGACCATGACCGGCAATGTGTTGGCATGGGTCGAGGTCAGCAACGCCGCGAAGAAATACTCGTTCCAGGTCAGCACGAGGCTGAGGATGAAAGAGGCGACCATTCCGGGCAGGGCGATGGGCAGGATGACGCGCAAGAACGCGCCCCAGATCGACAGGCCGTCTACCAGTGCGGCTTCCTCAAGTTCGGTCGGGATCGACGAGAACTGGTCGCGCATGATCCAGATCACGATCGGCAGCACCGTCAGCGTATAGAGCAGGATCAGTCCGATGCGCGTGTCCAGCAGCGCCAGTTCCTTGTAGAGAACGAGGAACGGCAGGGCGAGCACGACCGGCGGCAGGATCAGTTGCGACAGGAAGAAGAACGATATGTCGGCATTCTTCATGAAGCCGAAGCGGTAGGAAAAGCGCGACAGGCCGTAGGCCGCCAGCGAACCGAGCATCACCGCGAGGGCCGATGACGTGATCGAGACGATGACGGAGTTCATGAAGCGCTTCATGAACTCGTCGCGCACCGTGCTGGAGGCACCGATCGTCTCCGGCGACAGGCCGAGCGAGCGCCAGCCCAGCCAGG
Source organism: Mesorhizobium sp. (assembly GCA_049647745.1). Classification (GTDB taxonomy): domain Bacteria; phylum Pseudomonadota; class Alphaproteobacteria; order Rhizobiales; family Rhizobiaceae; genus Mesorhizobium. The sequence goes on from JBARYG010000207.1 coordinate 45,211, forward strand.
CCGGCTGGTAGTCGAGCCAGGGGATCAGCGTGCCCTTCATCACGTTCGGCGCGGTCTTGAAGCTCGTCGTGATGGTCCAGTAGATCGGAAACAGACAGATCACCGCCCACAGGATGAGCAGGAGGTAGATGCTGGCCTTGCCGCCGAAGCGCAGCGCGGCGGGTATGCCGTTTCCGTCATCGTGATTGGCCCGGCTGCTCATGTGCGCGGCCTCGTGAACCGTTCCGCCAGTTTCATCAGGATGGTCATGAACACGATGATGATGACGAGATAGACCATCGCCAACAGCGTGCCGTAACCGACATTGGAGCGGTCTCGATATTCCCGGAAGATGAACGACGTCACCGTGTCCGTCGCGCCGCCGGGACCACCGGCGGTGAGATTGATGACGATGTCGGCCAGCTTGAGCTTGAAGATGATGCGGATCAGGACCGCTGTCACCGAGACCGGGAGCATCAGCGGGAACACGATTTCCCAGAAGGTCTTCCATGGTCCGGCTCCGTCGACGCGCGCCGCTTCCGTCAGATCTTTTGGAATTGCCTGGAGGCCGGCCAGGATCATGATCATCATGAACGGGATGAACGTCCACGCATCGAGGATCATGATGGTCAGCCGCGCGATTTCAGGCGAACCGAAGAAGGATGGGGTTTCCCAGCCGAGCCAGCGCGCCAGCCGTGCAATGGGGCCGAAGCGGATTTCCAGCATGGATTTGCCGATCATCCAGCTTACCGCGACCGGGGAGAGCATCAACGGCAGCAGGAATGCCACGCGGAAGAATTTGCGCGCCCTGATTTCGGCGTTGAGCAGCAAGGCGAGCCCGAAGGCGATCACATATTCGACGAGGATCGCCAGCGTGTACCACACCATGTTGCGCAGGGCGTTCCAGTAGAAAGGATCGGCCCACATCTGGCGGACGTTGTCGAGGCCGTTGAACTGCCGGCCGAGCGGCGAGGCGAGGTTCCAGTTGGAAAAGGCGATGACGAGGCCGAACAGCAGCGGAAAGACGGTGAGCGAGATGACGAAGAGCGCCGCCGGCAGTACGAACAGGATTCGCTTGCCTTGCTCGCCATGGATGAGCACCTTGCTCCAGCATAGGCAGACCGACCACAAAATATAGGCGTAGAGGGTCGGCCTCCATGTCTGGAAGCCGAAATCCTCGAGGCCGCTCATTTGCGTATACTGGGCGATCGCCACCGCCGCCAGCAAGGCGGCCGATGCCCAGACGATGCCATGTCCGAACCAGCGCCGGGCGTCGGATATGTCGTCATCGGTGACGACATGAAGGAGATCGCCCTGGCTCATCTGCTGGTTTGGCTTCTCTGGCTTTCGACTACAGCACGACGCGTGTGGTAGGGTTCACGCGTCGTGCTGTAATCTTCGTTTTTACGCTTGTCATTATCCCAAAACCGCTGCGCACTTTTGGGCGACAAGCTCAAGTGCTGGCAGGTACGCCTGGCCGCTCCTGAAAGCGGCCAGGCAGGGGCGCGGGTGGCGCTGCCCGGTCATGTGTCACCAGAAGCGGCGTCACATGCCGAGCGATGCCTTGTAGAGCTTGATCTGGCTTTCACGCCCGATCTGGTCGGTGATCTTCTCCCAGGCGGCGGCGATCGCATCGGCCGTTTCCTGCGCCGACTTGTACTGGCCGGCATAGCCCTTCGCCAGTTCGTCCTCGGCAACCGAGTAATACTGGAAGATGCCGGGAATACGCGGCTCGATCGCGGCGTTGGGATGGTTGTAGCTGTCTAGGTTAGAGCCGAGATAGTTCTCGATATAGGCCCGGTCGTAGCCGGCTTTTTCCCATTCGTCATAGTTGAAATGCGACTGGCGGTAGGGCTGGAAGCCCGACGGATAGGCGACCGTCCACAGGCTGAGGTCCTTGCCGCCGAGATGGGCGGCAGCCGACCATGCGGCCTTGCGCTTCTTCTCGTCGCCGGACACGCGGCTGGTGACGTAAACGCCCCAGCCGAGATAGGCCAGGTTGGGCGCGAAATTGCCGCCCTCCGGCGTCTCCCATTCGCCGGACTTGGAATTATAGACCTTGTCGGAGCCGGGGTTGGCGGAGAAGGCGACGACGTCGCCGACGACCGAGGTGTCGGAGGTGCGTGCCATCGAACCGACGTCGCCCCACCAGCACAGACCCGCGCCGGTGCCGGCGAGGAACTGCTGGAACGCCGTGGTGCCGGGGTCGGCGTTGATCTGGTCCGCCGGATAGGCGCCGGCGGCGATCAGGTCCAAGACGTCCTGGATCGCCTGGACGAAGGCCGGGTTGTTCACCCGCGGCTTCATCGTGTCCGGGTCAAACAACCACGCCGGATCATTCGGGTGCTTGGCATAGGCCGTCGCGCGGTCCTCGAGGAAATAGAAGCCGAAGCCGCCCCAGCCCTTCAGCGGGTCGAGGAAGCCGAAGGCGTTCTGGCCGGTGAGCGGGTCCTTCTGGCCCTTGATCTTCTTGGACCATTCGTCGACCTGCTGCCAGGTCTTCGGCATTTCAGTCATGCCCGTCGCGCCCGAAATGGCCGCGTCGGAGAGATAGTCCTTGCGGTAGGAGAAGGTGTGGGCGTCGCCGTCGATGCTGACGCGGTAGGTCTTGCCGTCCCAGGTGCCGACCGGCGGCTTGAGGTAGGCGACGAGATCGTCCAGGTCGATCTGCTTCTTGACCCAGTCGGGCATCTCGTCGAGCAGGCCCTTGCCGGCGGTATCGCCTTCAAACGGCGCGCCCATTTCGAGGATGTCGAAATCGACGGTTCCAGTTGCGATCGACTGCTGCAGGCGGGCGTTGTAGTCGCCCTGCGCCAGGTCGATCCAGTTGATCTTGGCGCCGGTATAGGCTTCCCACGGTTTCAGGAAGCCGCGGAACAGGAAGTTGTGCAGGTTCTGGTTGTTGAGCCCCATGAAGGTCAGTTCGACGCCGGCGAACTCGCCTTCCTTGACGCTCGCCTTGGTCTCACCAAGGCACAATTCGCCGACCTTCTGCCAGTCGGCATCGGTTGGCGAGCCTTTGCCGACGCCCGGTATCTGCAGGATCTGGGCGCGCAGCGCCTCATCCGCGAAAGCCGATCCGGTCAGCGCCCCCAAGCCCGTCGCCGATGCGGCGGACAGGGCCGCGAGGCTTGCGGCCCCTTTCAGTACGTCGCGCCGCGTCGCGGCAAGACGTACCATATGCTCGTAAATTTCAACTTTCATCTGCCTTCCTCCCAAAGATGGCCGCGTTTTCGCGGTCTGAACGATATTCACTACTGAAACAAGAGTTTCGCTAATGTTCGCGTCAATAGTGTCACAACCCGTTGCGGAGTCAACGCCGTGATGCGATAGGTTAGAGCCTTCCGCAAGAACGGGCTTCGCGAACATCAGGACGGGTGAATGGCCGAAGTTGCAATCCGTGACGTCACCAAATCATATGGCGTGACACAGGTACTCCATGGCGTCAGCATCGACATCCGGGATGGCCAGTTCGTCGTTCTCGTCGGTCCGTCCGGCTGCGGCAAGTCCACCCTGCTGCGCATGATCGCCGGGCTGGAAAGTGTGACCGGCGGCGACATCGCCATTGGTGGAAAGACGGTCAACAACCTGTCGCCGGCGCGCCGCGACATCGCCATGGTATTCCAGAGCTATGCGCTTTATCCGCATAAGACAGTCGAGCAGAATATGGGCTTTGCCCTGAAGCTCAAGAAGATCGACCCGAAGGTGGTAGCGGAAAAGGTGCGCTCGGCGGCCGATATCCTCGAACTTGCGCCGCTTTTGAAACGCTATCCGCGCCAGCTTTCGGGCGGGCAACGCCAGCGCGTGGCGATGGGGCGCGCCATCGTGCGCGACCCGCGGGTCTTCCTGTTCGACGAACCGCTTTCGAACCTCGATGCCCAGTTGCGCGTGCAGATGCGCACCGAGATCAAGGAACTGCACCAGCGGCTGAAGACGACAACCATCTACGTCACGCACGACCAGATCGAAGCCATGACCATGGCGGACAAGATCGTGGTGATGAATGGCGGCCGCATCGAGCAGATCGGCGCGCCGTTGGAACTGTTCGACCGCCCGGCCAATCTGTTCGTCGCAGGCTTCATCGGTTCGCCGTCGATGAATCGCCTCAAGGGCACAGTCAAGGATGGCGGGCGCAGCGTCGATGTCGCCGGCACCATGCTTCCCGCGCCGGACCAGAGTTTGGTGGATGGCCAGCAAGTCGTTTATGGCATCAGGCCAGAGCATTTCGAACTGTCCGACGATGGATTCGAGGTCCGCGTCGCGGTCATCGAGCCTACCGGCTCGGAGACGCTGGTCTATGCCCGTTTCGGGGAAACCGATCTCGTCGCCCTGTTTCGGGACCGGCATGATTTCCGATCCGGCGATCACATTCGGATCAGGCCGAAGCCGGGCCATATCCATATCTTCGACGCCGCCAGCGGTGCGCGCCTTTGACGGCCCCGGCTTGCAGGAGGAAACATGCTGAAGGGAATTAGTCCGCTGCTCAACGCGGATGTTTTGTATGCGCTTCGGGCGATGGGGCATGGCGACGACCTGATCATCGCCGATACCAACTTTCCGTCGGATTCGATTGCCCGGCAGACACGGCTTGGCCGGCTGCTGCGCATCGACAACGTTACCGCGGCTGAGGCCGTGGAGGCTATCCTGTCGCTCTACCCGCTGGATACGTTCGTCGACGATTCCGCCGGCCGCATGGAGATCGTCGGCAGCCCGAACGAGGTTCCGCCGGTCCAGCAGGAGGTGCAACGGGCGGTCGACCGCGCCGAGGGAAAATCATGGCCGATGGTCGGTGTCGAGCGCTATGCGTTCTACGAGCGCGCCAAACAGGCCTATTGCGTGATCCAGACCGGCGAGCGCCGCTTCTATGGCTGCTTCGCCTTCCGCAAGGGCGTCGTTCCCCCGGAAGGGAACTGACGGCATGTCCGGTTCCGTCGTCGTTCTTGGCGTATTCGTCGCCGACACCGCCTATCGTGCCGGCCGCCAGCCCTCGATGGGCGAGACCATTCTCGGGCTGGGCTTCAAGCTCGGACCAGGAGGAAAAGGATCGAACCAGGCGGTGGCGGCTGCAAAACTTGGCGTCGAGACGCATTTCATCACCCGGCTCGGTGTCGATACTTTTGCCGACATGGCCAACGACACCTGGCGGCAGGTGGGAGTGAAGCCCGCCGCCATCGCCACGCCCGAGAGCTATACGGGTGCCGCCTACATCTTTGTCGACGACAAGACAGGCGACAACGCCATCATCGTCGCGCCCGGTGCGGCGACGCTGATTTCACCCAGCGATATCGAGGCCAATGCGGACCTGATCCGCGCGGCGAGCGTATTCGTTACCCAACTCGAGCAACCGATCGATGCCGCTGTCCGGGCGCTGCAGATCGCGCGCGAAGCCGGTGTGACCACGGTCTTCAATCCGGCGCCGGCAGCCGAATTGCCAGACGAAATCTACGCGCTTTGCGACTACGTCACGCCCAATGAAACGGAAGCCGAGGCCCTGACCGGGCGGCGGGTAGAAAGCATCGAGGATGCCAGGGGCGCTGCCGCGGCGCTGCGGGCGAAGGGTGCGCGGGCGGCGATCATTACGCTGGGAAAACGCGGCGCGCTGCTGCAGACGCAGGATCAGTCCGTCCATGTTCCCGCCATCTCGGCCGGGCCGGTCGTGGAGACGACGGGGGCGGGGGACGCCTTCAATGGCGGTTTTGCGGCAGCACTGACGAGAGGCTACTCACCGGTCGAGGCCGTGAAGTTCGGTTGTGCTGTAGCCGGAGTCTCCGTCACTCGCGCCGGCACCGCCCCGTCCATGCCGTCGTTCGAAGAAGCGATGGCGCTTTACAAGAGCCAACCGGAATAGACCGGCATGCGGCGAGCGCCGGGTTGACCGCTGTCAACCGGGTCCGGCGGAATGGCCGTCGATTCGAGGAAGGATGGATGACCATGCACCAGAAGGTTTTCACGACATCCTCCGGCGCACGCATTCCGTTCACGCAACTCGGCCTTGGCACTGCCGCCATCGGCAATCTTTATCGTGCGCGCACCGATGCGGAAACCGATGGCGCGCTGCAGGCGGCGTGGGATGCCGGCATTCGCTATTTCGACACCGCGCCGCTCTATGGTCTGGGGCTGGCGGAAACCCGGCTCAACCGGTTCCTGCGCGGCCAGCCGCGTGACCAGTATGTGCTTTCGACCAAGGTCGGGCGCCTGCTGGAGCCATGTGCGCCGGAAGAACGGACCGGTCTCGACCGCTTTTTCGGCACGCCGTCGCGGCGCGAAATCTTCGACTACAGTTATGACGGCATCATGCGTTCCGTCGCCTTTTCGCTTGAACGGCTGGGACAGGACCGCATCGACATTCTCTATGTCCATGACATCGACCTTTCCAATCATGGATCGGTCGAGCGGCGGGACGCGCATATCGACACCCTGATGGCCGGCGGCTATCGCGCGTTGTGCGAATTGCGGGACCAGAAGGTCATCAAGGCCTTCGGCGCCGGGATCAACGACTGGGAGACTTGCGAGGTTTTGGCCGCGCGCGGCGATTTCGACCTGTTTCTGCTGGCCGGCCAGTATTCGCTGCTGCGGCAGGAGTCGCTGAAAACCTTTCTGCCGATGTGCGAGGCGCGCGGGATCGGCATCGTTCTCGGCGGCGTGTTCAATTCGGGAATCCTCGCCACTGGCGCGGTCGAGGGCGCGATGTTCGATTACTATGCCGCGTCGCCGGACGTGTTGGAGCGCGTGCGGCGCATCGAGGCGGTGGTGAAGCGACATGGGCTGAAGCTGGCAGATGCCGCTCTGCGTTTCCCGATGGGCCATCCCGCGATTGCCTGCGTGGTGACGGGCGCCGCGGCAAGGCACGAGGTCGAGCAGGCGGTGGCCAGCCTTCAGGCCGATGTTCCCGACGCCCTGTGGCGCGACCTTGCCGCAGAGAAGCTGATTGCTGCCGAAACGCGCCTCGGCCTTTGAGGCCGGATTCCGGTCAATCGCCGTCGCGGGGATTCAACTGCCGGAAAGAGAAAGATTGCGGGCGCGCTCGAGCAGAAGAGCGAGCAAGGTTTCCCGGCGATCGGCGGGCGTGTCGATCGGCAGCACGAAGCACAGCGTGTGGGTGACGATGCCGCGGGCATCGCGCAGCGGGGCCGCGATGCATAGAGTAAAGCGGTCGGCCAGCCCTGACGTCTCGCTATAGCCGTTCTTGTGGGCATCGGCGATCTCGGCGAGGAAATCCGCCACGTCGACCATGCGGCCGTCCGGCAGTCGATAGTCTTGCGTCGGGATAAAGGCCTTCACCTCGTCGTCGCTCATATGGCCGAGCAGCAGCCGGCCCGACGCCGTCCACGGGATCGGAACCTCGACGCCGACATCGCTCGATATGCGGAAGGGGCCGGGTGAGTCGCGGCAGTCGAGGACGATGTATTTGTTGCCCCTGAGGCCGCAGAGCTGGACGGTTTCTCCTGTCTGTGCCGCCAGCGCTTCCAGGTTTTCGATGACCCTGCGGTAATGCGCATTGTGGTGGCCGTATGCCCAGCCGAAAAGATGCATGGCGCGGCCGAAATAGACATGGCCCTCCGCTCCGACCATCTCCAGCATCTCCGCTTCGAGCAGGCTGTTGACGATTTCATAGGTTGTCGAGCGCGGTGCATTGATCATCCTGGCGATATCGGCGACCCGTGCCGGCTCGCGGTGTCGGAGCAGGGCTTCGAGCAGCATGATGACGCGGTCGATGCCGCGCTTGCGCCCGCTATCGGGAGCCCCTCCGCCGGCGCCCTGGGCGGCGGAATCCATTGCGTCCTTGCTCATCGAAATCGCCTCCAGCGGCCATGATCCGCGCCTCGTCCCAAAGCGCTTGAAAACTGTCAAGGCCCGTAATAGCATTCGCTTTGTCCGGTATACAGGTATTGTGTCTGAAATATCGGATAATGCCTACGGAAGCCGGCCGTTCGGGATACGAGCGGCAGGAGGCGCGCGGGCATCGTGTTGAACAGGGGAACAATTATGAGGAAACTTTCGTCACTCACGTCGTTGAGCGCCCTTTCAATCGGCTTGCTCGTCGGTTTCGGCGCCGTGTCCGAAGCACAGGCCGCCGCCAAATGCGTCGACGGCACCCGAAAGCCACCCTACACGCTCGGCTGGGCTAACATCTATTCCGTACCGACCTGGATGAAGCAGACCCAGGGCACCATCGAAGATGAGGTCGAGCAGTTGAAGAAGGACGGCCTGGTCGACAAGCTGGTCGTCACCGACGCACAGGGTGACGCCAATATCCAGATCCAGCAGATTCAGTCGATGATCGATTCCAACGTCGATGCGATCCTGCTCGATTCCGGCTCCTCCACCGCTCCCACGCGTGTCCTCGAGGAAGCCTGCAAGAAGGGCATCGCCATCATCAATTTCGACAGTCTGGTCGATACCGACAACGTCACCGCCAAGATCAACACCGATTCCGGGCAATGGGGCGCCGGTGCGGCTGAATTTTTGGTCAAGGCGCTTGGCGGCAAGGGCAACATCCTCGTGCTGAACGGGCCGGCCGGCGTTTCTGTCAGCGACGACCGCCGCAAGGGCGCGGAGCCGGTGCTCAAGGCCAACCCGGACATCAAGATACTGGCCGAGACCAATACGCCTTACAACGTCGCCCCGGCACAGGAGGCCGTCACCAGCCTGCTCTTCGCCAATCCGGACATCGACGGCATCCTGTCGCTCGGCGGCGCTCTCTCCGCCGGCGCGGTGCTGGCCCTCGAGAAGCAGGGGCGCGACATGGTTCCGATCACCGGCGAGAACGCGCGCCAGTTCCTCGAACTGTGGCAGAAGAACAAGCTGAAGTCCTGGGCGACGATGCAGCCGAACTGGCTGGGCGCGCTCTCGGCCTATGCCGCCGTGGAGGCGTTGCAGGGCAAGGACATTCCGGCTTTCGTGAAGATCCCGTTGCCGATCATCGACGATTCCAACCTCGCCGACTATCTGGCGCGGGCCAAGGATTTCCCGGCGGACGGCTATATCTACTCGCCTTACGACAAGGCCCTGTTCGACAAGCTTCTGGCGCAGAAATAGCCGGAAAGGCCGGTTCCTTGTCAGGCACAATGCCGTTCCTGGCCGCGCGGGACGTGTCGAAAGCCTTTTTCGGCAATCCCGTCTTGCGCGGCGTTTCCATTGCCCTGATGCCGGGCCAGATCCATGCGCTGCTGGGTGAGAACGGCGCCGGCAAATCGACCCTGATAAACCTCCTGTCGGGGGCCTTGGCTATCGACAGCGGGGCGATAGAGATCGACGGCAAGCCGGTCGCCAATATGTCGCCGCAGGCGGCGCGCAGGGCCGGCATCGCCGTCGTGCAGCAGGAACTCAGCCTGACGGCGAGCCTGTCCATAGCGGAAAACATCGGGCTTGGCGCCTATCCGCGCCGGTTCGGCCTTATCGACTACGCTGCGCTGGAGCGCGGCGCGGCGGCCGTCTGCAGGCTGGTCGGCCTGAAGGAGCCGCTGTCTACGCCGGTCGGCCTGTTGCCGCTTGGCCGCCGGCAGATGGTGGAGATTGCCAAGGCGCTCTACCGCAAGCCGCGCGTGCTTATCCTCGACGAGCCGACGTCTTCCCTCTCCGCCTCGGAGACCAGGACGCTGATCGAGCTTCTCGGCGTGCTGCGCCGCGAAGGCGTCGCCATCCTCTACATTTCGCACCGGCTGAACGAGGTCATGGCGATCGGCGAGCATGTGACCGTGCTGAAGGACGGCGTGCGCACCGCCGACCAGCCGCTGGCGGGCACGGACGCGGCGGGCCTTGTGCGCCTCATGGTCGGACGCGATCCGGGCGACCTGTTCCCGACGTGGCAGCCATCGGCTCAAACGCCGACCGTGGTTTCACTGACAGGCTTTTCCGCCGGCATGGTGCGCGACGTCGAACTGACCGTGCGCGAGGGCGAGGTGCTTGGCATAGGCGGCCTCGTCGGCCAGGGACAGGAGGATCTGCTGCTCGGCCTTTATGGCGCTCTTCCAGCGAAGGCGGCGAGCGCCAGTGTCGGCGCGGCGCAGGAGCTTCCCGGCAGCGTGCCCAGGGCGAACGGCCTCGGCCTTGCCTACATTCCGGCCGACCGCAAACGCGAGGGACTGCACCTCATCCACTCCATCCTCACCAACCTCATGCTGCCGACGTTGTCGCGGATGCCGGCGCTGAAACCGCGCAGCCGGTCCTCGGAACGGCGGATCGCCGAACAGCTTGCCGCGCGCTTCATGATCAAGGGCGATCTTTCACGCCCGGCGCAGGCGCTTTCGGGCGGCAACCAGCAGAAAGTCGCGCTTGCCAAGTGGATGCCGCAGGATCCGGCAGTGCTGCTTCTCAACGATCCGACGCGCGGCGTGGACGTGGAGACCAAGCGCGAGATTTACGCCTTGCTGCGCAATCTGGCCGCGGCGGGGAAAGCCGTCGTCCTGCTCAGTTCCGATACGCCGGAACTCGTGCATCTGTGCGACAGGGTCGCGGTCATGCGCGAGGGGCGCATCAGCGCGCTGATCGAGCGGCAGGATCTGAGCGAGGAGGCCATCGTCTCGGCGGCGGTTGGCGTCGAGCCGAAGAGGGTAGCGGCATGAGCCTCAGCACGAACCCCACCCGCGACGGCGCCAAAGCGCTTTACTGGCCGGTGCAGATGCGCCGCAATGTCGGCGTGCGCGGCCTTTTTCTCGTCATCCTCGCCTTCATCATTGCCTATGGCATCCTCTTTCCGGGTCTTTTCAGCGTTTTCGGTTTTGCCAAGTTCACACAAAGCTGGTTCCCGCTGGCGCTGGTGACGATGGCGCAGGCGCTGCTGATGCTGGC
>JBARYG010000208.1:0-1557 GCA_049647745.1 Mesorhizobium sp.
GATTCATGGAGTATGACAGACAAGCTCCTGAAAAAGAGAAAGTAAAAGATCGAGTAAAGCATTCTAAAGAGTTTGTTCAGCCTTTTAAGGATGAAGAATTAAATAGACAAGCTGCAAGATGTATGGATTGCGGTATTCCGTTCTGTCACTCGGGTTGCCCATTAGGGAACGTTATTCCAGAATTTAATGACGCAGTTTATAAAGGTAAATTTGAGGAAGCCTATGAAATACTATCTTCCACAAATAACTTCCCCGAATTTACAGGAAGGATCTGTCCGGCACCTTGCGAATCGGCCTGTGTATTAGGAATAAACCGTTCACCGGTAAGTATCGAGGAAATTGAGAAGCATATAGCTGAAATAGCTTATAAAAAGGGTTATGCAAAGGCAAAACCTGTGTTAATACCGACAGGAAAACAAATTGCTGTTGTTGGATCTGGGCCTGCCGGTTTGGCGGCTGCTGCGCAATTGAGCAAGGCCGGACACAGTGTTACCGTATTTGAACGCGATGATAAACCAGGGGGGCTTCTTCGTTATGGTATTCCTGATTTTAAATTGGATAAATGGGTAATTGACCGTAAGCTGAAGATAATGGAAGAGGAGGGTGTAATTTTTAAATGTAATACTGAAGTTGGTGTAGATGTTATGGCAAAGGATTTGGAAAGCTATGATGCGGTTGTTCTTGCAGGAGGCTCTACGATTCCACGTGACCTACCGGTAGAAGGAAGATCTGCGAAAGGTGTACATTTTGCAATGGACTTCTTAAAACAGCAAAATAAGCGTGTCGGAGATTCTCCAATTCTTCAAGAAGATATTTTAGCTTCGGGGAAAAACGTGATTGTTATTGGTGGCGGAGATACAGGTTCTGATTGTGTAGGAACTTCCAATAGACAGTCTGCCAAATCAGTAACCCAATTTGAACTGATGTTTCAACCTCCTGCCAGTCGTACTGAAGGAATGCCATGGCCAACATACCCCATGTTATTGAAAACAACATCATCTCATGAAGAAGGATGTGAGCGTTATTGGTCTGTAAATACAAAAGCGTTTGTAGCTGATGAAAATGGAAATTTAAAAGGCTTGAAAGTTGTGGATCTTGAGTGGGAGAGAGACCGTTTGGGAAGACCTATTAAATTTACTGAAATAGAAGGCTCGGAACGCGAATTGCCATGTGAACTGGCATTACTGGCTATGGGCTTTTTGCATCCACAGCATAATGGCATATTAGAGCAATTGGGACTGGAATTAGATCAGCGTGGAAATGTGAAGGCACAAGAAGGCGTATATGCAACAAGTGTAGATAAGGTTTTTGTAGCGGGAGATATGCGTAGAGGGCAGTCACTTGTCGTATGGGCAATTTCTGAAGGAAGAGAATGTGCAAGGAAAGTGGATGAGTTCTTGATGGGTGTTTCTGAGCTTGAAACAAAGGACGCTGTTCCGGTTTATTAAATATAACAACAATGATCTCTCATATGATTATGAGAAACTCTGCGAGTTTAATTTAAAAAATGAAGGTTTTATAGGACACCCATCTCATGTATGCATTACGATGGTGTCC
>JBARYG010000209.1:0-10076 GCA_049647745.1 Mesorhizobium sp.
ACACGGCCCTTCGCGGCTCGCTGGAGCCTGCCCGGCCGGCCGAGACGCTGCGGCAACGCGATCCAGGCACGCGCACGCCTCAGAGCGGCTGGGTGCAGGACCTGCTGGCCGGCGCCTCGCGGGAAGAGGACACCCAGCCGGCCATGCGGGAAACGCCGCGCGCGGCCCCTGCCCAGCGTTCGCCCCTGCACGTCGTGGAATCGCTCAATTCGCTGTCCGTGGATATTGCCCGCGCTATCGACCACGACGCCTCGATCGAGTTGTGGAACCGCTATCGGCGTGGCGAGCGCGACGTGTTCACGCGGCGTCTCTACACGCTGAAAGGCCAGCAGACCTTCGACGAAATTCGCCGCAAGTATCAGGCGGAGGCGGAGTTCCGTGCCGCTGTCGACCGTTACTGCGACGACTTCGAAAAGCTGCTGAAGGACGTATCGCGCAACGACCGCGACAACATGGTGACGCAGACCTATCTCACCTCGGACACCGGCAAGGTCTATACCATGCTCGCCCACGCCAGCGGGCGGCTGCATTGATCGGCTGACCACCGGAACCGAAGCGAATAGTCGAAACAAAAAGGCGGGAAAAAATTTCCCGCCTTTTTCAATTCCGCCCGCCTTTTTCAATTCCAAGGCCCGTGCCGACAGGAAGCCGGTCAGATGACCGTATCCGTCCAGCGCACGATTTCCTGGGCCGTTTCGCCAAACGCCTTGTCGAGCGCCGCGACATAGGCCTGATTGCCGGAACCCGACACCGGCACGGTCGCGGTGAAGCTCTTCGACGCCCGCACCTCGCCATTGCGGTCGTTCAGGATGCGCACGAAAAGCTCGACATCGGCATGCTCGCCGCGATCGACGCGGACTTCGAACGAGCGGACCTCGACGATGATCTGATAATCGATCGCCAGCCCCTCGCCCGGTTTGCCGACACCGGCGAAGCTGCCCGAGCGCTGGAACGTTTCGGCAAGCCTTGCCTGCACGATAAGCGGCAGGCGGTCCGCCCACTGCGCGCCTTTCAGGTACTGGATGGAGCGTGCCGACGGCCTGATGACGATATTCTGGCTGTCCAGCGCCTTCAGCGCCGACGGCTCGGCAATCAGGATCTGGCGTCGGCTATGCGCCTTTGCCGCAACGGTCGGAGCCGACAGTTCGAACGTATCCAGCGGCGGCGGCCCGCCGCCCGGCAGGGCAGCACACCCGGCCAGGGTCAGGGCGAGCAGCGCCGCTCCTGAATGGAAGCCTATCGATTTCACACCTGATCCCCGTTCTGCGAACCCGAATTTTTGGGATGGACCTTCATCAATGTCAACGCCGCGCCCGCCCGTCATACTGACGGACCTCGCCAGCGCCACCCGAGAGAATCTTCTGCGGATTGCGGCTGAGGTCGGTGACGGCTTCTTCTATCCGATTGATGGAGCGGCGGCTGTCCTGGACCAGCGCCTCCACGTTCTGCAAACCCTGCCCTGAAAACCGCGCCAGATTGTCGGTGATGGTGCCAAGACGCGCATTCAGCGTGTCCGCCACCTGCTTGAACGACTTCAGCGTTTCCCTGGCATCGGCCATGACCCCGTTCGCTTCGCCCGAGCCCAGCAATTTGTCGACCTTCAGCAGAATGCCGTCGACGCGCACCGACGCGTCGTTGAGGCGCGCGGCCAGCTGATGGGCGTCACGGATGGTCTGGTCGATGTCGTCGGACCGGTCGGCGAACTTGTCGGTTACCTTGGCAATGTCGGCAGCGGCCTTGTTGGCGTTCTCGCTGGCCTTCTGGATATTGGCGAGCGCCGCGCGCACATCGTCCGGGTTGATGCCGTCGAGCACGCCGTTGACCTTGGCCAGCGTGCCCTGGGTATTCTGGGCAAACGCATTGATCGACCCGATGGCCGTATCGGCGTTTCTCACCACCTTGTCGAACTGGCCGCTGGTTTCCTTCAGATTGCCGGTGACGGTGTTGATGTTGGCGACGATCTCCCTGACCTGATCCTTGTCGACCGCGTTGAGAAGCCCCTCCGCCGCCTTAAGCGTGCCGTCAAGCTTGCCGGAAACGCCCTGCAACTCGGTGGAAAGCGCGCTCACGCTTTCGAGGAATTTATCGATACCGTTCGAATTCTTCGCCAGCGCATCGGAAAACGTCTGCACATTCTGGACGGTTTGCGTCAGCGGCCCGCGAACGTCCTTGGTGAACCCTTCAAGTTCGGAAAGCACCTTGTCGGCGCGGCCGAAGATATCCTGCGCCGTTTGCAGCAGGTTCGTCACCGCCGACGGATTGGCGACGATGACGGCGACCTTGCCCTCGGTTTCGGCCTGGTCGAGAAGGTTGACCTCCTTCGGGTCGCCACCCTTGAGTTCGATGTTGGCCTGCCCGGTCAGGCCGGCAAGGCCGATATCGGCCTTGGTCGATTTGGTGATCGGCGTTGTCCGGTCGATTACCGTGTCGGCAATCGCGGCGGTGGGATTGCTGACATCGATATAGACGCGCCGCACATCGCCGACCTTGACGCCGTTGAACAGGACGAAGCTGCCGCGGCCGAGCCCGGAAGCCGAGCCGGGAATGCGCACGCGCAGCATCACCGTCTCGCCCCTGTCGCCGATCGCCGCGGTCCAATAGACGAAAGCAAAGGCCGCCAGAATGGCGGTCAGCGTGAATATCCCGACGATAACGTAGTTGGCTCTGGTTTCCATTGCCCTACTTATGGTTATGCGCGTGCGGCAAGATCAAGCTGCCGGGCGCGTTTTCCGCGAAAATAGGATTTTACCCACGGTTCCTCGCTCTTCATCATGTCGTCTATTGAGCCTTCGACCAGTATCTTCTTGTTGCCCAGCACGGCGATGCGGTCGCAGGCGGTGAAAAGCGAATCGAGATCGTGGGTGACCATGTAGACGGTCAGGTCCATGGTGTCGCGAAGCTTGACCACCAGTTCATCGAACTCGGCCGCGCTGATCGGATCGAGACCGGAGGTCGGCTCGTCGAGGAAGACGATGTCGGGGTCCAGCGCCAGCGCGCGCGCCAGCGCGGCGCGCTTGGTCATGCCGCCGGACAACTCCGATGGAAATTTCCGCGCCGCGTCGGGCGGCAGGCCGACCAGCTCGATCTTCAGCATGGCCAGTTCGTCCATGAGCTTTTTCGGCAGGTCGAGATATTCGCGCATCGGCACCTGCACGTTTTCCAGAACCGTCAGCGCCGAAAACAGGGCGCCATGCTGGAAAAGGACACCAAGGCGCATGTCGATCCGAAGCCTGTCTACGTCGCTCGCCTGCTCCACATCGACGCCGAACAGCCTGATCGTACCCGACTGCTTCTTGTTGAGACCCAGAATGGTGCGCAGCAGGACGGACTTGCCGGCACCGGAAGCCCCGACGAAACCCAGGATTTCGCCGCGCCTGATATCGAGCGACAGATGGTCGAGAATGACCTTGCCGGAAAACGCAACCGTAATGTCGCGAGCGGAAAGGACGATCCCGTCCCCGGCTTCATCGCTCGCCGCTTCGGGCGTGTTCTCGGCTTCTCTCATCTCAGAACTCGATCGCCGCATAGAACATCGCGAACAGGCCATCGAGGATGATGACGACGAAGATCGATTTAACCACCGAGGCGGTGACGTGCTCGCCCAGCGATTCGGCGCTGCCACCCACCTTCATGCCCTCGACCGAGGCGATCGTGCCGATGATCATCGCCATGAAGGGCGCTTTTATCAGGCCCGCGAAAATCGTGCTGATGTCGATGGCGCTGCGCAGCCTGTCGATAAAGGCGGCAGGCGAAATATCGGAATAGAAATAGGCGGCAGCCATGCCGCCGCCGAGCGCGGCGAAGTCGGCGGCGATGGTAAGGCAGGGCAAGGCGATCACCAGCGCCACCAGGCGCGGGAACACCAGAACACCGATCGGGTTGAGCCCGATGACCTTGAGGGCATCGACTTCCTCGCGCATTTTCATCGAGCCGATTTCGGCGGTGATGGCGCTGCCGGAGCGGCCGGCGATCATGATCGCCGTCATCAACACGCCCATTTCGCGCAACACCAGCACGCCGACCAGGTCGACAACGAAGATATCGGCGCCGAAATAGCTCAACTGGTAGGCGCCCTGCTGGGCGACGATCGCTCCGACGATCGCCGACATCAGCACCACCACCGGGATGGCGCCGACGCCCATGCGGTCTATCTGGTTGAAGATCGCGGCCGGGTTGACCGCGTGGCCGCGGCCAAGCTTCATCTGCGCGCCGCGGATCGTCGCGCCAAGGATGTTCATGGCGGAGAGGAAATCGTCGCGCATCTCGTAGACGCGCCGCCCGACAGCCTCCAGCATGCGAATGATTATGTTGGGCTTCGCATCGTAGCCGGTGTCCTTGTCGCGCTTTCCCGCCTCGCCGACGGCGTCGAGCAGGATCGAAGCCACCTTGCTTTGCCCCTGCACCTGGACTTCGACGCCGTTCTTTTCGACGGCGCTGGTCAGCCGGTCGATAAGCCACGCGCCGGCGGTGTCGATCTTGTCGATGTTGGACAGGTCGAGAGCCAGCGTGCGGAAACCGCTGCGCTTTTCGAGCTTTCGCATTTCGGCGTCCACCGACGCTATGGTGCGTGTCGTCCATACACCGGAAAAGGCGCAGCCGAGCACACCGTCCTCCTCGCCCACCGCAATGCGCGGTTGGTGGTTGGCGGCACTGCTTGTCTTGCTTGCGTCGCGTTTGCCGATGGTCAACATGGCCTCTTGTTTAGCCCGGCGAATCGAGGCTGTCGATTTGGCGAAGGCCCCGTTGTCGCATGGCCGGAGAAGAAAAACATGGCGCGTGTCATTTCGGTCGAGGCCGAGCGTTTTCCGATAGAAGGCGTATTCACCATTTCGCGAGGCTCCAGGACGGAAGCCGAAGTCATCACCTGTACGATCCGCGATGGTGATAATGCGGGGCGCGGCGAATGCGTTCCTTACAAGCGCTATGGCGAGACAATGGACAGCGTGCGGGCGCAAATCGACGCTATACGGCCCAGACTGGAAAGCGGCATAGGCCGCATCACGTTGCTTGACGCCATGCCTGCGGGAGCCGCGCGCAACGCCGTCGATTGCGCACTATGGGACCTGGAGGCAAAGACCGGCGGCGTATCGGTCGCTACCAGTATCGGCACCGTGCCGCATGCGCTTGAAACCGCCTACACCCTGTCATTGGGAGAGCCGGAAGCGATGGCGGCGCAGGCGCGCGCCAACGCCACGCGGCCGCTGCTCAAGGTCAAGATCGGCGGCGGCGAAGGCGACATCGCCCGTATTCGCGCGGTAAGGCAGGCCGCGCCCGCAAGCCGTATCATCCTCGACGCCAACGAAGGCTGGACGGAAGAAAACATCGTCGAAAACATGGTAGTGGCCGCCGAACTCGGCATCGCCCTGATCGAGCAGCCACTGCCGGCCGGGCAGGACGGCATTTTGCGGCATATCGCGCATTCGGTGCCGATCTGCGCCGACGAAAGCGTCCATGTGGCACAGGACCTGCCGGCGCTCGTCGGTCTTTACGATGCCGTTAACATCAAGCTCGACAAAGCCGGCGGACTGACGGCGGCCCTGCTGCTACGCGACCGGGCACGCAGCCTCGGTTTTGGCGTGATGGTCGGCTGCATGGTCGGCACGTCGCTCGCCATGGCGCCGGCCGTCCTGCTTGCACAGGATGCGGACTATGTCGATTTGGACGGGCCGTTGCTTCTGGCGCGCGACCGCACGCCCGGCCTCGCCTACGCAGGATCGCTCGTCTCTCCACCGCTGCCCACACTATGGGGCTGAGAAAAGGCACGGAGAGAACGGTTCGCGGTTGCCGCTCGTCCTGTCGCCGGGGTAGCCTGCAGGAAGCTTAACGGAGAATCTCTCATGGACCTCGGCATTCGCGGAAAGAAAGCCATCGTTTGCGCATCCAGCAAAGGGCTGGGGCGCGGTTGCGCCATGGCTTTGGCGGAAGCGGGATGCGACCTCGTCGTCAACGGCCGTAATGCCGAACTTCTTGCAAAGACCGCCGCCGAGATCCGTGAAAAATTCGGCGTCACGGTAACGGAGGTTGCCGGCGACGTTTCGAAGCCCGAGGTGCAGCAGGCGCTGCTGGCCGCGTGTCCCGATCCGGACATTCTCGTCAACAACAATGGCGGCCCGCCCTTCCGAGATTTCCGCGAACTCGACCGGGAGAAAATTCTCCAGGGCGTCACCAACAACATGGTGACGCCGATCGAACTGGTCAAAGCGGTCATCGACGGCATGGCCGCACGCGGGTTCGGCCGCATCGTCAACATCACGTCGCTGTCGGTCTACGTGCCCATTCCCGGCCTCGACCTGTCGTCGGGCGCCCGCGCCGGCCTGACCTCGTTCCTGGCAGGTGTCGCCCGCACCGTCATGGACCGCAACGTAACCATCAACAGCCTCCTGCCCGGCAAGCTCGATACCGACCGCCTGCGCGGTCCGAACGAAGCGGGGACCGTGGAGGATCCGGCGGCGGCAGCGGCGCGCAAGACACGCATCAGCGCCGACGTTCCGGCGAAACGCCTTGGCACGCCGGAGGAGTTCGGCCAGATATGCGCGTTCCTCTGCTCGGTTCATGCCGGCTATCTGACCGGCCAGAACATACCGGTGGACGGCGGCCTCTATGTGAGCGCGTTTTAAGCATCGCGCCAAAAGTGGATGCCGATTTTCGGCATAAGCGATGCGGAGACAAGAGCCATGACGAAACGGCCGATTCCGATATCGGGCGGTTCGCCGTAGGCGACGGGATCACGGCCCGTTTCAAGTCGTCTCGGCGAAGACAGCCGTAAGCATTTGAGAAACGTCGCCTTTCATGGTGCGGCCATTTTGGACGACAGCTGCGCCATTTGTCGTCTCGAAAATCCGGCGCCGCGTGGTAGAAGGATTAAAAGTCAGGAATTGGGGGAGACCGGCCATGGAAGGCGACAGCACGAAGACACCATCGTCCGATCTGGATGAGGCCGCCCTCCATTTCCACAAATATCCCGTTCCCGGAAAGCTCGAAATCCAGGCGACCAAGGCGCTCGGCAACCAGCGCGATCTGGCGCTGGCCTATTCTCCCGGCGTCGCCGCGCCCTGTCTCGCGATCCGCGACGACCCTGCTACCGCTGCCGATTACACGGCTCGGGCTAACCTCGTCGGCGTCGTTTCCAACGGCACCGCCGTACTCGGCCTCGGCAATATCGGCCCGCTCGCCTCCAAGCCGGTGATGGAAGGCAAGGCCGTCCTGTTCAAGAAATTCGCAGGCATAGACGTCTTCGACATCGAGATCGATGCGCCGGAAATCGATAACATGGTGGAGACGATCGCGGCGCTTGAGCCAACGTTCGGGGGCATCAACCTTGAGGATATCAAGGCGCCCGAATGCTTCGAGGTCGAGGCACGGCTGAAGGCCCGCATGGGCATTCCGGTCTTCCATGACGACCAGCACGGCACCGCGATCATCGTCGCATCGGCCATCCTGAACGGGCTGGAATTTTCCGGAAAGGCGATCGAGGACATCAAGGTGGTCACCTCGGGGGCCGGCGCCGCCGCCCTTGCCTGTCTCAACCTGCTCGTCCTGCTCGGAGTCAGGATAGAAAACATCTGGGTCACCGACCGTTTCGGTGTCGCCTACAAGGGGCGGACCGAGGAAATGGACCGCTGGAAGGACCCTTACGTCAAGGATACGAACGCGCGCACGCTTGCCGACGTCCTGCCCGGCGCCGACGTTTTCCTCGGCCTTTCGGCCGCCGGCGTGCTGAAGCCGGAAATGCTTGCGCTGATGGCGGAAAAGCCGCTGATCCTGGCATTGGCCAACCCGAACCCCGAAATCATGCCGGATCTCGCCCGCGCCGCGCGGCCGGACGCCATGATCTGCACCGGCCGGTCGGATTTTCCCAATCAGGTCAATAACGTCCTCTGTTTTCCTTACATCTTCCGGGGCGCGCTCGACTGCGGCGCCAGCGCCATCAACGAGGAAATGAAAATGGCGGCCGTGCGCGCCATCGCCGCCCTTGCCCGCGAGGAGCCGTCGGACGTGGCGGCCCGCGCCTATTCGGGCGAAACGCCTACATTCGGCCCCGATTTCCTTATCCCCTCGCCGTTCGATCCGCGTCTTATCCTGCGGATCGCTCCCGCCGTCGCCAAGGCCGCCTGCGATACCGGTGTCGCGACACGGCCGATCACCGACATGGCCGCCTATATCGACAAGCTGAACCGCTTCGTCTTCCGTTCTGGCCTGGTCATGAAGCCGGTGTTTTCAACGGCCAAGACCTCGGCAACCAAGCGGGTCATCTATGCCGACGGCGAGGACGAGCGTGTGCTGCGCGCGGCGCAAGTGGTGCTGGAGGAAGGCATAGCCGAACCGATCCTGATCGGGCGCCCGCACGTCGTCGATGTCCGGCTCAAGCGCCATGGGCTGCGCATCAGGCCGGGCGCCGACTTCGAGCTGATCAATCCGGAGGACGATCCGCGCTATCGCCACTACGTCGATCTTTTCATCGAACTGGGGGGTCGGCGCGGGATCACGCAGGAAGCCGCCCGCACCATGGTGCGCACCCACACCACGGTCATCGCCTCGCTGGCGCTGAAACGCGGCGACGCCGACGCCATGCTGTGCGGGCTGGAGGGGCGTTTCGCCCGCCACCTCCGCAACGTCGACCTGATCATCGGTCCGCAAACCGGTATCAAGGAACACGAACTGTCGACGCTTTCGATGCTGATCTCGCAGCGCGGCGTGCTGTTTTTGACCGACACCCATGTCCGCGTCGACCCGACCGCCGAACAGATTGCTGAAATGACTGTGCTGGCGGCGGTGGAAATCCGGCGCTTCGGCATCGAGCCCAAGGCTGCCCTGCTGTCGCTTTCGGACTTCGGGTCGCGCGACACGCCCAGCGCCCTGAAAATGCGCAGGGCCGCGGCCATCCTGGCGCGCATTGCGCCCGACCTGCAATGCGACGGCGAAATGCATGCCGACACCGCGCTATCGGGCCAGCTTCGCCAGCGCGTCTATCCGCATTCGCGCCTGAAGGGCGAAGCCAACCTGCTGGTCTTTCCCAATCTCGATTCCGCGAACATCACGCTGACGGCCTTGCAGGCCATGCTGGACGCCCTGCATGTGGGGCCGATCCTGCTCGGCACAGACAAGCCGGCCCATATCCTGACGCCCTCGGTCACCTCTCGCGGCGTCGTCAACATGACCGCTCTCGCGGTGGTCGAGGCAACGCAGAAAGCGCAAGCCATCCAGACGGCGGGGTAAAGTGGCTGTTCGGAGAGCCCGCAAACTAAGAAACAGTTAACCGTAAGCGCGCTAGGTTCGCAAAGCGGAGGCCCGTGTCGACTTGAATCCGACGGGCCGCACCGATGTCTTGCATGCGGCGTGGAGGGCAAATGAAAGGCGGGGCTGGCAAGCTGGCGGTTCGCGCTGTGCTGCTTGGCGCCATCGCCCTGTCGTGCACAGGCGTCGGCCAGGCGACGGCCGCCTCGCGTCTGTGCCGGCAGCTTCAGGCTGAGTTGGCCAGCGTCGGCACCGGCGGGCGGGCAAGCCCAACCCAGATTCGGAAATACGATTCCGCGATCGTCAGGCAGGGTGAGGAAATGGCCAAGGCGCGAAGTCGTGCGCAGCGCGCCGGCTGTGGCTTTTCGCTGTTCGGCGGCAATATCGCCACCTGTGCCGCGCTCAATGCATCCCTTGACCGCATGAACCGCAACCTGGATACGTTGCGCAGCCAGCGCGCCAAGCTTGCCAGGGGCGGCTCTCGCCGCGACCGTGCCCGCATCATGGCCTCGCTCGACGCCCATGGCTGCCGAGGCGCCAAGGTCGCAGAGAAACGGCCTCATGACCAAAAGAACGCGAACACCGGATTTCTGGACCAGCCTGCACAGGATGACGCCCTGCCTTCCGACACGCCAGAAGAATCGGCCGAGACAGGTTATCTCGCTCCCCTGATCGATCTGTCGGTCGAAAAGGCCCCTCGCCCGCAAGGCGAATTCCGCACGCTGTGTGTGCGCACCTGCGACGGCTATTTTTTCCCGATGTCCAATGCAGCTTCCGGTCGGGATTTCGAGCGCGATCAGAAAAATTGCGAATCGAGATGCCCCGGCCCCCAGATACAGGTT
>JBARYG010000210.1:0-18543 GCA_049647745.1 Mesorhizobium sp.
GGCCAGCAGCGCCTCGTTGATGTCGGTGGCATGAACCCTCGCCCCCGCCGCCGCAAACGCCAGCGCGCTCGCCCGCCCGATCCCCTGCCCCGCCGCCGTTACCAATACAACCTTGCCCGTTAGATCACTCATGATTGTTATCCTTCACATTCGTTTCCGGGGCTGGAGACGTTACATAGCCTGCGCATGCGCCGGCCGTCTTTCAACCACGTAGATATGCTCGGCCGCAAGCACCACCTCGTCGCGCTGGTTGACGACTTCCACCCGCTCGATGACCCGGCCGGAGGCCGGCCGCTTGGGATCGTCCTCTTTCGCCGTAATCGTCGTGCGCGTGCGGATCGTGTCGCCGATGAACACCGGCCTGACGAAACGCAACCGGTCGTAGCCGTAGGAAAAGGCAACCGGATTGACCACGGAGGCCGTCAGGCCGATGCCGATGGAGAATACCAGCGTGCCGTGCGCGATGCGCTGCCCGAACGGCGTTCCCTTCATGAATTCCGCATCCATATGGTGCGGGAAGAAATCGCCAGTGTGGCCGGCATGGGTGACGAAATCCGTCTCGGTAATGGTGCGTCCGAAGGTAAGGCGCGACAAGCCGATCTCGTAATCCTCGAAATAAACGGTCTGTTCCATGTCAGGGCCTTTCTTCAAGCGGGGTCGCGGACGTGGCGCTGGAGCGATAGGCGGCCTCGACCAGCGCCATCGTGTTCCACGCGTCTTCGACCGAGCTGACCAGTTCCGCGTCCTCGCCGGCGGCGAAGCGCTGCACATTGGCCATGCGCCCGACGAAAGCGTCCGGGAACCAGGTGCCGGCCAGCGGCACTTTTACCCATTCCGAACCGCCCTTCGGATAAATCTCCAGGATGTCCGGTTCGCCACGCGGATAATCGAGATTGACGCCGAGTTGCAGATAGGCCGAGCCTTCGGTGCCGCAGATGCGGAATTCACAGGCCTGGTGCCTGCGGCCGAACTTGTGGTCGTGATTGATCGACAACGAGCAGCGCACCGTCTCGCCGTAATCGAGGATGGCGCTGGTGCGGGTCTGCGCGACCGCGTGGCCGGGATGGCCGAGCGTCTTCGCGTGCACGCCCTTCGGGTCGCCCAGAACCTGCCGGATCAGGTCGATATAGTGGATCGAGTGCATGGCGATCTCGACGCGCGGCTCGGTGCGCAGGAATTCCCACAGCCCCCATGGCGTGTCGAGCGCCAGCCAGACGTCGAAATCGACCACCTCGCCCAGAAAGCCTTTCCGGACAGCATCCCTGAGCGCCAGCATCATCGGCGCGAAGCGAAGCTGGAAGTTCACCGCCGCCTTGAGGTTCTTGGCACGACAGATTTGCAGGATTTCGGTGGCCTGCTCCAGATTGGCGCCCATCGGCTTCTGGATCAGCACCGGCGCGCCGTCGGGCAGTAGCGTCAGAACACCGGCATGCCGAGCCGGCGGCGTGGCCAGATCGAAGACGGCACCCTCGACCGCCGCCGCCTCCTCGGGCGAGCGATAGGCCGTGACCCCCCATTCCCGTGCGAGCTTTTCCGCCTTGGCGTGGTCGGGATCGTAAAGGCCGGCGACCGGAAAACCGGCCTTCCTGTAGGCCGGGAAATGCGCGTCGCCGACGATGGAGCCGGCCCCAAAAGTGACGATCGGGCGCAGGCGCGACGGCATCGGCCATGACTGGGTGAGCGAGGCGGGATCGAATGCGCCGGCTACGGCCTCAGTCATGGTGAAACACCTCGTCCATCGCCGCCCACCACTCGCCGTCCTTGCGCGTTGCCAGCGGCTCCTGACAGGGCATGCAGAGCGCCCACCATTCCTGCGTTTTCGGGTCAGCGGCCATCCTGGCCATGTCGGTGGCGTAGTCGGTACCGTGATACTCGAAATAGGAAAAAAGCAGGTTTTCAGGCCGCTTCAGGTAGATCGAATAGTTCTTGATGTTGCAGGCCGAAATCATCGCCAGCACGTCCGGCCACACCGCTGCATGCAGGCGCACATATTCGTCCACCTTTTCAGGCTTGAGGCCCAGCACCATCCCCATGCGCTGCATATCCGCCTCCTATCCGGTAATCGTGGTGGTGAATTCGGCGATGCTCCTCGCCTTTACAGCATCCCAGTCCCAGTCGATGCCGATCCCCGGTTCGCTAGGCGCCAGCGCATGGCCGGCCTCGATCCGCATCTTCCTGCCCGTCAACTCGTCCAGTTGCGGAATATACTCGACATAGCGCCCGTTCTGAACCGCGCAGGTGAGGCTGACATGCAATTCCATCAGGAAATGCGGGCAAACGGGGATGTCGAAGGCTTCCGCCGCATGCGCCACCTTCAGCCAGGGCGTGATGCCGCCGATGCGGCCGACATCGACCTGCACGATGGAACAGGCGCCCTTTTGCATATACTCGCGGAAATGCCGGATCGAATAGAGCGACTCGCCGACCGCGACCGGCGTGGAGGTGGCGTTGGACAAGCGCACATGACCGTCGATGTCGTCGGCCGGCAGCGGCTCCTCGATCCAGGCGAGGTCAAGGTCGCGCAAGCGCTCCGCCCGCCTTATCGCCTCGTCGACGGAAAAACCCTGGTTGCAGTCGGTCATGATCTCATAGCCGTCGCCGACCGCCTCGCGCACTGCCGAAAGCCGGGAAAAATCCTCCGCGCCGTGCGGCTTGCCGATCTTGACCTTCGAGCCGCGAAAGCCCTTTTCCTTTGCCGCCAGCGCGTCGTCGACCAGCGCCTGCGTCTCAATATGCAGCCAGCCGCCTTCCGTGGTGTAGAGCGGGCAACGGTCCTTGGCCCCGCCTGCCAATTTCCACAGCGGCAGGCCCTGCTTTTTCGCGCGCAAATCCCAAAGCGCCGTGTCGACGGCCGCGAGCGCTATCGCCGTCATCGCGCCGATAGTGGTGGCATGGGTGGCGAATTCCAGCTCATGCCAGATCGCCTCGATCATGTCGGCGTCGCGACCGATCAGCCTCGGCGCCAGATGATCGGCCAGAAGCCGCATGACCGACGAGCCGCCGGTACCGATGGTGTAGGAATAGCCGGTGCCGACCGCGCCATCCGAATCCGTGATGGTGACGATCGGCGTTTCCTGGGAAACAAAACTCTGGATGGCGTCGGTGCGCTTGACCTGCGGCACCAGGTCGACCATCCGCAGTTCGACTTTCTCTATCTTCGCCATGGTCAGCCTCGCAAAGTCTTGCCGGTCGCTGCATCGAAAAGGTGCGCCTGACTGAGATCGAAACTCATGCCGATGCGCTCGCCCGCCTTCAGCGGTCTCGGGTTCAGCATGCGCGACACCCAGTCGCCGCCGTCGAATTCGGCGAAGACCAACGTCTCGTTGCCGAGCGGTTCGGTCACCGATACCGGTAGTTCCATCTGGTGCATGTCGGCCTCCTCGCCCGAAAACAGCCCGTGGCCCGTCGGATAGAGATCGTCGGGCCTCAGCCCGAACACCACCTTGGCACCGGTCGATACGGCTTGCCTGTACTGGCGCGGCAGCGGCAATGTCTCGCCGCCGGCAAATACCAGCCTGCCGTCCGAAACTGTCGCTTCATGCAGGTTCATCGGCGGCGAGCCGATGAAGCCGGCGACGAAGCGGGTCGCCGGGCGCTTGAACACTTCGTCGGGCGTGCCGACCTGCTCGATATGGCCGTCGCGCATGATGACGATGCGGTCCGACAGCGTCATCGCCTCGACCTGGTCGTGAGTGACGTAAATGACCGTCGACTGGACCTTGGCATGCAGTTTCTTGATCTCGGTGCGCATCTGGGTGCGCAGCTTGGCGTCGAGGTTGGACAGCGGCTCGTCGAACAGGAACACGTCCGGATCGCGCACGATGGCACGGCCCATGGCGACGCGCTGACGCTGGCCGCCGGAAAGCTGTGAGGGCCGCCGTTCCAAAAGCGCGTCGAGGCCGAGGATCGAGGAAGCCTCCTTCACGCGCCGCTCCATCTCCTCCTTCGCCGTACCGGCGATCTTGAGCGAGAAGCCGAGGTTTTCGCGCACCGTCATATGCGGGTAGAGCGCATAGGACTGGAACACCATGGAGATGTTGCGCGCGCGCGGCGGCAGGTCGTTGACCGTGCGCCCGCCGATCTCGACGGCGCCGCCGGAAATATCCTCCAGCCCGGCGATCATGCGCAGCGTCGTCGACTTGCCGCAGCCGGACGGGCCGACCAGCGCGATGAACTCACGGTCGGCCACTTCGAGATCGATGCCATGCACGACGCCGACCGGGCCGTAGCTTTTCGAGAGTTTTTTCAGCGATACGGTTGCCATATCCGGTCCATCAGCCTTTCACAGCGCCGGAAGTCAGGCCGCCGACGAGGTGTTTCTGCACGAGGAAGGTAAGTGCCAGCGCGGGAACGATCATCACAACGGCCAGCGCGCACATGCCGCGCCAGTCGATGGTGAATTCGGACGTGTAGTCGAGCAGTCCGACCGGCAGGGTTTTTGAATTGATCGAGCGCGTGAGTTGGGAGGCCAGCGCGAACTCGTTCCAGGAGGTGAGGAAGGCGAAGATGCCGGCCGAGGCGATGCCGGGTCCAGCGAGCGGGAACTCCACCTGCCAGAACGCTTGCCAGCGCGTGCAGCCGTCAATCTGGGCGGCCTCGGCGAGGTCGCGCGGCACCTGACGGAAAAAGCCGTCGATCAGCCAGATAGTGAAGGGCACGTTGAGCGCGACATAGGCCAGGATCAGGCCGAAATGCGTGTCGATGATGTTGAGTCGCGCATAGACGAAGAACAGCGGCAGAGACAAAGCGATGCCCGGAACGGTTCGCGTCAGCATCAGGCCGAGGAACATGCCCGACTTGCCGCGGAAACGGTAGCGCGCGAACGCGTAGCCGCCGGCCATGCCGATGACGATGGCGATCACCGTCGAGGTGACGGAGATGATGAGCGAATTGCGGAAGTACTCCAACACCGGGATGCCGCCCTTGCCGACGCCGGAGAACATGGCGACATAGGCTTCGAACGAGATTTCCTGCGGTATCCATACCGGCGGCTTGGCCATGATCTCGACGGTGGGCCGCAGCGACGACAGCACGATCCACAGGCCGGGCATCAGGATGACCGCCATGGCCAGGAACAGTCCGACCTTGTGGGCGATTGCCGAGGCCCGGCGGCGGAAGCGGTGCGCGGCGTTAGTGTCCATCATCGTCACCACTGCGCCCCGATCTGCGCGCGCGCGGCCGCCAGCTTGCGGTAGAAGAAGACGGTAAAGACGATCGACAGCAGGATCGAGACATAAGCCATCGCGTTAGCCAGTCCCATGCGGGCGTCGCTATAGGCGGTGCGCGCGATCAGCGTCCACAACAGTTCCGTGCGGCCGGCCGGGCCGCCGTCGGTCATGATCTTGACGATATCGTAGGCGCGCGCCACGTCGAGCGAGCGGATGGTCATCGCGATAAAGGCGAAGGGCATGATGAACGGCCAGGTCACATAGCGGAAGGTCTGCCACGGCGTGCACCCGTCGACGCGCGCCGCCTCCAGCGGCTCACGCGGCATGGCGAGCAGCCCGGCCAGGATCAGGATGGCAAAGACGGCGGTGGACGACCAGATCTCGGCCGTCAGGATGGCAATGAAGGCGAGCTTGCCGTCGATCAGCCAGGGAATGGCGCGGTCGGTGAGGCCGAGCGCCTGCAACACGTTGTTCACCAGGCCGATATTGTCGTTGAACATGAACTTGAACTGGAAGCCGACCAGGATCGGCGAGAACATCATGGGGAACATCATGATAGTGCGCAGGATGCGCTGCCCGCGCGAGGCTTTCTCCACCAGCATGGCAAGGCCGAGGCCGAGCAGCATTTCCAGGTTGAGCGCGACCGTCAGCAGCGCCACGGTGCGCAGGAACGCGGCCCAGAACGACCAGTCGGAAAGAATGCGGGTGTAATTGCGCAGGCCGATGAAGGTGAAGAAGGTCTCGGGCTTGGTCAGCCGGAACGGCGTAAAGCTGGAATAGAGCGACAGCGCCAGCGGCACGACCACGACCGCCGCCAGCACGATGATCGCCGGCAGCAAGAGAAGCGTGGGTGGGGAGAGTCGCCAGCCTTTCATC
The DNA here is from genome assembly GCA_049647745.1 of Mesorhizobium sp. Lineage (GTDB taxonomy): Bacteria > Pseudomonadota > Alphaproteobacteria > Rhizobiales > Rhizobiaceae > Mesorhizobium. Next base: position 6,045 of record JBARYG010000210.1, read on the forward strand.
TTCCTGATCTGAACCTTGTCGTAAGTGTGGTGGCGGGCGTAATGCCTAGCGATTGACGAACCGGGGCGTCGACAGGCGAAACGGTTCTTCGACCTTGCCCCGGCTCGTTGTTTGGCGGCCCTCCCCCAAAAGGGAGAGGGCTACGTGGTTATGCCGTCACAGGCTGCCGGCATCCTCCAGGATCTGGGTCGCCTTGGCGGCGGCATCGTCCAGCGCCTGCTTCGAGGTCTTGTCGCCGAGGATGGCGGCCTGAAGTTCGGGATAGACCGCATTGGAGATTTCGATCCATTCCGCCGTCTGCGGCACGGCGAAGGCATGTTTGGCCTCCTCCTGGAACGCGGCCAGCACTTCCTTCTTGTACGGATCGTTTTCAGCCTGCTTCAGATCCCAGTCCCACACCGCCGTGCGGGTCGGCAGCGGGCCGTCGGCGGCCTCCAGCTTCTGGCTGTCCTCGTCGGTCAGCCACCAGACCAGCGAGGCGGCGGCATCCTTGTGGGCGCAATTCTCGGTCACCGAGAAGCCATGGAAGCCCGACCAGCCGGTGCGGATGCCTGCCGACCCCTTCGGGGCGACCTTGACGCCGACATTGCCAGCCACCTTGGACGACTTCGGATCGTTGAAGAAACCAGCCCAGCCCGGCCAGTCGAGATTGAGTGCAACGGTGCCGGAGGCAAAGCCCTGGCCAAGATCGTCCCACAGATAGTTGGTCGTGCCGGCCGGCACCGCCTTGGCCTTGTAGAGGCCGACGAACCAGTCGAGCGCCTTGACGCCCGCCTCGGAATTGAAAGCCGGCTTGCCGTCCTTGTCGAGATATTCACCCCCATTGGCGACCAGCATCTCATAGAATCGACCGTTGATCGCTTCTTCCTTGCCGGCGAACTGGGTGCCGTAGAAATCCGGCGGGTTGGCGAAGAATTCAGCCTGGCGGGCAACCTCGTCCCAGGTGTCCGGCGGCACCAGGTCCTCGCCGTACTTTTCCTTGTAGGCCTTCTTCTTGGCTTCATCGGCGTAGAGGCTCTTCTGGTAGTAGAGCGCCGACACGTCGAACTGGGCGCGCGGCAGCATCACCAGCTTGCCGTCAAGCGTCGCCGCCTTGATGACGGAAGGCACGAAAGCATCGATCTCCTCTTTCGGCAAAAGGGCCGCGAGGTCGGTGTAGATGCCGGGATATTGCGGCGCGAAGGACGAGTGGTTGGAGCCGACGCACCAGGTGATCGAGTTGGAGGCGATGTCCGACTTGATCTCCTTGTCGAGATCGAAGTGGTTCTTCTTCGAGATGACGTTGACCTTGGCGCCGGTGGCTTTTTCCCACTCGCCGATACGCTCGTAGAGCTTCTCGTACTGCTGGCCGCCGATGAGCTTGGCATCGATGGTGACGCCTTCGAATTTGCCGGGCAGGTCCGCGGCGGCGGCCGAAGCAGCGCCGAGCGCGAGCAATATGGCGCCGGCTGATGCGCCGGAAAGCAATTTCTTCATGATCTCCTCCTTGAAAGGGGTCGCCGTCGGCAACCCTGCTCAAACGTCTTCCCGACGCTTCATTTATATGCAAACATATTATTCATGAAATGGTCAAGCCGGAAACCACTTCCAGGTGAAAATAATCCTGCGTATATGAAACCCGGCTTCATCAGAGAGGAGTGACGATGCAGGACGAGGAGGAAGACCGCTATCGCGCGCCGGCGCTGGACAAGGGCCTCGACATTCTCGAACTTCTTGCCAATGTCGATGGCGGGTTGACCCAGGCCGAGATCGCCAAGCGGCTAGGCCGCAGCCCCAATGAGTTCTACCGCATGCTCGACCGGCTGGTGCGGCGCGGTTACGTCACCCGCCCCGACGGCGACCGCTATTCGCTCACCCTCAAGCTGTTCGGGCTGGGGCAATTGCATGCGCCGGTGCGCCGTCTCGTCTCCTACGCCACGCCGTTGATGCGCGAACTGGCCGAGACCTCGCAGCAAGCGAATCAACTCGTGGTCTTCGACCGCGGCTCGGCGGTGGTGATCGCGCAGCAGGAAGCACCGGACTATTGGGGCATTTCCATCCGGGTCGGCTCGCATATCAGCCTGTTCGACACCGGCTCCGGCCATGTATTGCTGGCCTTTCAGCCGCCGGAAGAGCGCGAAATGATGATTGCCGAGCACCTGCGCAGCACGGAGGAGTTCGCGCCGGCACCGGATTTTTTCAGCCGCCTCGACCAGGTCCGCGACCGTGGTTACGAGACGATGGCATCCATGCAGACGGCCGGCGTCTTCAACCTCTCGGCACCGGTGCGCGGCTCCGACGGCAGGGGGATTGCAGCATTGACCATCCCCTACATCACGCTGGTGAATGCACCGAAGGCACCGGACATCACCCATACCATCGAACTGCTTCAGGCGACCGCCTATCGCCTTTCGCAACTGGCCGGCTTCGACCAGCAGACCCCGAAATAGACACGCCGCGCCAATGAATTCATATCCGGGGGAATTTTATGCCCGGCAGGAGTTCCATGCAGGGCGGCGGCACGAAGAACAGTAGAGAAACGTCATGATCGTCGACAGCCACCTGCATCTCATCGACCTTGCCGCACTGCGCTATCCCTGGCTGGCGAGTGCGGCGGCGCTGAACCGCACCTTCTCGCATGACGATTACGCCCGGGAGGCAAGGCGTGCCGGGATAGAGGCTGCATTGCACATGGAGGTCGATGTCGCCGAGGCCGATATCGAGGCCGAGACGAAGCATGTCGAGGCCTTGTCACGGCGCGAGGGAAGCCTGCTTCGCGGCGCCATCGCTGCCTGCCGGCCGGAACAGCAAGGCTTCGCCGCCTATCTCGAGCGGGTCAAGGCCGATCCTTTCGTGAAAGGTTTCCGCCGCGTGCTGCACGTCATGCCCGACGATCTGTCGGAAAGCGCGCTGTTTCGCGAAAACATCCGCCGTATCGCTGGCAGCGGCCTGACCTTCGATCTCTGCGTCCTGCCCCGGCAGATGGGCCAGGCCATCGCGCTGGTCGATCTCGCGCCCGACGTACAGTTCATCCTCGACCATTGCGGCGTGCCGGACGTCAAGAGCGGCGTGCTGGAGCCGTGGCGCGGGCAGATAGCCGAGCTTGCCCGGCGTCCGAACGTGGTGGGCAAGATATCCGGCGTGGTTGCCTATGCCGAGCCCGAGACATGGACGGTCGAGACAATCCGCCCCTATGTCGAACACACGATCGAAAGTTTCGGCTGGGACCGCGTGGTCTGGGGCAGCGACTGGCCGGTCTGCACGCTGGGAGGCGGCCTCTCCAGCTGGGTGGCGGCGACGCACGCGCTGCTTGCCGGCGCATCCGCAGGCGAGCGCGAAAAGCTGCTGAGCGCCAATGCGACAAGGCTATGGCGGCTATAGCTGCTGATCTGAACCCTAAGCTTCTGGCAGAACCATCTTGACTACCTAAGTAGACAAGATGGTAATTGTGAGCAGATGCTCGCAACGGAAGGATGGCTCGTCATGGGCTTTATCAGGACACTAACCGGCGATATCGCGCCCGAGAATCTCGGCGTCACCTATGCGCACGATCATCTTTTCTGCGTTCCGCCACTCTGGAAGGAAAAGAAGGACGACGACCTGTTGATCGACGATATCGAAAGCTCGATCCGGGACGTGAACCTGTTCACCGCGGCCGGCGGCCAGGCCGTCTACGACGCGACCGCCATCGACTACGGACGCGACCCGGCGGCGCTGAAGACCATTTCGGAACGCACCGGCATCAGGATCATCGCCACCGCCGGCTTCAACAAGGCGATCATGTGGCCCGGACGGATGGCAGGAACCGACGGCACGTTCCAGGCCTGGATCGACAGCCGCAGCCGTGCGCAGATCCGCGACCACGTCGTCGGCGAACTGACGGTCGGCATGGACGGGACCGGGCTGAAGGGCGGCGTGGCCAAGTTCGGCACCGGCTATAACACGATCTCGGACGCCGAAGACAAGGTCATGCGCGCCGTGCTCGACGCCCACAAGGAAACAGGCTCGCCGCTGCATTCCCATACCGAACTCGGCACGCTGGTCCTTGAGCAGCTTGCCATCGTCAAGGCCGAGGGCGTCGATCCCACGCGGCTGACGATCGCCCATGTCGACCGCAACCCCGATCACTGGGTGCACCGAAAGGCCGCCGATACCGGCGTTTTCATGTGCTTCGACGGCATCAGCCGCATCAAGTACCATCCCGAAAGCATCTTGATCGACTGTATCCTCAACCTCGTCAGGCACGGCCACGAGGATCAGATCGTCGTCGGTGGCGACATTGCCCGGCGTACCATGTACCGCAACTACGGAAAGGGCGGCCTCGGCTTGGGCTATATCCTCGAAAGCTGGGCGCCGCGCTTCATGGAGCAGGCCGGGGACGCCGGCTTCGATGGCAAGGCGCTTTTCCAGAAGTTCTTCATTGCCAACCCGCGCCGCGCTTTCGTCTTCAAGCCATGAGCGGCGTACCCGACAAGACCGATGTCACCGGCCTCAACGACAGCGAGATGAAGGCCACGCTGGCGAGGAAGCCCGTGCTTATCCTGCCGCTCGGCGCGGTCGAGAGCCATGGCGACCACCTCCCGGCGGGAACGGACAACCTGCTCGCCGCGCGCCTCGCCGAAGAGCTCGCAAGGGTTGTCGGCTCCGAGACGCCCATCCTGCGCCTGCCCGTCCTCCCCTTCGGACAGGTCTGGTCGCTGGCCGACGCGCCGGGCTCGTTCGGTATCTCCGGGGAGACGGTGACGCGCACGCTTCTCGAGATCGCCCTTTCGGCCAAGGCCAAGGGGCTTTCGACCATGGCCGTCGTCAACGCGCATCTCGGCAACGCGGCAGCGATCCGCGACGCCCAGCGCGCCGCGCGCGAACACGGTTTCACCATCGCCAATTTCTTCTATCCCGGCGCCAACGCGGTCATTGCCCGGCAGCGCGAGGCGCGGGAAGCCCATCCCGCCTTCATGCACGCCTGCGAGATCGAGACCTCCTATATGCTCCACCTGTCGCCGGAACATGTGGCCATGGACAAGGCCATCGCCAACTACCCCCAGTTCCCGGAAGACTTCGACATCGTGCCTTACCGATGGACGGAATTTTCCGATAGCCCGGTGCTCGGCGACGCACGCGCGGCGACGTCCGAAAAGGGCAGGCTCATCATCGAGGCAGTCCTGGCCAGCATGGCAAGGCATGTCGGCCTTCTTTACGCCCGGCAGTCGCAGGCCCATGAAAGCGGGAACTGACGCGGCCGTCGAGGCCGCCACCCGCGACCATCGGCCGGTCTATATCCGCATCGCCGAGGCGCTGCGCGCCCGCATCCTGTCGGGCCATTATCCCGACAGGATCGACGGCGAACTGCCACTGGCGAGGGAATGGCAGGTCAGCCGACGCACCATCCAGCAGGCGCTGGGCCTGCTGGTGAACGAGGGCCTGCTGCTACGCCGGCATGGCATGGGGACCTTCGTCAGCCCGAACGGCGTGGAAAAACGCTACCGCGCGATCACCAGCATCACGGAAGGGATTGCGGCGCAGGGCCTCACGCCGGAATTCCGTATCCTGTCGAGCCACGCGGAAGCGGCGGACAGTGAAACGGCCGAATTCTTCGGATTGGGAGAAAGCGATCGCGTCTACCGCCACCGCCGCCTCATCTCGGCAAACGGCCGGGTGCTGGCGCTGGCCGATACGCGCCTGAACCTCGCGCTGCTGGAAGGGCTGGAGCTGTCGCATCTGGACGGCTCCCTCTACGATGCGCTGCGCCGCCGCTTCAACAGGACGATCGTGAAAGCGGAGGACCGATACATGCCGGCGGTGGCCGAAGGCGAAATCCCGGCGCTGCTCGGGCTGAAGCGGGGGAGCCCGATCCTTACCGCCGTCCGTCGCGCACAGGACCAGACCGGACACCCGATCGAGCTGACGCACATTTCCATGCAGCCGGTGCCGCTCGACATATCCATCCGCCATGCCGACCTGCTGCCGGAAGAGAGCAAGCCCGATCCGGAGTGGGCCTACACGGTGGGCTTCGGCAGCTTCACTGGCTGAGCCGTCAATCGGCAACGGCGGCGAGCGCGCCCAGAGCGGCGGCGCTGCCGGCCTTGAAGCGGCGGTACCCGGCTTCATAGGCGGCCTTCGCCCCGGCATCGGGCTTGTGCCGGCGGCGGGCGCGGAATGTTGCCCGGCAGGCTTCCGCGACAGAGGCGTAAGCCCCGACGGCTACCGCCGCGCAAAGCGCCGCCCCTTTCGCCCCGAACTGGGTACCTTCCGGAATTTCGACCGTGTAGCCGGTAACGTCGGCGATCATCTGGCTCCAGAACGGGCTGCGTGCGCCGCCGCCGGAGAGCCGGATAGTCCCTCCGGTTCCGCCGATCGCCTCGTAGCAGTCGCGGATCGCATAGGCGATGCCCTCATAGACCGCGCGCACCATGTCGGCGCGCGTGTGGTGCGGTGCGAGGCCGTGGAATCCGGCACGGGCGCGCGGCTCGATTCGCGGCGCGATGACGCCGCTTGCCGACAGATAGGGAACGAAGACGACGCCGTTTGCGCCCGGCACGCTCCTTTCAGCGAGTTTGCCGAGCGCTTCGTAGGGCTGCGCTTCGAGTGCGAGGTCCGGGCAAAGCGTGGACAAACACCAGTCCAGCACGGTGGTGCCCGCGACATTCACCATCGTTTTCATCCAGCGGTTTTCCGGCAGGATGAACAGCAGGCCGAGATCGACCGGCTCATAGACGGCTCGGTCGAAGAGAACCCCATTGAGGCAGGTCGTGCCAAGGACGGTGACAGCCTCGCCCGGCTCATGGCAGCCGGCGCCCAGCACGCACGCGCCGGTGTCGCCGGTGCCGATAGCCACGGGCGTTCCAGCAGCAAGCCCGGTGGCGATGGCCGCCGCCTCGGTTACATGTCCGGCAATGGTTTGTGCCGGTTTCACCGGCGCAAGCAGGCGGACAAGGTCGGTTATGCCGAGCAGGGCCGCTGGCTCCGGGTGGAAGGCCCTCGTGAGCGCCGATCCCGGTGCCATGGCGGCCTCCGATTCCTCCGTGGCGACAGCGCCGGTCAACCGGTAGCGTATGAAATCCTTGGCGCACAGGACATGGCGTGCGCGTGCGAGATTCTCGGGCTCATTCTCCTTCATCCACGCAAGCACGGGCAGCGTGCAGCCAAGTTGCATCATCGAGCCGGAATGGGCGAACACCTTCGAGAAAAGCTCCGGCTCCTTCCGCTTCAGCCCATCGACGAGATGTTGCGCGCGGGCGTCGTTCCATAGGACCGGCGGGCGGACGAGACCGCCCTGTGCATCAATAAGCCATGCGCCGACCATGACGCCGGTGACGCCGATGCCGCTGAGTTCGGCGGGCCGGATACCGGCATCGGCCAGCAGGCCGCGGATAACGCGGACGGTCACAGACCAGACCGCCTCGCCGTCCAGTTCCGACCAGCCGACCGGAGCGGCAAGCAGGTGCATGCGCTCCGCGAACTCGGCGCGTTCGTGCCCGGCCGCGTCGAAGAGCGCGGCCTTTATGACCGAGGTGCCGATATCTATCCCGAGAAACATGCTGGACCCCAAGTGACTGACGCGACTATCGCCCGTCCGCATATGTAGCCATGCAATGGCTAAGGGGATCAAGAGCGGCTCCGGCTGAAACCCTGCTGCGGAGCCGCCAGCAAGGGTCTCGCGGCGTCCTACGCCACCCCGCACCAACGCGCCGCGGACCGGGCGAGGATGCGCGCGGCGTCCACCACCTCGGACAGATTGATGAACTCGTTCATCGAATGCGCGAAGCGCAGGTCGCCCGGCCCGAAGATCACACACGGTATGCCCCTTTGCTCGATGAAGGCCGAATCACAGCAAGCGTTGAAGCCGGCCGTATCCGCCGCCCCGCCCGGCATAACGCCCAGCACTGCCGTGCGCTCCGCCACAAGGCTGCGCACCAGAGGATGCGCCGGATCGGTATCGGAAACCGGCCAGTTACTGTCCCAGCGCAGCACGGGCGGATGCTGCCTCAACCACGGGTCCATCTCGGTGGCGCAGCGAACCTGCGCCTCGATCTCGGCGCGGATCTGTTCGGCACTGTTGCCCGGCGGGTACCAGACGAGATAGCCGATGGTGGCGCGGTCGGCGAGATAGCCGACGCTCGGCACCCCAGCATCGCCGTGCAATACCGACGGGCACAGCGAAAAGAAGCCGGCCGGAAATGCCGGGTGCACCTTGCTGGTGCCCCATTCCTGTTCGAGTTGCTGCAAGGCCTGCACGACCAGCACCGCCTTCTCGACCGCGTTGACGCCGGCCGCCATGCCCGGTCCGCCTGCCCTGATGGAAGGGCCACGATTGCCGCCATGGGTGGCATAACCCTGGATCTCGATATGCAGGTTGAAATTTCCGGCCCCCACCGGCGAAACGGTGAGGGGCACAGGCTGCGACGTCGGCTCGACGACGATGCCGCCTTCGGCCACGAAGCCTGCGTCGAGTACGGCCGAGGTGCCGAACTCATGGCTCATCGTCTCCTCGCCGACGACCGCGTGGATCTGCAACTCGCCTTTAAGGCGGACGCCGGTGGCAACCAGCGCCGCAGTGGCCAGCGCCGCCGAGACCAGGCCGCCCTTCATGTCGGTCGAGCCCAGGCCGTACAGGCGTCCGTCTTTCACTTCCGGATTCCAGGGGCTGCCCGTCGACCACGATTCGGGCTTGAAGGCGGCAACCGTATCGACATGGCCGTTGATGAGCAGGGAACGGCCGCCACCGGAACCCTTGAGCACCGCCACCCGGTTGACGCGATCGGGATCGGGCGCCACCGAATGGACCGCGAGGCCAGAGCCAGCGAGAAAATCGCCCAGCATGCCCGCAACCTTCGTCTCGCCGCCGATGACGCTGGCGCGCGCGATGCCGGGGAAAAGCGGGTTCACGCTGTTGGTACCCACCATCTTCTTCAGCAGATCAAGCGCCTTCGGCCACAAGGCTTCGATTGCGCGATCGACGGCCTGCGCCTGGGTGGCGGAGAGAGCGGAAACGCTTGCGGTCATGGCGGACTCCGGGATGTTGAGCATGGCAGGCTCCGCCGCCATGTTGTCAGACATCTACCAAGCCGCGCTTATTTGCGCAAGAAGCTGAATGCGTACCGGTCGCCGCGATGATAGTCCAGCGCGCGGAGCACCGGCGAGCCGGAATCCAGATAGGCCGTTTCCTCGATGACCAACGCCGGGCCGAAATCGCGCAGGTCATGGCGAGCCGCGACCTCGTCAGGAAGGGGCGTCGCCCGGACGCGTGCCTGCGAAACGGTCGGCCTCGCGCCGTAGCGCTCCAGCGTATCGAGCAGCGACCCCGACCAGTCGATGTCGAAAACCCGATCGCTGATGACGTCGCGGCGAATATATTCCAGGCTGTAGATCATCGGTTCGCGGCCGTTCATGCGAAGACGCTCCAGCCGGATCACCGTATCTCCCCTGGACAACTTCAGCGCCGTGGCCACTTCGGCTGCCGGCCGCTCCTCGGAGACGGAAAGAACCTTATTTATCAAGCTGTAACCAAAATGGCTCGCCATGTCGGTGATGCTCTCGAACGTCGTGATTGGGCGATCGACCCTTATCGCTCCTGCGGCTGTCAGGAACCGCCCGCGTCCATGTTCGGCGCGGATAACGCCGTCTTGCTCCAGAAGTTTCAGCGCTTCGCGGATTGTCGGCCTGGACCCGCCGAGCCGTTCCCGGAATTCCGCCTCCGTGGGGACCTGCTCGCCTGGCTTCAAACCGGATTCGGCCAGAAAGCGGACTATTTCCTCATGCAACTGCCTGACCCCGACACGGCGGCTTTTCGACTCCATAGCTGTTCTCCCCACGAAGCGCGAACCTTGGCACATGTCACCACGACCAGCAATGTCAGACATCTCGATCCGCAGCCACGCTTTTGCAGGGGCTCCACCTTGACAGGTGCCTGCCAGGTGATGCACAAAGTTGTCAGACAACTATCCATCAGAGGCAGGAACGCATGATGTTGAATTTCGACGAGGCACGATTCTTGGGCATCCAGTCGGGTGCGGTGGCGCTTGCCGGCGACATCAACAGGATCGTCGGCGAGTCCCTGCGGGACGGGGCCACGAACATCCATCTTCTCGGCACAGGCGGGGTCGCGACCCTCCTGCAGCCGGCCGTGCAACTGCTGCGCCGACAGTCGACCTTCCCGGTTTTTTCGGATTCGGTTTCCGAGACGATGGCCGCGGGCTCCGTCAACCTCAACGCCAGCTCGCTGGTTTTCCTGTTCTCGCTATCGGGCACGACCAAGGAAAGCGTAGAGTTCCTTGGTTTCGCCAAGGCGCGCGGCGCCGGAGTCATCACCCTTGTCGGCCATGCCGATACGCCGCTGGGGCGCGACGCCGATCATGCTCTGGTCAACTATGCCGCCGACGATACGTCGAGCGAGAATTTCTATATCCAGTCGCTGCTGATTGCGCTGTCTGTGATGGGTCATCGCAGCGAACTCGGCTCATTGGGCAATTTCGCCAGCCTTGTCAAAAGCTTGCAGGCCCTGCCCCAATCCCTGCTGGCGGTCAAGAAGGCCGTCGAGCCGAAGGCCGCCGACTATGCCAGGATCATCGCCGGCTCCGACTGGCATGTCTTCACCGGCGCTGGCAACGTATGGCCGGAGGCCTATTATTACGGCATGTGCATCCTGGAAGAGATGCAATGGATCAGAACCCGCCCCGTCCACGCGTCCGACTTTTTCCATGGAACGCTGGAACTGATCGAAAAAGGCGTGAGCGTCATCCTCTTCAAGGGTGAAGACGAATGCCGGCCACTGGCGGAGCGCGTCGAACGCTTCGTCCCTAAAGTGGGCGGCGCGCTGACGGTGCTCGACACCGCCAACTATCCGACGCCGGACCTGTCGCCCGCGCTCAGGGCGCTTCTGGCCCCGGCGCTCTTGGCGACGGCGCTCGAGCGGATATCCGCGCATCTCGAAGTACTGCGCAACCATCCTCTGACAACCCGCCGGTATTACCGCCGTGTCGAGTACTGACGGACGCATCAGGCTTGCCGCCGTCGGCGACAACTGCGTCGACATCCTGCAACCGAGCGGGCATCGATTCGTTGGCGGCAATGCCCTCAACGTCGCCGTACAGTTCGCCACCCTGGGCGGGTCCTCCGCCTATTTCGGCGCCGTCGGCAAAGATGACGACGGTGCGCTGACGGCACGGCTGCTCGCCCGCGGCGGCGTCGACATTTCCCATCTCGTATACCGGTCGCTGCCGACCGCGCACACCGAAATCCATATCTCGGAAACCGGCGAGCGGCGGATCGGCTTCGAGGACTTCGGCGCCTGCGCAGGCTACGCCCCTGAAGAGAAGGCACTTGCGGCGATACTTGCCGCAGACCATGTGCATATCGGCTGGCTTGACGACAGCGGCGCCCTGCGGCGGCGACTGGTGGCGGCCGGAAGATCGGTATCGCAGGACATCACCGTCAACGCATCGGCGGAAAGCCTGCGTGTTGAAGGGCTTGCGATAGCCTTCGCGTCAATCGAAGGACCGCATCAAGCGGCGGCGCGGCTGGCGGATTCCCTTCTTACCGCCGGCGCGCGCGGTGTCGTCGTGACGCGCGGCGCGCTGGGCAGTTCGCTGTTCCTCAACGGCACGGGGATAGAAATCCCAGCGCGACCCATCGTTGCAATCGACACGACAGGGGCCGGCGACAGCTACATCGCGGCCTTCCTCCACGGCTGGCTTTCCGGCGCGACGCCGCAGACCGCCGGAGCGCAGGCTGCGGCCCACGCCGCCCTCACCTGCATGCATGAAGGCGGATTTCGACAGGCACCCGCCGATGTCTAAGCCCCGGTCGAAGGCTTGGCCAGTGGCCCCGAACATCATGGCAACGCGTCCGCTCTTGTTGTCCCACGACAAAAAAATGGGGCCGCGAGGTTGACACATTACACCCTCCAAATGGCAGTATCCGCATAGTCATCTGACAACACAGGCTTTCCATGGCGCTCTATCGTGGTCCTATCATCGATGCCCACCATCATCTGTGGGCTTACGGCATGGGCAGGCACGGCTGGCTGGACAAGCAGCCCGAACCGGACGAGACCGGCCTGCCCATGGGAGATCTCAGCGGGCTGCGGCGCGATTTCCTGGTCGAAGACTATCTGGCGCAAGCCAGGGACGAGAACATCATCGCCACGGTCCACATAGAGGCCGGCTGGGCGAATGACACCGGCGGCGAGGAAAGCGCCTGGCTCGACACGCACGACCGCCGGACGGTCGCCGCCCGCCATGTCTTCCGCGTTCCGCTAGACGCCCCCGACGCCGCAGCCCGGATAGACACGGAAGCGCGCCATCCGCGCGCGGCCGGGCTGCGCGATATCGTTGCATGGCATCCGGACCCGGCCCGCTCGTTCGCCGCCCGGCCAAACCGCATGTCGGACCCGGCCTGGCGCCGGGGCCTTGCCGCCCTCACCGCGGCGGGCTTGCCGTTCGACCTCATGCTCTATCCGCACCAGATGGGAGAGGCCGTGCAACTGGCGCGCGATTTCGAGGCCACGACCTTCGTGCTGAAC
>JBARYG010000211.1:0-17189 GCA_049647745.1 Mesorhizobium sp.
GACTACGGCCAGGCCGACAGCCAGCCGCTCGGCGTCGATGTCGCGGGCGTGCGGCTGATCGGCAAGGACGAGGCGGTGGCAAAGGCCGGCCCCGGGGCTGATCGCGGCATCTCGGTCGGTGCCGTCAAGGGCGTTCCGGAAGCGGCGCTGAAGACAGCGCTCTCGCCCTTCGTCGGCAAGCCGCTCAGCCGTGCGCTGATCGTTCGGATGCAAGGCGCGGTCGCCTCGCTCTGGCGCGAGGCGGGCTTTCCCTTCGTGTCGGTCACCGTGCCGCCGCAAGAGATCACCTCGGGCGTGCTGGCGCTCCGCGTCGTCGAGTTCCATGCAGGCAAAGTCGCAGTCGAGGGAACCACCGTCGAGCGCAATCTCGCCGGACAGGTACGGCTTGTGCCGGGCTCCCGTATCGAGGCACGCGCCTTGGAAGAGGACCTCGACTGGCTCAACCGCAATCCGTTCCGTCACGTCGAGGGCGTCTTCGCGCCCGGCGACGAGACCGGGGCCAGCGACTTCACGCTGAAGGTGACGAAGGACAAGCCCTGGTCCGTCTTCGGGTCCTATGCCAACGCCGGCAGCGAGGGGACGGGACATGACCGCTGGTCTGTCGGCGGCGGGTTCTGGATTCCTGAACTCAACGACCTGACCGCCAGCTACCGCTTCACCCGTTCGGGCGGGTTCGGCTCTGACGGCGATCTTTTCTCGCTCGACGTTTCGCGCCCCGGCTATCTCAGCCATGCCGCCCGCATCGACCTGCCGACGCTGCCGCGCCAGGCGCTGTCGATCGCGCCTAACTACGTGCGGACCAACGAACTGGTCGCCGGCACGCCGTTTTCCTTCGACAATCAAACTTTCGAACTGCCGATCCTCTACCGTAGCGCCGTCTCAAACCTGCTGCCCGGTCGTTACTGGGGAGACGTCTATTTCGGGGTCGAGCCGAAGTGGGTAAAGCGCACCACCGCGTTTTCCGGCATCGACGTGGCCAAGGGCGACGCAGGTCTGTTCAACCTGGTGCTGGGCTGGGCGGGGAACTTTTCCGACCGCTTTGGCCGCACCTCGGTCGACGCCCGCGTCAAGGCCAATCCCGGCGGCGTGCTGGGCAACAACACCGCCGCGGACTGGGCCGCCTTCACCGGAGGGCGCGTCGACGACAACACCTATGTCACCTTCGGCGTCGACATCAGCCGCGTCACCGACCTCACGCACGGCTTCTCCTGGGTCAGCCAGTTCTCAGGGCTGGCCGCCAACCAGGCGCTGCCTGATGCCGAGCGGCTGGGGCTTGGCGGTTTTTATGCCGTGCGCGGCTACGACAATGACGACGGAGCGGCCGATACCGGGCTGGTGTGGCGCAACGAGATTCGGCTGCCGACATTTTCCCCGCTGGCCAGTTCCGGAGCCGGCCTTGCCGACAGCCTTTCGCCTTTCGCCTTCCTCGATCTCGGCCACGGCTACGACTTTGCCGCGAAGGACCACACGACGCTGGCGAGCACCGGCATCGGCCTGGACTACACCGTTCTGGACAATCTCACCGCCAGCCTGAGTGGCGCCGTCGCCCTGCACGACGCCGCGCTCACCGAGGCGGGCAACTGGACCTTCAACGCGTCGATCAGGATCGCCTATTGACCGGGCGGCAAGCCCGGTCGCTGAACCATCAGGATTTCGCCGATTGCTTCGCGGCGCTCCACCAGGAACCAGAGCCATGACAAGAACCATCAACCCGTGCCTGGTGGCGCTTTCCGCCGTGATCTGCCTGGCTCTCCCCGCCGCCGCAAGCGCGCAGACCGCCGCCGCGCCGCAGGCGACCACGGCAACCTACCAGGCCTGGACACTGCGCTGCGACAATGCCGTGGGCGCTCCCCCTCGCCGTGTATGCGAAGTCGCCCAGACCATTGCCTCCCCCGACGGCAAGAACGCGCTCGCCCAGATCGTCATCGGCAGGTCGGATCCGGCAAAGCCGCTGAAACTGATCGTTCAGCTCCCCAACGGCGTCTGGCTGCCCTCCAACGCCATCCTGGCGCTCGACGACAAGACCACTGTAACCGCCACCTACAAGCGCTGCGTGCAATTGTGCTTTGCCGACGCCGATCTCGATGACGCCACCGCTGACGCCCTCAAGGCGAGGAAGGACCCGATCAAGCTCCTGTTCGCCAACGGCAGCCAGCGCGTCGTCGAGCTTCCCGTTTCGCTCGACGGTTTCGCCGCCGCACTCGCCGCAAGCTTGCGCGAAGCTCCAGCCAAATAGATCCCGACCGGGCGAGGACGTACGCAAGAGCTTTTCGTAAAGATGGCGCGCGTACGGGATGCGGAAGACGCATCGTTCCAGCACGGCGGCAACGCTTACCCGAGCCTGCCGGTCGGATGCGCGCTCCTACGACGGTTGGCAAACGCGGCTTCAGAACGAACGCCATACCGTCCGTGCCGGCATCGGTTGCTTCCGAAGTGTCCTGCACGAAACCGCGTTTCGTGATCCTGCGATGAATTTCGTGATCCGGCAGGGAACGAAAGAGGGCATGACCATGGGCGGAATTTCGTGAAGGCTCACCGAAACCGATCAGCGCCTTGGTCTTCTCTATGACGTGATCGCGGCATGACCGATAAGACGATACGATGCTCAAGGAGCGTACCGTCGACCTCGGATACAAACCACCAGCGCCGGAGACCCTCGTCTGGCCTGCACCGTCATGCCGATCGGCTCCACCATCTACCAAGGTAATGGCCCAAAGACTACTATGCATTAAGTCTGAAACCGAACCACCCTATGGGGTCAGGCCAGGATCAGGGTGGATAATAAAGAGAGCCACGAGGCATTCGATTTCCAGATAGCCTGGCAAGATTGCCGCTCGACCCAACCGCCTATCCCCTAGTCGCACTTAAACCCCGTCATGGCCTTGCAATTGTCCTCGCGGCGCCGTGTCGGTATCGGGCGTTCAGACGGCCTTGTGGCGTGAGACGGTGGCCGCACATTATGGTGAGGCGGGCGCACAGTGTGGTGAGGTGGGCGAGGATGATGGTACACTGGACGCGACCTGTATACCTGCCGGTGATAATGGCCTGTATTCCATCCCGGAGATCCGATCACCACGCCCGTTCGATACACGGGCCTGTTATAGTAGCCCTCGTCGACACATCCCGATAAGGCAAATCCAGATAGCGAAATCACGACGGCCATCATCAATTTTCTCATCGTCGTCTCCATCGGTTTGGGCGTCTAAGTTCCCGCATCAAAGCACTGCCTACGGAGGCTGTCGATTCCGCATTAAAAGCTCAGCTAGGGGGTTAGGACTTCGCTTTTCGCCAACCGGCAGCACGAGCTTCATCCTCGCTGCAAAACCATCGCTCACCGTAGTCGGTGCTTATGATCGTTTCGTCATAATGTTCTTGGCCCGGCAAATGGTAGATGTGCTCGCCGGAATTGATCGAGACATTGCCCTTGATGTTGCAGGATGGCGAAACCTGGCTGATGACGCGCGTGGCGACGCTGGAC
Organism: Mesorhizobium sp.; assembly: GCA_049647745.1. Lineage (GTDB taxonomy): Bacteria > Pseudomonadota > Alphaproteobacteria > Rhizobiales > Rhizobiaceae > Mesorhizobium. The sequence continues at coordinate 3,479 of JBARYG010000211.1, forward strand.
ACGTCGATCTCATCCGCAAAATAGCCAAGCCCGCCGGCGCCGGCCAGTAGCATTACAATCGGCATGTATAGAACACTGGATCGCATCGCTGACTCATAGCACCCGGCAATCAACGGCTAGTTGCAACGAACTCAACAATTTGACCGAAAGAACGCCCGGCCACCAAGGCGTAGGCTTTTGGGATGGCGGCCGGGCGCAACGTCGCTAGTTGGCAACGTCAGCGCCGTGACTGTACCCGCGCCATAGAGCCTCCGACACCTCCCAAACGGGAGGTGTAACTCCTGCAATTCAACCGAAAGGATTAGATCATGCGTGTCGTCGCCGGCCCCGCGACTGCACACGCCCAAAAATCAAAGTTCGATTGACCGTAGGCAGTGCCATATCGCCAGCAGAATGGCGCCACCCGTTGCGAAATCGGCCATCAGCATCACAAGCCCGTACATCGCCATCCCCCCATGGCTTCCCCTCGGTGTGGATAGCTCGACAACACTGAAATCTCGTTAATCTGAAAGGAAAGATCATGACGAACGCACCCTCGGGAGCGGGCGACCGCCATCACGTGTACCGCCCGATGCTCGACCTCATCGGCTAGAGCGAAGGAACCGACAAGGGCCGTGGCTACAACGAGACGTTGGGCTACGGCATCATGGCAAGGTGACCAAGGGCAAGGGACCGACGATCGATCTGGTATTGATGACGCTTGATCAGGTCGAAGCGCTGCAAACCCGGATGCTCAAGGATTCCGACAACAAGCGCCTCAACTCGTGGGCCATCGGTCGATACCAAGTGATCCGCACGACGTTGTGGGTGATCCGCAAGCAGCTTCCTGGCCGCTATCCCGCGGTTCGCGCCGATCGTCAGGACGAGATTGCCTGCTATCTGCTCGGCCAGCGTGGCATCGATAAGTGGCTAGCTGGCCGGCTGTTACTCGACACACTAATTGGCAATCTTGCGCAGGAATAGGCGGGTATCCCGACGCTGGGCGGCAAGGGCCATTATGCCGGCCAGAACGCCGGCGTGTCCGTGTCGCAGGTCAAGGCCGCGCGGCCCTACGCACCGCCGACCATCGAAAAGGAGGTCAAGAAGCAGACGAACGGCTGGCCCGGTAACGGTCTCGGCGGCGCCAGCGCTGCGCTCACCGCAATCGCCGGCCGGCCGTGGCAGACCATTGCCCTGCTTGCTGGGCTCGCTGTTGCCGATAGCCTCCTTGCTCTCCATCAGTCGAAACAAGATAGTGGGCTATTGCTTCCTCGTGCTGTACCAGGTTCACCGGCTCATTCGCCTTCGTGGCTTCGTCCACCCCGCGCAACTGCTCGTAGCCGTCTGGCATTCCCGCCAAGATCAAGGCAGATGCTATCGCGCTCACTTCATGGTCTATTCCTTCGTGTTCCATCCGAACGGCCGGCAACATTGTCAAATGGCTGATCGTCGGTATCCTCGGCCTCGCCTTCGGTACCGTCATGTTTGGGGAGAGCGTGGCGAAATACTGGCGTGGTTTGGGGGGTGACCAGCCGACAATTGCCGTAAACCAGTATTTAATGCATCACCGCCCATTGATGCGATGCATCCGCTTCGTCGGAAGTGTCTCAGGTATCAGGCCCGCCCCGGCGAACCGGGGCGGGCCTTTTGCGTTTCAGGTCAGAGATTCTTAATCGAATAAAAGCTAATATACCGACCGTCCGTCGTGTGCTGGAGGCATGTGGCGTATTCACCCGGCTCCCGGCGGGGACTTCCGGATCATTGTCATTCTACTTTTTGCCCGGGCAGTCGTCTCGGAGGTTGCTATTTGGGGGGTAATTATGGGGCTTCCGTCACCGCAGCAGCTTGACGAATTGGGCAAGCACATCCTGGTGGAGGGTAACCGCTGCCACGGAAAATGGTCGAAGTTCAAGACCGTGCTGGCATCCCTCCTGCAGAAGGCGGCGCCCGCGGCGCTACAGTCCGGCATAACGCAAGGCGCTAGTGCACTTGGCGTTCACAGCGGACTGGCTCTCGTGACGGGCGTTACGATCGCTCCCATTGGCGCGGCGATCGGACCTTGGCTGGCGGCGGCGACAATAGCCTCTCAGGCCGGCAAGATCTTCAGTCTCTATGACCTGAAGGACGATGCGGCGCGCAGCAGCAAAGGCCCGACGGACTATAAATGCAACTGTGGCAACTGTGCCAAGAACATCACCTACATCATCGACAAGAAGGAGCGGAACGTCGGTATCATAGCCGTCAGCGTCTTTACCTTGGGCGCTGTGGCTATAGGGAAGGGTATCCACTCGATCGGCAAGAGCGTCTATTCGAAATTGGCAGGCGACATGCGGCCGAAGGAAAAGACCTGCCGCGATCTTGTAAACTCTGCACGCGGCGGCTGCACCGCGGCAATGGGCGCGATATTCCTTCTCTCCGGTTCCTGGTCGTTTACGGGGCCACGCGAGAGTGAGACTATGGCGACGGCCGTCGCCATCATCACCTCGGAAGATGGCTGGGAAAAGCTTAAGACCCTCTGGTAGCTGCCCAGCCTGAGAAGGCGCCTGAAACAAAAACCCCCGCGGAGCGGGGGCTTGTGGCTTTGCTAGTTGACTTTCGAGAAGCCGGACGGGGCCTTCTTGGCGGCGCCCGGCTTCGCGCCGTCTGGAGCTATGAGGCTACTCCCGCGCTTGGCGCAGATGTTCGCGGCGTCTGCATGGGTGATCTGCTGGGAGCCATTGCCTCGCGTCCATTTGTCCCCGTTTTCGCAGATGACTGAGTATTTGCCGTCCTTGTAGTGGATCGAGTACGCGAAGGCGCTGGAGAGCGAGGTAATAAACATGGTCGAAGCGATAGCGGCTTTGGTGAGGCTCGTGAAATTCATGGCTTATTCCTCCTGATGGTACGACGAGAGGATGCCGGCCGGGCTTTGAACTCGCGTTGAACGAGGGATTCAGAAAGCATTCAGATAGAGGGCAAAGAAAAAACCCCGGTGGTGAGCCGGGGTTGGGAGGATGAAGAGGCAGGCAATCGCACCCGCCTCTCGTTTCCGGTGGAGCCCCTACCGAAACAGCGCCTCTATGATCTCCCGTGCTGCCTCATAGACCGGCCGCGTCTCCGTTCGCATCCATACTCGATCTAACTCGCTCGTTTCGTACTCGCGCAATCGTGCTTCAGTCTTGCCAACTCGATGCGCTTAGCCTCGATGCGGTCAGCGGCGGCTAGGAGAATGTCTACCACTTCGGCTTTCGTCCGGCTCGCTGGATTGGCAGCAATGGCGCGTAGATCGTCAACGATTGTCATTGGCTCTCCTTTTTAAGGAAGGCGTTGTAACCGCTACATCCCGCAATCCGCAACCTTCTCGACGCCAGCAACATGATAACCCGCTCTGGTTCGCCGGGGCGGGCATTTTTTCTCTATGTGACGGCACGGCGAAAAACTGACAGCCGCAGTCGTTTTGCGATGTGCGGAAATCATAAAGCAGCACCACTCTGGAGCGATCTGGAGCCCTTGCGATGTCCTCGATAGCCTTGATGTCTTTGCCCGGTGAGGGCACAGCACGGCTGACACCGAGGCCTAAAATTGTCTGGACGTTGCTTGGAGTGTCAGCGATCCCCCTGTGGGCGTTGTGGCCTCTTTTTGCCATCGTATCGACAGATACGATGCCGACCTTCCAGTTTCTAGCGATCATCTACGGCATCGGCGCCATGACACTGTTCGCGCTGCGCAGGCCCCGCATGGACGAACAGTCGTCCGGGGTCGATCGATCATGGAAAGCAATGGTTGTTCCCGCAGCCATGGTATCGGTCGGTCTTTTGGTATCGAACATCTTCTTTCTGCTGGCGATCCGGTTCATGCCGGCTGCCGAAGCAAACCTGATCGTCTATCTCTGGCCGCTGATGATCGTCGTGCTTGCGGCACCAATCGGTCTCTTGAAGCTTGAGAGGCGCCACATACTGTCCATCGCCCTCGGCCTGGGCGGGGCCGCATTCATCATCGGGCCCGGCAGCATCGGGGGCTCGTGGGCCGGGATTGCCCTCGCAGGCGCAAGTGGTTTGGCATGGGCACTCTTTTGCGTGTACCGACTCCGGCAGGGGGCCGAAGCGCCCGATGCCCTTGGGGTTGGCCTTGCGCTATCCGCAGTCGCTTCCATAGTAATCCACCTTGGGTTGGAAGCTACGGTCATACCTTCGCCGATTTCACTGTTGAGCGCGGTCCTGAACGGTGTCGTTCCGTTGGCCTTGGGAAATCTCGTTTGGGATTATGGCCTACGTCGCGGCAATCGTGCGCTTTTGACGGTAATCGCCTATGCGACGCCGCTGGTGAGCGCTCTGATTCTGATCGCGTTCGGGCTTGCCCAGGCTACGATGGGGCTATTAGTCGGTGGGGGGCTCATTGTAGCAGGCAGCGTGATTTCGGCGCGGTTACGCTGAGAAGTACCAGATGAGGACTTGGAGGTTTACCAAAAAGTTGCCCCATGGCGCCCGCCGCGGTTCGCCCGGGGCGGGTTTTTTCATTTTATGACCAGCCAGTCGGGCGACTGTGGCAAACGGTCTAGTTCCATAATGCTTGCGGCACCACTGTCAGCCACTTTGGCAGGGTGGATGCGGGAGGAGAAAAGGAGATGGCGATCAGCACGAATCCAATGATCGTCGACACCAAGGCAATTAAAGCTGTAACTACAAACGCCTTTGATAGCCGGTAGCTGCGCACAGTTCTCCACGCTAACTCACCTTTTGTGATCTTTTTGTGAATGAAATCGCGTCTATTCTTATCCCACTCGCCCATCCGAAAATAAGCTATTTGGATCTGTTGAATTTTGAGAATAGCCACGAGGACCAACGTGAGTACGAGGCATGCGGCACCCGAATATGCCAGCCAGCCAAGGGACTTATGCTCTGATCCCCCCAAGACCGTCGCCAAGAAGATCAAACCACCGGAAGACGCAAGCGTGAGAAATGCCTCGGCTCTGCGCTCATAATCATCGACCCTATCATTGAGTTTGAGCCAGAAATCGCCAAGCAAAGCGTCATCTTTGCATCGCGCGAAGAATGCATTTTCATGTTGTTTTTCGTCCTGAGGTCGTGGCTCCCACTCTGCAATATATCTGGCGCGATCCCTTTTTCTCTTTGTCGCATTGAATGCGGCAATCCAGCGAAAGGGCGGTATTGATCCGAGCATCCTCACTCCATGTCCGGCACGTCACCGCTGACGAACAGCGTTGTCGGTGGGCCGTACTCGCCAACGTCCGGGTGCGCCTCTCTGCTCCATGCGATCACGCCGGCATGCTTGTCAGCCAGTCCCTTGGCGGTCCTGATCGCCCGTTCCTCAGTCTGCTGGTCGGCCGGGCCGAGGGCGGGGAATAGTTCTCCATCCTCGCCACGGTCGAACGCGACGACAACGACCAGCTTGGGATGCTTCTGTTGGGGCAGAGCGTTTTCGGACATGGGTCATCTGCTTTTGGCTACGGTCGAGCGTTCGCCAAGCTGCCGTCTATCCACACAAACCACTGTAGGGTGGCAATTCAGCCGTAACGGAGCCAGTCCTGTGAGATGCATTTCTCCCAGGTTTGACCATCCTCCACCGTTCCCTGCCATACCATGTAATCGCTAATGTGAATGGTGCCGTCGACTTCTAATGCGTTGTATCGGATCGGGATGTGTCGGAAGATTATCCCCGGGCCACCAGCTGCTATCTTGACAGTGGCCTTCAACATTCCCTTTTTCCAGCGTTTAAATGCATCTTCGATAATCGCGGATTCGACGATTTCCGCAGGGCCGCCAAAACGGGGATTAGTCGACGGTCCAGTCTCGTGGTCACGATAGGCATGCCCCCGTCCAACGAGGAACATCACCCCCTTATACATTGTCGTATATTGTGGCTCTGCCCTGGAAGAGTCCTTAATATCGAAGCTCAGCTTGGGATCGTTTTCTTGGAGCCGTCGACGAAGGAACCGATCATTGAAGCGGTTGCTGTGTTCAGGCATGGAACCCTCAGTCAATCTTCGTCAATACGCTCAACATCGAGCACGTCCGCAGCACGATCGTCACTGGACGGTGGTTCAGGACAGGTCATTGGCGGTAAGCGAGGCTTTCATGTTCCCTCTCAGACGCGCCGCACCTTCGCGCGGACAGGGCGGAGCGTCAATCTATGTTGCGCTTCACATCGCACGGACCTGCCGTACTTTTCAGGAAACCGTTGGAATCAAGGGTAGCCTAATGCAATAAATGCAACATGAAATCGCACGAACTGGCGACCTTAGAGGTCACGTAAACAGTTGATTTTCAAGTAAAAGTGATGGCGCGCCCGAAGAGGTTCGAACTCCTGAACCCCAGATTCGTAGTCTGGTGTAAATGACTATTTCTACGACATTTTTTCTACAAACTCGACACCATCCTGTATCAAGTAGATCAAATACTTAGCCGGGCGGCTGCAAACCATTTAGTGGCGCCGGCGCCAGCGAAAAGCTCAATTCAGGCAGTGGAGGGGATCTCGTGCGCGATCCTGACCAGGCGATAACCAGCCGCCTACCTTGGGTCGGTTACCTCAAACGGGTCGCCGGTTGAACGAGGGCCTCCTGATCCTCCATAAAGACGTCAAGAATCGAATTGCCAATTGGTAACATAAATGGCACCATATGATCCGCATTGAAGAGTATCTGACCGAAGGGGAGGAAAGCCCGTTCCGCAAATGGTTCGATGCGCTGGATGGCCAAGCCGCTGCGTTTGTCACGACGCGGCTCGCCAGGCTCGGCGACGGCAACACGTCGAACGTGAAGGCCATCGGCGAAGGCGCCGCGGAACTGCGGATCGATCCCGGGCGGGGCTACCGTATCTATTTCGGCTGGGACGGCAGGACGCTGGTGATCCTGTTGGGTGGCGGAACGAAGCGGCGGCAGCAGAACGACATACAAGATGCGCTGGAACACTGGCGCGACTACAAGATGCGCAAGCGCGCCGGTATCGGGAAAGGGTGATAGCCATGCCGTTAACCAGGGATTTTCGTGAAACGGTGCGTGCGCGGGCCGAGCGAGATTCTGTTTTCCGAGAAGCGCTATTGCGCGAGGCAGTGCAGGATCTTCTCGATGGCGACGCCGCCGGTGGATGCGCGGCGATGCGCGAGGCGATCAACGCTACGATCGGCTTCGAACGGTTGGGAGAGATCGTCGGCAAACCGCCGAAGAGCCTGATGCGCATGTTTGGGCCAGACGGCAACCCTACAGCTCAGAATCTCCTTGCCGTCATCCGAGCCCTGCAGATCGAAACCGGAGTGCATCTGACTGTGCAAGCTGCAGCCGACGCCGCGTGATAACAAGCGACGCTTCATTCGATCTATGAAATCTCGTGCACCCGAGCTGTGGGCACCACCTGACGCGCGATGTCACACAGGTGACGGTGGTGCGTGAGATAGATCACCTGCCCGACGGACGCCATCTGCCCAAGCAGCCGGAATACCTCCTCCGAGCGCGGCTCATCGAAGGTCTCCATGATATCGTCGGCGATGAATGGGACAGGCGGACGCAATGCCGCGAATTCCTCATAGCCGGCAAGGCGCAGCGCCAGATAGAGCTGGAACCGCGTTCCCTTTGACATATCAACAGCGGACTTTGACCCGCCTTGCCGCGGGAGCCCGATCAGCGACTCCGTGTCCTTTTCAGGCCGGGTTGTGAGGCCCGAATATTCATCCCGCGTCATCACCCGGAACGCCTCAGACGCACGCGTCATCATGGCACTGCGATGCTTATCGCGGTAGGCACGAAGCGCATGCTCGGCGACCAAGCCGCCAACCTTCAATCGCAGGAAACGCCCGGCGAAATCTTCAATCTCCAACAGGACAGTCCTGCGCTCCGCCTCTATGCGGGCGACGGCGTCATCACCGCCAATGGCGTTGAGCCGATCGTTGGCGCCGCTCTTCTCGGCGTAGAGTTCCTTGGTCCGCTCGTCGATGTCTTCAAGCCGAGCCGCCAGTTCGGCATGTTCGCGCTGCAGGGCTTCGATATTCAGCCCGGCTAGAACAGCTTGCGCGTCTTCGAGGGAGGCCAGATTCAGTCCCCCGGTGATGAGGCGCCCAAGCTTCTGCCCATCCGCCTCCAGGCGATCGCGTTCCGCGCAACGATCAAGGGCGGTCCGCACGTCGGCTAGGGTTTCGACCTCGAAGGCCTCGAGCATCGCCTTCCTGCGCGCATCGTGCAGAGCGATCCTCTCGGAGAGACTCCTGCGTTCGGTCCCGATCTTCTCAATGCTTTTTTCCGTGTCCTGTCGCTTGGCCAGAATCTGCCGGGCTTCCTCATGCCGGCGAGCCAGTGCCCTGGCTGCGGCAAGCGGTGCGGCGCCATCGAAGGCTTCTCCCAGCGAGGCATGTATTTCCGCAACGAGGAGAGCGAAATCGCTTCGGTCTCGCTCCATCGCGTCGATGCGGTGGCGGATCTCGGTCTGGATTCGAACCGCCGCCGGCAGTTCGGAAAGCGCCTCGATGCGTTCGCGCACCGTGGCAACGCTTTCCCCACTGACGGCAAACCAGGTCGTATCGAGCGCGGCAGACCAGCTTTGTCGCCATGCCTGGCAAGCAGCCTCGGCGGCCTCGAGCGAGACTTTGCGATCGGCAAGCTCCCGCTCAAGTTCCCTGAGGCGCTTGCCGGCGTCAGCCTGCCGCGTCTTTACCGTCGCCTGATCGGCAAGCAGATTATCGGCGGCCTGCAACAAGGCAGGCAGCGGCAGGTCGGCCGCCGCGATTCCGGCAGACACGAGGGCTCTGGCCAGCGATTGGCGTTCCGTCTCCAGTTCATCGCGCGTGGCGGCGATATGTTGCTCCGCCTCGAGCAATGCATCCCATGCAGAGAGCGCTGTGCTTAGCGCCTCCCGCCAGTGGTCCAGCTGGCCCAGGCATGCGACAATCGATGCATCGTCAGCGATGGTCATCGCATCAGGTTTCTCGGCGCGAATTTCGTCTCGCAAGGCTTGCGACTCAGCATCGATCTCTTTCAGCAACTGCTCCTGTCGGTCAATGGTGGCCTTGGTGACGGCGAGCGCGTTGGTGAGCGTGCGGAGTTCGGAGAGTTCCTGCGCTCCAGCAAGACGGGCGGAAGCCATCGAATCCATCTCGCGCATGCTTTTCTCGAACAGGCTTGCCGTCTCGCGGTCGAGCTGGGCGAGATGCGCGACCCAGGCTTGCTCGCGCGCGGCGAGAACGGAATGGGCATCCTCGTCGCCGATCCTGCCCGCGCTATCGCGAATGACTTCGATGCGCGCAGCGGTTTCCTGCAATTGCGAGGCCAGATCCCGCGAGCGCTCGATATGCCCTATCCGACGCTTTTCCAGCGACGCGTAAGCATAACGCCAGGCCTCAATCCGCGCTAGGTCCGGCATCTTGATCCGACGCAATGCTGCGCCGTCGCCGGTCCAAGGATGCAGCAAGGCTGTCGCGTCGTCGAACAGCTTCCTTTTCAACGGCAGACTACGCTCGGCAAGACGCAGACCGGCGGCGAGATCCCCCTGACGCAGCTGCGCAACAAACGACTGGATGTTGGCCGTCAACGCTGCGTCGAGGATGACGCCGTCAGCGGCCGTCGTCTGAGAAGCCTTGGTCGCATCGAGCGTGCGTGTCGCAGCCTCGTATTCCTGCATCGCTGATTGGCGGGCGACCTCAACACCCGAATGCGCGGCGATCAGATCGCGCAACGTGCCGAGCGTCGCCGCAGGCACGAGAAGCGTGGCGGCATCCTCCACATCCGGTTTGCCAAGCGTGGCGGTGATCAGGGAAACGATCCGCTCGTTCTCGGCAAGGGCGGCCTTTCGTTTCGGCAGATCCTCTTCGGCCGTGCTGTATCGCGCGGAGGCTTCCGAAAGGCGATCCAGCCTATCGGCCATCGCCAACAGGCGCTCATCCGCGTTGAGCGTCTTCAGTTCGGCGTGCAGACGTTCATCCTGCTGATTGAGCCCGGCGAGCCAGGTCTGGAGTCTGATCTCGTCATCGATCAGTTCCACCACATCCGAGGCCCAGGACTGCGGTGGCCGAGGAAGATCGGCATAGGCATGCAATTGCTCTTGAACCTGCGCAAGCTCGTTCGCAAAGGGCTGTGCGCGAAGCAGGCGAGCCATCTCGTCGTGCCGTGCTCGTGCCTGCCCCTTTGCCTGCACAACCTCCTCATAGGCGGCCTCAGCCTGCTTGAGTGCAACCATCAGCGTGGCGTGCGCCGACGCCTGCATATCGATTTCGTCCCGGCGCGACTTCAATTCGGCGAGCCGATGCTTGAACTTGGCGATCATGGTGGAGCTGGCGCGCTTTCTGAATATTTCGTCGGCGTTCCGGCTTGCCTCGGCAAGAACCGCACTGATACCAGCAAGGCCGGCGCTGGCGGAAAACAACAGTTCTCCCAGGTCGCCCTTGCTCTCCAGGATTGCATTGCCACCCTGCTCGAGCGTCTCGTCATCGAGTGAGAACATCATGCGGTAGGCTTCCCGGCTGACCCCGGAAAGTGGTGCGCTCAACAGCACTTCACCGACCGGGTTGCCGTTCCTGTCCAGCAGGGAATTGCTGCGCTGCTTGAGGCGCTTCAGTTCGTGCGCGGCGCCGCCGAACTCCAGGCAGCCGCCGATTTCCATCGCTCGGCCGTGATGCAGAAATCCGTAGGGCGTCTGTTCCTTTATGCCGAAAAGAAGGTCGAGATAGGCCGACAATGCGGTGGATTTTCCAGCCTCGTTCAAGCCGTAGACTATGTGCAGGTCGGGCGTTCCCGTGCCATGCTCTCCGAAATCGATGGCGTAGTCGGTGAACTTGCCATAGCGGGTGAGGTCTAGCCGACGCAGGCGCATCATGCAGGCTCCGCGCTTGCCGACGCCAGGCGAGCGAGAATCTCGTCGCTCCCATCCGCAAGCAACCGATCGATAAAGGCTTCGAGGGCGGCTTCATCGTCTCCGGCAAAGGCGCGCAAATCCACCGGCAGGTCATCGCGCAATTCCGTGACAAGATCCCGAACCAGTTCTCGCACGCCGTGCTGGCGGACAATGTTGCCGCGCATTAATGCGCCGAGCTCACGCACGGGGTCGGCGGTAGCCTCAACAGCGGATGTGGCTGCCGGCATCTGCGTGGCGATCTCGATCTTCTCGACCCAGGCCCCGCCAATACCCTCGGCGCGATGCTCGATTTCGGTGAGCAGCAGGTCGCGGTCGCGCCGCAACCGCCAGGTCAGTGGTGTTTGGCCGTCCAACCGAAGCCGCCCGACCAGATGTTGCGAACGCGTGTGCTCACGCGTCTTCACAAGCGCGCCCTCAATGATATCGACGGCATCCCGCCATGTTTCGGCCGGCGTCAAATTGACGGCAATGCGTTCGAATTGCGCGATGCCGGTCAGACGCTCTTCAATGGCGATGGACCGATCGTCATTGATCGTTACCAGTGATACCGTCTTCTCGCCGGCCTCGTTGATGTCGCGGCCTTGCGGCATGCCGGGCATGATGACCGTGCGCTCGCCGGTATGGCTGTTGCGCAGATGCACATGGCCGAGCGCCCAGTAATCATAGCCCCATGCGTGCAGGTCCGCGACATTGCAGGGGGCATAAAGGTCGTGCCCCGGAGCGCCCGCGAGGCTCGTATGCATGATGCCGATATTGGCTGCGTCTGGAACAGGCGGGCGATATTTCGGCAGCAGGCTTTCAGGCGCATGCGGCCTGGCAAAGCTGAGGCCATGTATGGCGACATTGAGATTGCTACGATTCAGCTCGACGGTCTCGGCGCGTCCGGCGAAGAGTTTGACCGACGGAGGCAGGATCAGTTCCTGGGTGATCCGCGAAAGTGCGTCATGATTGCCGCGAATGAGGTAAGTTTCGATACCGGCGCCGTGCAGCCTTTGCAGTTGTCCAGCCAGGAACCGCGCGGTCTTCATCGAGGTCTGTTCGCCGTCATAAAGGTCGCCGGCGATGATCAGCGCATCTACGCGCTCCTCAAGGCAGAGGTCGACAATGGAAACCAATGCTTCCCGGGTCGCGTTTCCAACCAGATCCGCCAGTTCGCCATTGCGCATGGCCAATGATCGCAATGGCGAATCCAGATGAATGTCGGCAGTGTGAATGAAACGAAAAGGCATTCCGAGCCCAGCTCTAAAGGTTGAAATTCTTCTGTATGCCCGAATTTCAGGCGCTCAAAATTGAATACCCATCATCTCCCAAGAAATCTCCATCAGGCCGTCGCTATAACGAAATCAGCAGCACATTGAAGCTGTGGTTTCAGAGGAACGACGACGATGAACAACCGTCAGGGGAAGCCCTATGCGGACACCAGGCTCGCGAAATATCTTGAGAAGCGCATCCTGGAGCTCAGGCCGAAGAAAACCCAGATCGCGATTGCCAACGAGGCCGGCTTCGTCAATCCCAACATGCTCGCCATGATCAAGGCCGGCACGGCCAAGCTGCCGCTCGACCGGGTGTCGGCGCTTGCAGCACCTCTCGAGTGTGATCCCACCATGCTGTTCATGCTGGCTCTGGAGCAGCTCGGCGGCGACACCACCGAACTCGCCGTCAGGCAGATCTTCGGCACGCTGGTCACCGAGAACGAGGTGGCTTGGCTCGAGGAAATCCGCCGGGCCTCCGACCACATCAATCCCAGTCTCACCTCAAAAGCACGATCTGCCATTCGCGGGATCTTCGGCAAATGAGCGGCGAGCAAGAACTATCCGCCGAGGATTGGCGCCGCATGGCCCAAACCCGGGACCGCCAGATCACGACCAACGAACGCTTCTGGCTGGAAGTCATCAGGCTGGCGTCCCGGGACTCCGATCCGCCGCCCACGCTCGAAAAAGTGCAGAAGCTGCGAACGATCTTTCACACCCGTCCGTAACGCCACACGACGCGGATGGCGCGAGCCTGCCCGATGCCGAACATCGCAAGCGCTGGCCGATCTTCCCGGCGCTCCGCACGAGCCCCCAGTCAGATTCGGAACATCATGACCAACGACGACTTCGATCCGCTTTGGGACGGGAAATCCATTCCAAAGCATCACTGGCATTTCCACCGCCAGCTCTTCGCGCGCTATGGCATTATCCTGGCGCCGGGCGAGTTTTCGGAAATGCAGCGCGACATAAAGACCGGTTGGGCGACGCTTGTCGATCGGCGTGCTACCGACATCGCCATCTACATGATCCGAAACGTTCGGCTGTGGAAGCAATATTTCGTTCTTGTGAGGAACGGCTATATCGTCACCGCGCTGCCGCTGAGCAAAAAGCTTAACCAGCTTCAACGGAGATCCTAAGATATAGTGGGCCATGGACCGTGAGCGGCGCACGCAGGGCAAACAGGCTATGCATCGTCTGGCACTCAATGCACGACATGGGGTAATTTTCTAAACTGCCTTTCATCTATCTATAGAAAATTCGCGCGGGGCGTAATTACGGAACCACATGAGCCTCCAACTCGTCGAAAGCGAGGATGATGTCCTGTCGCATGGTGTAGAAGTCTTGATGTTTCAACCTGCGTGTAGCAGCTCCCGATTTCTGACTGCGAGGATGCGCCGTGGTCGATTCCAGCCTCAAATTATGAAGTCGGAGAAAACAAGGCATCAATTGGGGTAGTTGAGGTAGAAGCGTCGCGTCTTTCAACGCATGGCCGTAACTCGGCCGTGTTTTGTTCGGCTTCAGCCGTGAATATATGAGAAAATGCTTCATCGCACCAACTATCGAGCTGAACCAGAAAATGGTCTGCCCCCTGAAAAGTGGTCCTCCCTGAAGTAGGCTATTTAGTCTGAGAGAGGACGTTGGAATGCC
>JBARYG010000212.1:0-7906 GCA_049647745.1 Mesorhizobium sp.
CGTCCGCACCGCCGCCACCGAACAGCGCCGCCAGCAAATTGCCGGCCCCGCGCTTGCCGCCGGCGGCGCTGGCCATTTCGATATTCGGCGTGCCGCTTGCCTTGCGCGCCTGATAGGCGGCCAGCGCCTGCCCGTAGCCGGGCAGCGGCTTGCCGTCGGAAGGCACGTGCAATGTCTTGCCTTCGGGGAACAGGCGCGCCAGTTCCTGGCGATTGATGCCTGGCCAGTGGCGCACATTGCCGACATCCATATGGACGAAAGGCGAACCGGAGGTCGGATAATAGCCGACGCCGCCTCCCTGGAGCCTGAGGCCGATGTCGCGCAGCTTTTTCAGCGGTACGCCGGGTATGTAGAAATCCATCGCCTTGCCCAGCATATGCTGGCTGTTTTTCGCCACGCCCTTGGAACGGCCTCGCAGCATGGCGTTGGTGGCCGGCGCGCGATAGCCGCTGACGATCTGGATATAGGCGTTCGATCCGCTTTGGCGGTAGGCCTGCCACACCAGGTCGAGCAGCCGCGGATCCATGCGGATCGGCTCGTTGCGACGCCAGTCGCGCAGCAGGTTGTTGATCTTCTTCAGCCCCGCCGCATCGTAGCGGCCGTTGCGCTTGTAGACGATCTCCGCCTTTTCCTGCGTATGCAGGTGATGAAGCTTGAGGCTGCGCGTTTCGGCGAACGCCGGCGCGCTGGTCAGGCAGGAGCCCAGAGCGATCGCGGCAACGACCATCCATCGCCGGCGGCGAAGGTTGCTGACGCCATGGTCATCGATCGGTGTGGCCGGCTTCAGGCGGTAGAATAGGGTCACTGGGTTTCCGCTATGGTTTTGGCAGATCGCGTCCAGCACTTGTTTAAGAAGCATTTACCTTAAGGTTGTCTTAAAGCGAAGCCTCGTTCGCTCATGCGACCAGCGGTCGCCCCGGCCGGAAACAGCGAAGGTCCAAGAAATAAACAAGCCCGCATGGCGGCGTCCGTGCCGACATACGGGCTGCCCTTGTCGAGGCACGTCGCGATCTTTTCAGATTCGCTCGACGTGCTTCAGACCCTTATTTTCTCGCATGTCTTTAGCCCGAAACCGGTTCCCACTTTCGGGAGACATGCTTTAGTCGCGATCAGCCTTCGCCCATGCCTTCCGCCGGCTGGGAAGCGGCTCCCTTGCGTACCTTCTCCTCGATGCGGCGGCCGACGTCCGCGTCGATATTCTTCCAGTACTGGAAGGCGCGGCTCAGCACCGGCTCGCGTACGCCGCCGAGCAGGCTGCCGGAAACCTGATCCACGAGGCTGGCACGCTGGTCGTCGTTGAGCACGTCGCGCACCAGCTTTCCGGGCTGGCCGAAGTCATCGTCGTCGGCATGCAGGCTGTAGGCGCTGCGCACCATCGCGCCATCGGCTTCCCAGCCGTCCGCCACCGGGCCGGTTTCGTCCGCCCAGTCGCGGCCGCCGCTGTTGGGCGCATGCACAGGCGCGTTGCCGCTGTGGTGATAGGCCATCTGGCCGTCGAACATATAGGTGCGGACCGGAACTTTCGGCTGGTTCACCGGCAACTGGTGGAAATTGGTGCCGATGCGATTGCGCTGCGCGTCATTATAGGCGAAGGCGCGGCCGAGCAGCATCTTGTCCGGCGACAGGCCGATGCCGGGAACGGTATTGCCCGGCGAGAAAGCCGCCTGCTCGATCTGGGCGAAGAAATTCTCCGGATTGCGGTTCAGCGTCATGGTGCCGACCTTGATCAGCGGATAGTCGGCATGCGGCCACACCTTGGTCAGGTCGAACGGGTTGAACCGGTAATCCTTCGCATCGGCATAGGGCATGACCTGGACCGACAGCGTCCAGCTCGGATGCTCGCCACGCGCGATCGCCTCGAACAGGTCGCGGCGATGGAAGTCCGCGTCGGCGCCGGCAACGTTCGCCGCCTCGGCGTTGTCGAAGAATTTCATGCCCTGGGCGGTGTGGAAATGATACTTCACCCAGAATTTCTCGCCCTTGGCGTTGATCCACATATAGGTGTGGGAGCCATAGCCGTTCATGTGACGCCAGCTGCGGGGCAGGCCGCGCACGCCCATCACGTAGGTGACCTGATGCGCGGTCTCGGGATTGCTGGTCCAGAAATCCCACTGCATGTGATTGTCGCGCAGGCCCGAATCGGGGAGCCGCTTCTGGCTGCGGATGAAATGCGGGAACTTCATCGGATCGCGCACGAAGAAGACGGGCGTGTTGTTGCCGACGAGATCATAATTGCCTTCGTCGGTATAGAATTTGAGCGAGAAGCCGCGCACGTCGCGCCAGGTGTCGGGGCTGCCCGCCTCGCCGGCCACCGTCGAGAAGCGCGCCAGCATGTCGGTCGACGCGCCTTTCTGGAACAGCGCCGCCTTGGTGTAGGCCGACACGTCTTCGGTCGTCTTGAAGGTGCCGAACGCGCCGGAGCCTTTGGCATGGGGCTGCCGCTCGGGAACCTTCTCGCGGTTGAAATGCGCCATCTGCTCCAGGAAATGAACGTCATGAAGCAGGATCGGACCATTCGCACCGATGGTGAGCGAGTTGCGGTCGCTCGGCGCAGGGGCACCCGAGCCGGTGGTGGAGCCGACGTTGTTCTTCTTGTCCAGGGCGGTCATTGCGTCATTCCTTTCCGAGCCGCGTCCGGCTCATCGCCAAAAATCTTCGGTCTTTGCGGGTGTGGGTCCGCATGCATTCCAGCGCGGATGCCGCCCGTGTGGGCGTTTCACACGCCTGCGCGGGCAGCAATTCCGGTCACATGACAAGCCAGTTCGTTCAGGATAGACGAACTTGATCATCAGGTCTAATCATATTGCCAGCCGAAATCGATAAGAAAGGCTGATCGAGATGATCTCGTTGAAGCAGCTGAAATATTTCGACGCCGTCGCCCGCTGCGGGCATTTCGGCAAGGCCGCGGAGCAATGCGCCGTCAGCCAGCCGGCGCTGTCGATGCAGATCCAGGAACTGGAGAAGTTTCTGGAGGTGTCGCTGTTCGAACGAGGCCGCGGGCCGGTCATGCTGACCAACAGCGGCAAGAGCATCGCGCTTCGCGCCGCGCGCATTCTTGCCGACGCGCGCGACATTGTCGATCTCGCCCGGCTGGAAGGCAAGTCGCTGTCCGGGCGGCTGGGGCTGGGCGTCATCCCCTCGATTGCGCCCTATATCCTGCCCCGGCTGCTGCCTTCAATCCGCGACACCTATCCCGAGCTTGAGTTCCGCCTGCGCGAGACGCAGACCCAGTTCCTGCTGCGCGAACTCCTCGACGGGAGCCTCGATCTGCTTCTGCTGGCCTTGCCGGTCGATAACCCTGCCGTCGAAACGCTTCCGCTCTTCGACGATCGTTTCCTTCTGGCGATGCCGCGTTCGAAACAGGTATCGAACCATGTGAAGGCCACTCCCGATATGGTCGAAAACGACAAACTGCTCTTGCTGGAGGAAGGCCACTGCTTCCGGGATCAGGCGCTGATGTTTTGCGGGCTCGAACGCATCGAGAATATCGCTACGTTCGGCGTATCGAGCCTGTCCACGCTTCTGGAGATGGTGGCCAACGGCTTCGGAATGACCCTGATCCCGGAAATCAGCGTGGGACTGGAGACCAAGCGGGAGAATATCCGCCTGATGCGGTTCGAAGAGCCCGAGCCGAAGCGGGTCATCGGACTGGCCTGGCGCAAGAGTTCTCCGCGCAAGCGCGATTTCATCGAACTGGGAGAAATGATAACCGCCGCAGCCGTGCGGTTACGCGAGCAGGCGGCGGAGCATGTCGAGTAAGAACGAGGGTGCCCCCCAAGTCAGCGGGACGTGGTTCCTGCGATTGCAGGCGCGTCCAGGCATTCCTCCAGCCATGCTATGGCCTCTGTCACGCCGGCAAGGCCGTATGAAGCGGCCGTTTGACCCTGCGGCCTGACGCGGACCGAAATGCCGCCGGCCTCGTTGACCGCCTCGAAGCCGTTCTCGTCCGATGTGTCGTCGCCGAGAAAGACCGGCCGCCGGCCAGCGAAAGGCGGGCGTTCCATGAAGCGGCGAATGGCCGCCTCCTTGGCGGCTTCGAGCGGCATCAGTTCAACCCCCGCATTGCCGGCCAGCACACGATAGCCGGGCGGCAGCCGGTTTAGTGCCTGCTCCACCAGATGGATCGCGCGCGCCAGAAGATGCGGCGCGGCGCGCGTATGCAGCGCCAGGATCGGCCCCTTGCGCTCGATATAGACAGCCGCCCCGTCGAACTCGGCCTCGATCTCCTCGGCCAGAGCGGCGATGTCTGCCGGTTCGTCTGCCGTTTCAACAGGGCCGCCCGCAACCAGCCTGTGCTCGAGCCCGTAAAGGCCGGCCGCGCAGAGTTCGAGCGGCGCAAACAGGCCGTCGACGGCAGCGATCGAACGCCCGGTGACGAAGGCGAGTGCGCCATCCAGTCGCCGCTCCAGCGTCTCCAAGAGCATGCGAAGCTCATTGCTCACCGAAACCGCGTCCGGATGGGCGGCGTGCTCCAGAAGGGTGCCGTCGATATCGAGGAAAAGCGCGAATTTTTCCGCCCGCAGACCGAGCAGCGGCGGCTTTTGCAGGTTCATCAAAGCGCAGCCACCCGTTGCCGCTCGAAAAGGGAGATGATGTTGGAGCCGGAAGCCGAAGGATCGCCGCCGTTGGCGCGGCCGAGATCGCCGCGCTTGCGCAGCCGCGCCGCGTCGAGCAGCATGGAGCCCGCCCAGCGGTAGACATTGTTGTCGCGCACGATCTCGCGCATGCGGCGCATGCGCTGGCTCTGTTCGCCAGGCTCCATGGTCAGCGCCTGCAGCAATGCCTCGCCCATCATCGCCGCGTCGTAAGGATTGACGATCAGCGCTTCCAGAAGCTCCTTCGACGCCCCCGCGAAGGTCGAGAGCAGCAGCACGCCCTGTTCGTCGTCGCGCGCGGCGACGAATTCCTTGGCGACAAGGTTCATGCCGTCATGCAGGCTGGTGACCATGCAGATGTCGGCTGCGCGGTAAATCTCGTAGACTCCCCGCTGCGAATGATGCTCCGCCACCATCAGCACCGGCTTGTACCCGTCATTGCCATAGCGGCGGTTCAGTTCCTCGGCCCGGGCCTGGCATTCGTCATGCAGCGCCTTGTAGGCGGGCAGGGTTCCCCTGCTGGGCGCGGCGATCTGCAGGAACACCAGTCTGCCGATCCATTCGGGATGCTGCGTGAACAGTTCGTCCAGCGCCTGGAAGCGGTCGAGGATGCCCTTCGTATAGTCGAGGCGCTCGACCCCGACGCACAGTTTCACCGTATCGGCCAGCCCGTATTTCCGGCGCACGCCGGCGCGGCAGTCGGCCACCGAAGGCAACCTGGCCAGAAGGTCCGGCGGCCATTCGATGGAAATCGGATAGGCATGGACCAGACTGGTTTCACCGCCGTAGGAAATCGCCGAATCCTCGCGCTCGATACGGCTCTCGAGGAAGCGGTCGACGCTCTCGACGAAATTGTTGCAATGGAACTGGGTGTGGAAGCCGATGATCGAACTGCCGAGCAGGCCGTCGAGGATCTTTTCCCGCCACGGGCAGATTGAGAACACTTCCGAGTTCGGCCACGGAATATGCCAGAAAGTAATGACGATCGCTTCCGGCAGCCGCTCGCGGATCATGCGCGGCAACAGCGCGAAGTGGTAATCCTGAACCAGCACGATCGGCCGTTCGTTGCGGGCTTCCGCCACCACCGTATCGGCAAACCTGCGGTTGACCGCCTCATACGTCTCCCAGTCCGAAGCGCGAAACAGCGGCCGGGTGAAAGCGATGTGGCAGAGCGGCCAAAGCCCTTCGTTGGCAAAGCCGAGATAGTACCCCTGATGCTCTTCCTCGGTCAGCCACACGCGCCGCAGCGTATAGGAAGGCTTGTCCGGCGGCACCTCGACGCGGTCGTTTTCGTCGACGGTCAGGCGATCGGCCGTGCCGCCGCCATAGGCGATCCACGTGCCGGCGCAGGCGCGGGTGATCGGCTCCAGCGCCGAAACCAGGCCGCTGGCCGGCACCACCAGATCGATACCGTCGCCGGAGCGGTTGTGGATATAGGGCTCGCGGTTGGAAACCACGATCACCTGCGCGCCGGGCAGCTCGTCGTCGAGGATGGTGCGCAACGTCTGCGGCGACCAGTGGACCAACGCGGCATCGGCGGAATGCCCGTTCTTCTGCGATTCGCGCATCACGTTGCGGGACGGCTCGACGGCGATTTCACCGGAAACAGACCGGGCCGGGGATACCTGCCGAACCGGCCTGTTGCGTCGCAGCCTTCTCATCGAAAAGACGATAGCCAGCACCGACAAGCCCAGGCTTGCAACCATCAGCACCCAGATGATCGAAAGGGAATGGAAAATATCCGCGCCGCCGACTGTCACCGGGTCTGTCATGGGAACTCAAGATACCTCTTCCAAACGCTGTCGGGCCGGCGAAGGCCGGTCCTGTCCATCATGTTGAAGGAATGTGCCTGCCGGACATGGCCGAGCGGCACCCTTGGACGAACGCGCGATGCCGCCAAACGGTTCCGGCTTATTTCACGTGGTTACGATCAGCGGGGCCAACCCCTCGTGGCGATCGGCCAGAAAAGCCACCACCCGGTCACCGACGCGCTGGAAGGTCAGGTCCACGGCTGTGCCGCCGACCTGAAGATGGCGCACGGTAAGGCTGTCGATGCCGATCGGCATCCGGGGCCGGGTGACGTGGATCTCGCCTTTCCAGCCGTCGATCTCCAGGCCGAGACAGGCCTGCATCAGCATGAAGGCCGCCCCGGCCGACCATGCCTGCGGCAGGCAGGCGACCGGATAGGCGATCGGCGCTTCGCCCGGCGCGCGGGTGAAGCCGCAATAAAGTTCCGGCAACCGCATGTTGAAATGCACGGCCGCCTCGAAGGTCCCGCTCATCAGCCGCACCACGTGGTCGCGCACGCCGTAGCGCGCCAGCCCGGCGGTACACAGCGCTGTATCGTGCGGCCAGACCGAGCCGTTATGGTATGACATCGGGTTGAAGAAGATGGCGTCGTCGGCCAGCGTGCGCAGGCCCCAGCCGGAATGAAACGAGGCCGACAGCAACTGGTCGGCCACCTTCCGCGCCCGCTCCGGCGAGGGCAGGCCCATATAGAGCAGGTGGCCGGCGTTCGAGGTGCGCACTTTGCAGGGCTCGCCATTGCCGTCAAGCGCCAGCGCATAGGTGTCGAGCTCGTCGACCCAGAAGACCCTCTCGACCGCCGTGCGCATCTCTTCGGCGCGCGCCTGCCAGCGGTCGGCCGCCGCCTCGTCGCCACGGCGCATGGCAAGCCTGCCCAGGCCCTGAAACGCCCCGAACACATAGCCCTGCACCTCCACCAGCGCGATAGGGCCTTTCGGGATGCGGCCGTCGGCATGGAAGACGGAATCGAAACTGTCCTTCCAGCCCTGGTTGGCGAGGCCGGATTCGGCGGCGCGCTGGTAGGTCAGGAAGCCGGAGCGCGCGCTGGCGCGTTGCGTCCACTCGGCGGCGGCGCACAGCGAGGGCCACAGATCGTCGATGAAAGCCATGTCGCCTGTGCGCTCCGCATAGGCGCAGGCCAGATGGATATAGAGCGGCGTGGTGTCGACCCCGCCATAGTAGCGGCCGAAGGGAAGCTCGCTCAGCGCCGCCATCTCGCCCTTGCGCGTCTCGTGCATGATCTTGCCCGGCTCCGCATCGCTGAACGGCGAGGTCTCGGTCGCCTGATGCTGCGCCAGAAAGGCCAGCACGCCGCGCGCCAGGCCGGGGTTCAGCCACAACATCTGCAAGGCAGAGATCACGCCGTCACGGCCGAAGGCGGTCGAAAACCACGGGATGCCGGCATAGGGATAAGGCCCGGTGGCAAGCTCGGTGGTCAGCAGCGCCACGTCGGCGCGGGCGCGCGCCACCCAGTCGTTGAAAACACGGCCTGAACTGTGCACGGT
>JBARYG010000213.1:0-9899 GCA_049647745.1 Mesorhizobium sp.
GAGATATATGTGCTGGGAAGGCTACAACGATCCCGCCATCATCGGTCCGTTCGAGCAGGCCAACAGCGCCGAGGTCAAGTTCGACCTCATCGTGGATTCGCCGGCAGGGTTTGCGAAGCTTGCCGCCGGCGGCTCCAAGGACGTGGACCTGATCTCGACCGACTCTCCCTGGGTCGCCCGCATGGGGCCTGCCAATCTGTGCGAATTCATCGACCCGGTCGAGTTCTCGGACGTGTTCGACAGTTTCTATCCGCAGTTCAAATATCCGTTCGCGCCCCTGACCTACGAGGGCAAGATGACGGGCATTCCCACCCGCTGGGGCTGGGTCGGCCCGACGGTGAACACGGAAACCAGCAGCGTCGACGAATGGCGCAGCTACGACGCCTGCTTCGACAGCAAGAACAAGGACAAGATCGGCATCATGGATTGGGGCGACTGGCCCATCATGCCGATGGCCCTGCATGCCGGCATCGACCCCTACAAGGAACTCGATCAGGCCGAACTGGACGAGGTCCGCAAGGTGCTGCGCGCGCTGTTCAAGAACTCCCGCGCCTTGTTCTCCGACCTCAGCCTGGCGCAGAAGGCGATGCTCGACGGATCGGTCAAGACACTGATCGGAACCGGGAGCTACACGACTTCGGCGCTGCGCAAGGCCGGTTACAAGAACATACTGACGGTCGTGCCGGAGCCGGTCAACGGCTTCAAGAAGGGCATCATCTGGCTTGAGGCGACGGCCATCGTGAAAGGAACGGGTAACCCCGACCTGACCAAGAAACTGGTCAAGTACATGGCCAGCACCGACGCCGAACTGAAGCTGTCCTACACGGATTTCACCTGCAATCCGACCCCGAACCGCGACGTCGAAGCCCTCTATACGGACGAGCAGAAAGCGGTTCTCCAACTCGACTACGCATGGGAAGCGTGGGACAAAAGCGTGTTCCACACGGTTGCGCCCAACGTCGACGACCTGCTTGCCATCTGGCAGGAAGAGCTGGCTTCCGCGCAGTAAAGCCCCGCACCCTTGCGGGCTCCTGTCTGTGTTTCGCCCCGCCGCCCCGGCGGGGCGGGAATGCGCTCATCGTTTTCGGCAGTATCAACCATCCTTGGAGAAGCCGCGTGCTCGAACCGGTATGTGAAATCCAGAACGTGGCGAAGAACTACGGTTCATACCGCGCTGTCCACCCGATCGACCTGTCGGTCCAGCGCGGCGAGTTCATCGCTCTCGTCGGCCCCTCCGGTTGCGGCAAGACATCTCTGCTCAAGGTCATAGCCGGTTTCGAACAGCCCACCGAGGGTCGGCTGCTGATCGGCGGCAAGGACATGACCGGCGTATCGGCCGCGCGCCGGCCCACCAGCATGGTGTTCCAGAAACTCGCGCTCTTTCCCCACAAGACCGTGGCGGACAATATCGGCTTCCCGCTCAAGATAGCGAAGGTGCCGAAGCCCGAAATCGAGGCGCGCACGCGCGAGATACTGACGCTTCTCGAATTGAAACCGGAATATCTGAAGCGCTACCCGGCGCAACTCTCGGGCGGCGAGCAGCAGCGCGTCGCGCTGGGGCGCTCGATGATCTCGCAGCCGGAACTGCTCCTGCTGGACGAGCCGCTCAGCGCCCTCGACGTCAAGCTGAAGAAGGTGCTTCAGACCGAGTTGAAGCGGCTCCACCGCAATATAGGCGTCACCTTCATCCATGTGACGCACGATCTGGAAGAAGCGATGATGCTCGCCGACCGCATCTGCGTCATGCGCGCGGGCCGCGTGCTCCAGGTCGGCGTGCCGGACGATATCTACTACCGTCCGCAGCACAGTTTCGTGGCGAGCTTTGTGGGCGACACCAATCTGTTCGAGATCGAGGTGACGGGCTCCGGCGCCGGCGGGCGCTATCGTGCGACCTTTGCACATGGGCTGGAAGGCCCGCTGCCGCCGCACCAGCGCGACGGTACGCTGAAGTCTGGCCGCGCGTTGCTCATGGTCCGTCCCGAATTCCTCAAGCTGGAGCGGCATCTCGGCAAGGACGACCCGCGCATCCGCGGCACCGTGGTCGAGACGTTCATGCGCGGCTCCACCACACAGGTGAAGATCGGTTCCGACATGAGCCAGACGCCGGTGACGGCGGAATTCTCCGGCAAACCGGAGGCGTCGCTGAATGTCGGTGAGCCGATCGTGATCGGCTGGAAGGCCGCGGACGCCCACATCATACCCGGCGATGCGGACGTCAAATCATGAACGCGTCCGGCCCGTCTTCCGCTTCCCGCTCCATCGTGGCGCTGAACGCGCTGCCGGTCATCGTTCTGCAGGCTCTCTTCTTCATCGCGCCGCTGGTGATAACGGTGGCGTTGTCGTTTCAGGAAACCAGGAGCTTCATGCTCGACTGGACCTGGAGCCTCAAGACATGGACCGATGTGTTCAGCCGCGGCTATTACTGGACGATCATGCTGCGCACGCTGGTCATGGCGGCGCTGACGGTTGCGCTGTGCATCCTGATCGGCTTTCCCGTCGCCTATGTGCTCGCCACGCGGCTGAAGCGCTGGGAAAACCACATCACCATCCTCATCGTCTTCGCCTTCCTTACCGACAACGTGCTGAAAATATTCGGCTGGGTGCTGTTTCTCGACCGCTCCGGCGTCGCCAATGCCGTGCTCCACTGGATCGGCCTACCGTCGCTGCCGGGCTGGGCGTTGTTCTCGCCGCAGGCGACCCTGCTCGGCATGGTCTACAATTACCTGTGCTTCACCATTTTCACGATCTACCTGTCGGTCTCGATGATCGACCGCGACGTTATTCGCGCGGCCTATGATTGCGGCGCCGGCAAGTTCCGTACCTTCTGGGAGGTGACGCTGCCGCTCTCGCGCAACGGCATCATGGCCGGCGGCGTGCTGGTCTTCGTGCTGTCGCTCGGCTCGTTCCTGGAATCGAAGGTGCTGGGCGGCGGCAAATCGCCCATGGCGGCCGAACTGATCCGGCAGACCTTCGAGACGCGTATCAACTGGCCGCTGGGCTCGGCGCTGACGGTCGTGGTGATGGTGATCGCCATCGTCACCATCCTGCTGTTCCTGCGCCTTATCGACCTGCGCAAGAAGGACGCGCCGTGATGCTCGACAAACTTGAAAGCCGCGCCGCGTCGATCATTCTCTATGGATCGATCATCGGATCCCTGATCTTCTTTTACGTGCCCATCGTTACGCTGGTGGTGTTCTCGCTGAAGGAAGGTCGCTATCTCAGCATGCCCATCGAGGGCTGGACCTTCGACTGGTACCGCGAGCTTTTCAACAACCGCGATATCGGCGCCGCGCTCCAGAATTCAGCGATCGTGGCGACTTCGGCCATGCTGGCCAGCACGCTGATCGGTCTGGGTGCGGCCCTTGCCTGGGTACGCTACCGCTTCCGCGGCAAGACGCTGTTCCAGGCAATCGCAATAGGTCCGCTCCTGTTCCCGCAACTGCTGCTGGCGGTCATCATCCTGTTCTGGTTCACCGTGCTGTCGAGCTGGCTGGGCTTCTCCAACGGCATTCCCACCGCTATCATCGGCCATGTCGTGTATCTCACGCCCTTCGCCACCATCATCATCGCTGTCCAGGCGGCAGGGCTCGATCCCACCATTGAGCAGGCGGCGGAGGATTGCGGCGCCAACAGTTGGCAGGTGTTCTACGAAGTCACGCTGCCGCTTTTGTGGCCAGGCATATTCTCCGCCCTGACATTTTCGTTCCTGCTGTCCTGGGGTAACTTCTACCTTACCTACAGCCTCGCCGGCGGCGAGCGGACGCTGCCAACTTTCGTCTTCAGCGGCATAGCCATGGGGTCCACCCCAATATATCCTGCCCTTGCGTCCGTGACCTTCGCGATCGGCCTTTGCCTGCTCGTCGTGGCGGATATGATCAGGAGGCGCGCAGCCGCCAGGTTGAAAATGGGGTAACATTGCCGACAATGCGGGAGGGCGGCTGGTGAAGGGAACGCTGGCCCGCATTTTCCGGGTTCTGTCCGCGCTGGCACTGCTGGCACTGCTTGTGCAGGGACAGGCAATGGCCCGCCCCTCCGGCTCGGCCGATCCGCTTCCGATCTACGACCCGCAGCTTCTGTCGTTCAGCCCATGGAGCTACATCGACGGGGATCCGCCCGGGTTCG
Source organism: Mesorhizobium sp. (assembly GCA_049647745.1). Lineage (GTDB taxonomy): Bacteria > Pseudomonadota > Alphaproteobacteria > Rhizobiales > Rhizobiaceae > Mesorhizobium. The sequence continues at coordinate 4,123 of JBARYG010000213.1, forward strand.
ATCCGGCACGGCTGGAGACTGCAGATTGGAAGCCGGTTCAGCAGGGCGGCATCCGCTGGCCGCTCAGCACCGGAGTGCGCTGGTTCCGCACCGAGTTCACCATTGGCTGGCAATACCGGACGCGGCGGCTCGGCATCGCCCTGGGCAAGGTCAGCCAGGTCGACCGGGTCTATGTCAACGGCCATCTCGTCGGCGCCGAAGGCGGATTCGGCAGCGGCTTCGTCGATGCCGGCCGCAAGAGCAGCGTGTTCGCCCTCGCAAACAACAAGCTCTGGTTCAGCTTCCTTTCCTTCACCCGTCCGAACGTGCTGCTGGTACGCGTCGAGGCCGTCAATGCGCCGCTCGGGCTGGATACCGCGGCTGTCCAGATCGATGACCTCGACCGGCTGCTGCTCGATTCGAGAACGAGTGACACCTACGTCAAGATCGCCGAGGGCGGCGCGCTGAGCGTGCTGGTCATGATTGGGCTGTTCTGTTGCTTCCTGGTTCTGTCGGGGTTTCGGGGCCGATCCAACATCGTGTTCGGATTTCTCGTGCTGATCTCCGCTTTCGCGATCCTGACGGATTCCCTGCTGCTCTACGATTTCGGCTGGAAGAACGTCTTTGGTCAGCGTGCGACCTGGCTGCTTCAGGTCGCCGCTGTCGCGGCCTATGTGCGCATGGTCAAGGTGGAACTGGGCGGTGAAACCGCCCTTTGGGAACGCGTTACCGAACGCGTCAGCCTGGGTGGCGCGGTCCTGCTCGCGCTCGCCGGCCCTCCGGCGGCGCCTTCGCTGGCCACTGCTCTGGTCGTGGGGCTGCCGCTGCTGGCGCTTTGTCCGGCCATCCCTGCCTGCCTTGCCGCCATGAAGCGGTCGACGCCGGATGCGGCGATCTTCTCCTTCACGACCTTCCTGCTCCTGGCGGCGGCCGCCGGCATGCCGTTCCTGTTCCTTCCCGGCATGCTGCTCTATCCGTTGCATCTGGGCCTGCTGACCTGCGCCGTCGTGCTGCTCTTCCCGATCGCGCGGCAGTTCCACGAGATGACACGCCGCGAGATCGCCCTGTCCCGGCGCTTGGTGAACGTGCGCGATCTGGAGCGCTTGCGTCTGGCCCGCGACATGCACGACGGCGTCGGCCAAAGTCTGGCAGCCGTCGGCCTTCAGTTGAGGATGCTGACGCGGGATACCTCCAATTCGAATATGAGCACCCTGGCCGTGGCGGTCGACAGCCTGACGGAGGAACTGCGCGAGGTGATCGGGAATCTGCGGCCTTCCAATCTGCAGACCCTGCCGCTAGGGCGCGTGATCGAGGCGCATTTCAACCGGACGCTCAGCGACACCGGGCTCGGCTTCACCATCGGCAAAGTCGAGGAAGTCGGCTTGCCGATCTACACCAAGGAGCATCTTTTCAGAATCTATCAGGAGGCGCTGCACAATGCGTTGCGCCATTCGAACTGCTCCAATCTCAGCTTCAGCCTCAGGCGCATCGGGCGGTATCTGCGTATGTCCATCAGCGACGATGGATGCGGCTTCAGGCCCTCGACGAAAAAATTCGAGGGGCTGGGCCTGAGCACGATGCGCGAGCGCTCGCTTCTGATAAGCGCCAGCCTGACGATCGTCAGCAATCCCGGCGAGGGAACCACCGTCAACGTCGAGGTGCCGGCTCATGATTAGCGTGGTCGTTGTCGATGATCACCAGCTGTTCCGGCAAGGTATCGTCACCTTGCTGAACGAGACCGACGAGATCCGCGTGGTGGGCGATGCCGGCGAGGTTCCCGACGCCATCCGCAAGATCCGGGGACGCAAGCCGGACGTCGTCATCATGGATATCACGCTCGGCCACGACAACGGCATCCGCGTGGCTCGCCAGCTGCGTAGCGAAGGGCTTACCTTCGGCCTCGTCATCGTGACGATGCAGACCGACGCCAGCTTCTTCACGCAGGCCAAGGAGGAGGCTTCGGTCGACGGCTACGTGCTGAAGCTTGACGCCTTCGAGGAACTGGTGAAGGCCGTGCGCGCCGTGGCGGCGGGCAAGAAATTCGTCAGCCCCTCGCTTGCCGCCGACCTGGTCTGGTCGAACGAGACTGCTTTCGATCGCGCGCAACTGACCCGCCGCGAACTCCAGGTCCTGGTCATGGTGGCGGAAGGCCTTGCCAGCCACGAGATCGGGCGGATCCTGGGGATATCCCGGCGGACGGTGGAAACCTATCGCGCCAATTTGCGCGAGAAACTTAATCTGGCTAGCAATGCAGATGTCGTACGGTATGCAATAAAATCCGGTATTATCAAACTATAGCATCGATCTAAAGAAAATCTCCCGAAAGTGATTCCGGTTTCGGGGCCAAGACATGCGTAAAATCAAAAACCTAAAGCGCATGGAGCTTATCTGAAAGATCGCGAGGCGCTTTAAGCATTATCGAGTTTTTAAGCTGAAAGCATAGCGGAACCGCCAGATCGCACGCCGAGCGGTGCGGTCGGGGAGGGCACGGCCCTTATGCCGGCGTTGCCCCGCCTTCGCGCAAGACGAGATCGATGAGCTCGGCCCGCGAATGGATGCCCAGCTTGTCATAGATCGCCTGCGTCTGGTTTCGGACCGTGGTGGGCGCCGAGCCGAGAGCCTGTGCGGCCATCTTGTGCGTGGCGCCGGAAGCAAGCAGCCGCGCGACCTGCTGCTCGCGGCTCGACAGCCGGTCCACCTGCGACAGCATGCTGAGCTTGAGCCGTATCAGTTCCGACTGGGTGCCTGCGTGCCTGTCCTTTTCGCAGGAGACGACGATGCCCTGGCTTTCCAGCGTATGGGTGCCGGGCGTATTGGTGATCTGCCGCAGCGGCTTGGGCAGCCGTTCGCCCTGCCAGCCGGGCCACACCGTCCGCAGCAGGGTGCGCGAATTGGCCAGGCCGAGGTGGGCGAAGCCGGCCGGGTCCACGATCAGTGTCGTCCACCGGCGTTCGCCCTCGCGGCTCGCGCGCCCGACCGACGCCTGCGCGGCCAGGAAGATATGGTCCACGGCGCATTGCAGCAGTTCCAGGTCCTCGTTCGTCCATGGCTGGTCGTGGGGATTGGTACGGTAGACCGAGGCGAAAAAGGTAGTCGCCCTGTTGGGCCTGTTGTAGACGGCCGAAGCCCATCTCTTGATGCTGTAACGTTCCGAAAGATCGATCATCCCGTCGGTCTGGCTGGTCTGGTGGCGGTCGTAGAGGACGACCTTGCCGCGGTCGCGGCGCAGGGCCTGGGCGACGAGGTCCTGATTCTCCATGGTCGACCAGAAGCTGGCGAAGGACGCGGGCAGGTCGATCGTCGATGACGCATGCACCGTCGTGCGGTCGTTATGTTGGCGCGTCCAGCCATACCATGCGCAATCGAAGCCAAGGATCGGCCGCAGGCGTTCCAGACCGAACTGGGCCACATCGGTTTCGGCTTCCCGGCAGACCCCGTGCATGTCTGCCACGAACCGCGAGAATAGGGACAGTTTTGAAGTCACAGCCGGAGCCTCCAACCATCCTGGCTAACAGTATCGTAGCTTCCCCCGTGCGCTCCCACAAGCGGTAGCTTACACAGATCCGGCGTCCCGATACGTCGTCCCGATGATGCATTTGCATCATTGTCCCATGCTCCGGAGCGGGTAGCTTTGCGCCGCGATTTAGTGAGGAGCAGACGCATGGCGACAGGATGGGTATGGCACGAGCGCTTCGGGTGGCACGACACCGGCACGGCGGGCGGGTTTCTGAGGGGGGAATTCATCCAGCCCCTTCAGCACGTCGAATCGCCTGAATCCAAAGCCAGGTTCGCATCGTTGGTCGAAGTCTCGGGCATAGCGAAGGCGCTCAGGCGCATCGAGATAACGCAGGCCACCGAGGAAGACATCCTGCGCGTCCACACCAGCGAGCATCTCGAGAAGATGAAGGCGCTCAGCACGGATATCCGCGGCGGCGACATGGGCGACGGGGTGTCGCCGTTCGGCTTCGCCGGCGTGGACCTTGCCCGCCTCGCGGCCGGAGGCACGATGAGCGCCCTGCGCGCAGTGGTGGAAAAGGAGGTCAACAACGCCTATGCACTGGTGCGTCCGCCCGGACACCACGCCCGCCCGGAAACCGGAATGGGCTTTTGCATGTTTGCCAATGTCGCCATCGCCATCGCCTATGCGCGGGCGAAGCTCGGCATCGGGCGCGTGGCCGTCGTCGACTGGGACGTTCACCACGGCAACGGGACGGAAGCGTGTTTCGAGCAGGACCCCGACGTGCTGACGATCTCGCTGCATCAGGATGGCAACTTTCCCGCGCATACCGGCAAGGTCGCGGATCGCGGCACAGGCGCCGGCAAGGGGGCGGCCATCAACATCCCGCTGCCTGCCGGGTCGGGCGAGGGCGCCTATCTGCACGCCTTCGAGCGCGTGGTGCTGCCGGCGATCGAGCGTTTCAGGCCGGACGTGATCATGGTGGCGAGCGGTTTCGATTCCAGCAATGCGGATCCGCTCGGGCGCATGATGCTGGTATCGAACTCCTACGCGAAGATGACCCGCCAGCTGATGGACCTGGCCGATTCCCTGTGCGGGGGCCGTCTGGTCATCAGCCATGAAGGTGGCTATTCGCCCTTCTACGTTCCGTTCTGCGGACTGGCCGTGGTGGAGACGCTGAGCGGCGTGAAGACGGGCGTGCAGGATCCGTATCAGGAATACTGGAAGGACCTGCCCGGACAGAATCTGCAGGAAAACCAGAAGGCGCTGGTCGCGCAGGTGGCGGAGGCCTGCGGGCTCTAGACAACGCCGGGGCCGGATGCGCGGCTTCGTGCCCGCATCCCGCCCCGGAAACAGCCGCCCGGAAGGACCGGGACGGGAGGAGCAGATGGAATCCGGCCAACGGGTGGGAGCGCGACCCCTGCGGAGCCTCATGGGTTCGGCCCGGCGTGTCTGCCTGCCTCCTTCGCGCCGGCCACGTTTTGCCTGTTCTTCTTGAACAGTTCGACCAACCGAAAAAGGCACTCTGGAGGAAGCGACGTGGAACAAGGGGAATTCGCCGGATATGACGGCCTCGGCCTGGCCGAACTGGTTCGCAGCGGGCAGGTCACCGCCCGCGAACTTGCACAGGCCGCCATCGCCACGGCCGATGCCCTGGAGCCTGAACTCGATGCGATGGTGGAGATTTTCCACGAGGACGTCGAGAAAATGCCGCAGGATCTCAAACCCGAGGGAGCCTTCGGCGGGGTCCCCTTCATCATCAAGGACTGCGTTCTGATGATGGAGGGAAAGCCGGTGCTCAACGGCAGCCGGCTTTGCGTCGGCATGACGGCACCATACGACACCCAACTCATGACGCGCTTTCGGCAGGCCGGCGTCACCGTCATTGGCATGAGCAAGTGTCCGGAATTCGGTTACTGCGCCGCGACCGAGCCGGTGGTTTCCTCGCCCGTCCACAATCCCTGGAAGAGGGGACACTCGCCGGGCGGCTCCAGCGGCGGCTCGGCGGCGGCGGTGTCGGCCGGCTATGTGCCGATCGCGCACGGGAATGACGGCGGCGGTTCCATTCGCATTCCGGCATCCTGCTGCGGGCTGGTGGGGCTGAAGCCGACGCGTGGGCGCAACCCGCTCGGACCGGACCTCGGCGAAGCGCTGTTCGGGATGAGTTGCGAAGGTATCCTGAGCAGGACGGTCCGCGACACGGCGATGATGCTGGAATGCACCGGCAGGCCGGGCGTCGGCGATCCCTACGAGATTTCCAGGCCGGAGGACGGCTTCTTCCGCAACCTCGATAAAGCGCCTGGGCGGCTCAGGGTGGCCGCGGCGCCCGCGCCGAGCTGGG
>JBARYG010000214.1:0-6216 GCA_049647745.1 Mesorhizobium sp.
GGGGTTTCAAGGTGTTGTTCTTCTGATTCATTTTCGGGTTTCCGCTTTGGATAATCATGATGCCTCTGCTCTCAACCGCAGAAGGACATCCCCTCATGAACTCCCCCTCGAACTCTCCGCTCGGCGGCCATCTCGAAGCCGACGACCGCACTCTCGTCCGCACCTATTGCGCGGACAATCCCCGACTTTCGGCGGGCGCGCTGAGCGCCGCCCGGCATTTCCTGAAGTGGGCACGCGCGCGGAAGATCCCGATCAGAGACCTCGACGCATCGGCCGTTGATCGGTTCTTGCGCCATCGCTGCCGCTGCGACCGCTACAGCCCTACCCAGTTGAAGTGCCCCGTGTATGCGGCCGACACGCGCCGGTTTCTTCGATATCTGGAAGATTCCGGGGTGGTCATGATTGCCGATGATGTCGCACGGCTCGGGCAATATCTGCAGGCCTATTCCGGGAAGCTCAGCGCCGCCCGTTACAGCGAAGTGACTTATTCGATGCGACTGAGCCAGGCCCGCCATTTCGCGGAATGGGCGCTGCAGATGCGTGTTCCGGCCCACGGGATCGACGATGCCATTGGCGACCAATTCGCACATCATGATTGTCGCTGCGGGATCAAGACCAAGCGCGGCAAACGGGTCGAAGGTTCCGGCACCAGGGATCGTCGTCGTGGCGCTCGTGCTTTTGTCCGGTTCCTGCGGGAGCAGAGTTTGATCCCGCCCGCAGCGCCTGACTGTGTCACCGCCTGCGATCCGCGCCTGACCGAGTTCTCGGAATGGCTACGCCGCGAACGTGGGGTAACGTCCGAGACCGTGCGGCGCTATGTGAACGAAGCGGGCCGCTGGCTGGATCGCCTTGTGGCAGCCCAGAAGGATTACGACGCGGCGGCAATCCGGTCGATCGTTCTGGATCAGGGCGAAGAGCGCTCCCGATCATCCGTGCGCATGACGGTCACCGTGCTGCGCTCCTTCCTGCGCTTCACCATCATTCAAGGTGAATGCGCCCCGTCGCTCCTCCATGCGGTGCCACCCGCTGTTCGTCGCAGGCTTTCGACCGTCCCGCGCACCATACCCACCGCAAAGATCGAAGAGATCATAGCCTCCTGTCGCACCGATACGCCGGTCGAGATACGGGACCGCGCTATTCTTCTCCTCCTCGCCCGGCTGGCCCTGCGCGCGGGAGATATCTGGCAGCTGCGCCTGTCCGACATCGACTGGCGCGCGAGCCGGTTGCGATTGCATGGCAAGGACAGACGGGGTGTCTTGATGCCCCTGCCGCAGGATGCAGGCGATGCGCTGCTGGCCTATATCGAGAATGCGCGTCCGGTGGTCGCCACGGACAGGGTTTTTCTCCGAACCCAGGCCCCTTTCACCCCGCTGCGATCCGCCGCCGAGATCGCCGGGATCGTTTCCCGTGTACTTAACCGGGGCGGCTTCGCTGGCTTGCCGACCGGCTCACATGTATTTCGCCATTCACTGGCGTCGGCCTGGTTGCGCGGCGGTGCGGATCTCGACCAGATCGGTGTCGCGCTGCGCCACACCTCGCGCGATACGACATCGATCTATGCGAAGGTAGATGTGGAGATGCTGGCAGACGTGGCTCAGCCATGGCCGGGGTGTGCATCATGATGCATCACCATGTCGACCGCTTCGTCCGTCTCAACCGCGCCCTCGGAATGAAGTTTGCCGCGCAGGAGACATCCCTGCACGCTTTTGCGGATTTTACCGCAGAACGATCCATCACGCACGTGACGGCCGCGCTGATACTGGAATGGGCCGGTGGCGCATCGACGCCGGATGCCGCGCAGGCCCGGTTTGATCGCGCTCGCGCGCTCGCGGTGTTCCTGCATGCGGAAGATGCGCAGCACGAGATTCCGGCGATGGGCCTGCTGGGCCGTTCACGACGACGGCGACCCGCCCCGCATATTCTGAGGCGGGACCAGATCAGTCGGATCATGCAGGAAGCGCTTCTGGTGCCCGGTCTGACGCCGATCAGCCCGCTGACATACCACAACCTGTTCGGGCTGCTTGCTTCGACAGGCTTGCGGATTTCGGAAGCCTTGTCCCTGCAGCGCGATGACCTGACAGAGGACGGTCTCATGATCCGCAAAGGCAAGTTCGGCAAAAGCCGCCTCGTGCCGATACATCCTTCAACCCGCGCCGCTCTGGACCGGTATCTCGATGCCCGCAACAGCATGCGCAATGCGAGTGATGACCTCTTCGTTCTGGGCCATGGCCGTGCCCCGACGGCGACCAGGGTTTACGTGGTCTTTGTTCAGATCGTGCGCAAGCTCGGCTATCGCAACCCGACAGGTCCTGGCCCCCGTGTGCACGATCTGCGCCATACATTCGCGGTGCGGTCTCTCGAAGCTTGCGGGACCGATCCACAGGCGGTCTTGCGGCACATGAAGGCTCTGAGCACCTATCTCGGCCATGTCGATATCGCCAATACCTACTGGTATCTTGAGGCCACGCCGGTCCTGCTGAAGATAATCGCGTCGACTGCCGAAGAGACCTGGATCGGAGGTGTGGCATGACCCCGCTCGCTCCCGACCTTTCAGCCTTCCTGCAAACCCACCTCCCGGGCGAATGCGGAGCAAGCCGACATACCATCGCGGCCTATGCCCATGCATTCACCCTCCTATTGCGTTTCGCCGCCGGGCGGCTCAAGCGAACCCCTTCCGAACTTGCCATCGAGGACCTCGACGTTCAGATGGTCAGGGCGTTCCTCGAACACATCGAAGAAGGGCGTGCCAATTCAGTCCGGTCTCGCAACGCGCGACTGGCGGCGCTCAAATCGTTCTTCCGCTTCGTCGAGCACCGGCACGCGGTATGCCTTGAGCAGGCGATGATAATCCGGGCCATGCCGATCAAGCGGACAGAAGCCAAGCTGATCGACTATCTCACCAAGGAAGAAGTCCGAGCCTTGCTTGCGGCACCGAACCGCCACACGCCAGGTGGATTGCGGGACCGGGCCATGCTGCATCTGGCCTACGCAGCAGGGTTGAGGGCCTCCGAGTTGCTCGCGGTGCGGATGAATGACTTTCCCGAGGGGTCGTTTTCCAGCGTGCGGATTCTGGGCAAGGGGCGACGCGAGCGCATCCTGCCTCTCTGGAAAGAGACCCAGTCTACCATTCGCGCTTGGCTGGCCGTCCGCCTAAGCAATGTGGGGCCTGAACTGTTCCTGAACCGTGATGGCCGTCAGATGACGCGGGACGGGTTCGCCTACAGGCTCAGGCAGCATGTGGCGACAGCAGAACGCTCGGCCCCGTCGATCGCCGCAAAGCGCGTCACCCCGCATGTGTTGCGGCACAGCTGCGCCATGCATACGCTTCAGGCCACGGGCGATATCCGCAAGGTCGCGCTCTGGCTCGGTCATGCCAGCATCCAGACGACGGAGATATATCTGCGCGCGGATCCGACCGAGAAGCTCGCGCTTCTGGATGCGCATCATGCTCCGCTGATCAAACCCGGCAAGTTCCGGGAACCCTCGGACAAGCTGATGCAGATATTGGCCGTCGCCACACAGAGATCCTGACTGATCGGGCAGAATTGGCGTCCCGCTTTCGGCGGGGCGCTATTCCATCACATAGCCGAGCGCCCGATAACCGGTTCTTCGTTTGGCGGCCATCTTGGCAAGGACCGGGACCGAACTGTCGACATAGTCAACCACCAGCACGTCTTTCTTTTCGTCGTGCCGCCGATGCAACCTGCCGACATATTGCGCCAACGTGCCTTTCCAGGCGATCGGCATGGTCAGGAACAGGGCATCGAGCCGGGCGTCATCAAAGCCCTCGCCGATATAGCGCCCTGTCGCGAGGATCAGCCGTTCCTCATCGTCATCGACATTCAGCGCCGCATGCGCGGCCTTCCGGTCCTTTGCGGACATACCGCCACGGAGTACGACAATGTTCTTCGCAAATCGGGAGAACCGCTGCTTGAGATACTCAAGGTGATCCTTCCGCTCAGTCAGTACGATCGGTGAGCGTTTGGCCTCAAGCGATTTCAGCACGTCATTGAAGATCAGATCGTTTCGGGCTTCGTCCTCCGCCAAAGCGGCATAGATCGCGGGCATGGACGGGCGTTCGGCCATGGCGAGGGCCTCCGGCAATCTAAATCTCGTGTGACGTTCCCGCGCCCGATGGTGAATGCCGCTTTCTGCGGCCTGTGATTTGGCACTCACTTGATGGCGCACCGGACCGCATTGCATGAAGATGATCGGGTGATGCCCGTCTTTTCGGGCGACCGTTGCCGACAATCCCGTGACATAGCGCGCCTTCGATCTGCGGGCGACAAGCTCAAAGCTTGCAGCGGACAGGTGATGGCACTCATCAACGACAAGATGGCCGTAATCGGCAACGATATCGTCAACTTCGCCCTTGCGAACCAGGCTCTGGATCAGCGCCACGTCGATCACACCGGTGGGTTTGCGCTTTCCGGCGCCAATGGTGCCGATCTGCTTCGGGTCGATCTGCAGAAAGGACCGAAGGCGCTCAACCCATTGGCTAAGGAGTTCGCGACGGTGAACCAGAACCAGCGTACCGCGGCCACGATGTGCGATCAGCGCCGAGGCCACGACCGTCTTGCCGAATGCGGTCGTGGCGGCAAGCACGCCGGTATCGTGTTCGGCCAATGCGTCAAACGCTCGCGATTGCGGCTGGCGAAGTTCGCCACGGAAGCGGACCGTCGCCGGCAAGCGGGTTCCGTCTTCGCGCAAATCGTCCAGATCGGCTGTCGCACCGTGATCGGACAGGAATCCGATCGCTTCGTCGAAGCTGCCGCGCGGCAGGGCGACGTGTCGGGGATGCAGTTCGGCACAGGACACAATTCGCGGCTTGCCGAATGTCGGCAGTCGCATCGCCTGCGCGCGATAGAATTCAGGGTTCTGGAACGCGGCCAACCGCACCAGTTGGGCAATCATGGCCGAAGGCAGCTCCGAACGGTCGATATAGACCTGGTCTGCGAGCGTCACCTTGATGGTCGGTGGAACGGGAACATCGAGGCGGCGCGCCGTGCTGCGACGTGACGGAGACATCTTCCAGGGTTCGTCTGCCTGTTCGTCATCCACCGGCATGCGCACGCCCAGCACCCGCCCGGAAAGCTCGGCGGCTTCGACGAGCTTGGTCACCGCTGCCGCCGACAATCTCGGCAGAGAGGACAAATAGGCCCACTGATCGTCATATGGCCGCATGCCCGCGTCCACAAAGACGCTGTTGCCAGCCTTGCGCGCAGTGCTCTGGAGCGGCAGTGCGATCAGGTTTCCGAAGCCGCCAAGCGGCATGATATCCTGGTTTGGAAACAGCCGGTCATAGGAAGCAAAGCCGATTTCCGGCCGCCGTTCCATCGTTTCCGTGATCAGAACCGACCCAAGCTGGCGTGCCAGACGGGCGGCTACCGGTTCGGAGAAGAAGATCCAGATATGACCGCCGTTCCCAGACCTCGATCGTTCCAGCGCTGCAGGGACTCCCTTTGCCCGACAGGTTTCGAGCAGCGCATTGGCGTCTTCCGCCCAGGATGCCTTGTCAAAATCCGCCGCCAGGAACCAGCACGTATCACCCGATAGCAGCGGATAGACGCCGGCGACAAAATCTCCGCTTCGGCCATCATCACCGCGCAGGTGTTTTTCAATGGCGCTTTCGTCCAGCGGGATGAACTTCTGATGGGGGCATTCGCCACATTTGACCTTCGGCTTGCCGCATATGCCCTTCACCCATTCGTTGGCACAAGCAGGCGAATATCCTGAGCGACCGGTCTTCCTGTTTTCCCATCGCACCGGGAATACGTCAGGCCGACCGGTGAACAGGCGGCGGAACAGATCAACCTTTTCGTGCGACGGCGAGGCATTCGTGACGGGGGCGTTCTCGAAGGAGGGCTGTTTCACAGTTGGCACGGGCTCTGCAACGAGACGAACCTCAAGTGCCTCCATCTCGCGCTGAAGCTCACGCCGCTCGGCATCCAGATCGGCCAGGCGCGCTCGAACCCGCGCCAGGTTCGCCTCAATATCGCTCTTGTCGGTCACTCGTGATTTCCACCCAGTCTCTTCCGTCCCGCCCAGCATAATGCGCGGAAGAGACTGGCGTAAGAAGGTTGGCATGACCGCCGAGCGGAGAGTTCGAGGGGGAGTTCATGAGGGGATGTCCTTCTGCGGTTGAGAGCAGAGGCATCATGATTATCCAAAGCGGAAACCCGAAAATGAATCAGAAGAACAACACCTTGAAACCCC
>JBARYG010000215.1:0-7274 GCA_049647745.1 Mesorhizobium sp.
GTTTTACCGTAGCTAGCTTATTAGACGCTGGGGAGAGTCTATATGGCGGGTGGTTTCGAGAGACGTCCTCTCGACCTCGATTTGGTTTCCAATATTTCTGCTCAAATAGGCGAGGCGCTGGACCATGCGCCTTTCGACCCCTCGGCGTGGGAAGACGTCGCCACGCATCTTTCCGATATCTTTCCGGAAGGGGCGGCGGCGCTTCTAAGCATCGACCCACCGCGTGGCGCGCTCAACCTCGAACTGGTCAAGGGGCTGGAAGCGGGCTATGTCGCTTCCTACAAGGCGCATTATTCCTTCATCAATCCGTGGATGAACCTCCTTTCCCGCGGAGCGCCGGGCAGTGTCTTTCTTTCTGAACGGGACTATCCTGCGCATTCTTTCCAGAATTCGGAGTTCTACAGCGACTGGCTCGCTCCCCAGCGCTCCATCGATGCGTCTTCGGCCATCATGTTCGAAGCGACGCCCCACGACCTGGTGCTGCTCGCCCTGCATTACCCTGCGAATCTGAGCGAAAGTGTCGGGCGTGTCAGCGAAGAGGTGCTGAAACGCATCCGGGGGCCGCTGAAACGTTCGGCGGAAATCGGCCGGCGGCTCAATGATCTTCTTCTCACCGAACGCTCGGCGGCGGCGCTCGTGGCACGCTCGGACGATATCGTCTTCGTCACCGACGGCAACCGGCGTGTCCACGACATGAACGGGGTCGCCGAGGCGGAGTTCCGGCGGCGGCGTCTGCTGGTGCTGCGGGCGAACCTGGTTTACGTGCTTGCGCCGGAAGCCGACAATTGGTTGGCCGATACGCTGCAGCAGCTTGCGCAGGGCGTATTGATGAATTGCACGTCGCGGCTGTTTCGCAACGACGACGAATTCTACCAGATCAGCATTGCTGCGCTTCCGAGGTCGTCGCGGCCGGGAATCGTGGTTTCTTCGCGGCCGTTGTTTCTTGTGACGCTACGTCCGTTGTTGGGCAGGGAGAACCACGGATCGACGGCGCTCATCGGGTCGGCCTTTGCTTTGACTGCGGCGGAAATTCGTCTTTGCGCGGCCCTGGCGCAGAACCTGACGCTGAAAGAGGCGGCAATGCAACTCGGCCTGACGGTCGGGACGGCGCGGGACCGGCTGAAGACCATATTCCAGAAAACCGGTACTCACCGGCAAAGCGAACTGATCGGCCTCATCAAGCGCCTGCTGTGAACAGGCCGTTACAGTACGACGCGTGTGACCGGATTCATGCCGGTGCAGTAAGCTTTTTTGCGCATGGCGTTATCTCAAAACCGCTGCGCACCTTTCGGCGACATGCTCTTTAGTCGTGAAAGGCTTCCACCACGGTGCGCCTGCCCAACATGAAGGCGTCGGCGACATGCTGGAGCGGTGCAAGGTCGACGTCGGATGCGCCGGCGAGGACCAGTTCGGCAAAGCGCCTGTAGAGCATCGGGTACTCTGCTTCCTGCCCGTCATGGACAATTTTGCCGTCGATGGAGAGCTTCGCGCCGCCGCCAGACAGGAGCATGGAGCCGGCATCGGTTTCGGCCAGGATGTCCCAGCTTTGCGGGCCGGTCTGGCGCCAGTCGAAGTCGGCCGTCACTGCAAAACCGTCCGCCGTGCGGAAATCGATCTTCGCCGCGATGGGCGAGGCGCGGTTTTCCGGGAATTCCAGCGTTGCCGCCGTGATGAACATCGCCGGCAGGATATGAGTGGCGATCGAAAGCGCGTTGATGCCGGGGTCGAAGACGCCGAGCCCGCCCGGCTGCCAGATCCAGTCCTGGTTCGGGTGCCAGCGCCGTACGTCCTCTTTCCAGTTGATCGCCGCTGACCGGATACGGGTTCCGGCAAGAAAGGAACGCGCGGCCTCAACCGCCGGCGCGTAGCGGGAATGCCAACTGGCGAACAGCGATACGCCTTGCGCTGCGGCATAAGCTTTCAGGTTTTCCACTTCGCTGACCGTGGCGCCGGGCGGCTTTTCGAGGAAAACGTGTTTCTTCGCGGCAAGCGCGGTGCGCGCGGCCTCGTAGCGGAATTGCGGCGGCATACACAGCGAGACGGCATCGAGGTCCGGCACCGCTTCCAGCATCGCCTCGATGGTCGTGAAATTGGGGATTTGCTCGACGCGCCCGTTGCGGCTGGCGGCAGCGGCGAGGCTATAGGCCGGATTAGCTGCCAGTGCGGGCAGATGCTGGTCGCGCACGATCTTGCCGACGCCGACGATGCCAAGCTTGATGGGCTTTGCCGTCATCCGCGACTCTCCTCGAGTTCAATGTTCAAATCCCCGCCGGCGAGGAACGCTTCGATCAGGGGCTCGAAAGGCGAGGGGTCGAGACCTTTGTCGCGCAGCCACTCTTCAGCGTAATAGGTATTGGCGTAGCGCTCGCCGGAATCGCAGATCAGGGTAACCAGCGAACCTTGTTCACCGTTTGCTTTCATACGCGCGGCGTGGAAGCACATGGCGACGAAATTGGTGCCGGTCGAACCGCCGACACGCCGGCCGAGGCGCTTCGACAGGACGCGCATGGCGGCGATGGAAACCGCATCGGGCACGCGCAGCATGTGGTCGATGACGCCCGGCACGAAGGACGGCTCGACGCGCGGCCGCCCGATCCCCTCGATGCGCGAAGGCTCTTCGCAAAGGCATGCCGGATCGCGCGTCGAAAAGCCGTCGAAAAAAGCGGAGTGCTCGACATCGGCCACCGACAGCCGGGTGGCATGGCGCTTGTAGCGGATATAGCGGCCAATAGTGGCGGTGGTGCCGCCGGTGCCGGCACCCATTACCACCCAGGCGGGAACCGGATGGCGTTCCTCGCGCATCTGTTCGAAGATCGACTCAGCGATATTGTTGTTGCCGCGCCAGTCGGTGGCGCGCTCGGCATAGGTGAACTGGTCCATGAAGTGACCGCCCAGCCGCGCGGCGAGTTCGGCGGATTCGGCATAGATGCGGCGGCCGTCGTCGATGAAATGACAGTTGCCGCCATAGTGCTCTATCGCCGCGATTTTCTCGGCCGACGTGGTCCGCGGCATCACCGCGTAGAAGGGGACGCCGATCATGCGCGCGAAATAGGCTTCCGAAACGGCGGTCGACCCGGACGAGGCTTCGATGACCGGCGCGCCTTGCTGGATATGGCCGTTGCACAGCGCATAGAGGAAAAGCGAGCGCGCCAGCCGGTGCTTCAGGCTGCCGGTCGGGTGGGTCGATTCATCCTTCAGGTAGAGGTCGATGCCGGAAAGCGCCGGCACGTCGAGCTTCCATAAATGGGTGTCGGCCGAGCGTCGCTGGTCGGCCTCGATGGCGGCGACGGCGCCGTCGACCCAACCGCGGGAAACCGGGCTTGCCGGTTCTTGCTTCATCATTTCCGGCTTTCGCATGTCAGGCAGGTTCCTCGAAAGTCACGATCGATACTTCGCCTTCGAGCGCGCCTTGCCAGGCCGAAAGATGCGGCTCTTCGTCGGGCTCGCCTTCCATGTCGCCGATCTGGTCGAGTTCGGCTTCGGCGTAGCCTTCGGCCGCCAGCGATTCGAGCGCCCGGCGCACCGCCGAATCGTCGTCGGGCGCGACCAGCATGACGTGCACGCCTTCCGCCTTGCCGCCCTTGCGCTGGCGAACCCGCCCCGTAATCAGGGTGACCGACCGTTGCTGTTCGTTGTCGTTTAGGGGTTCGCTCACAAGATTCGCTCAACTTAAGCCTGACTTGCGGCCTTTTCGCATGAAGCGGGGGCCGGAGACAGACAAAAAGCGGTTACATTCTTTCCTGCATCCGCAAAAGTGCGAAAGAAAATTGCCGGGCGCCGGCATCGTCCCTTTACGGCCATGCGGCGTAGCAATATTTGGCTCTTCGGGCTTGACGGTTTGCAGTGTTGCGAGTAGAAGCCGCCCAGTCAGAACCGATGTGAGGCTTGCTCGTCCGAAGCGACGCGCTTTGGAGTTTGCCTCAAACAGGGTTCGTTTTACGAGCGAAAAGACATTTCCGGCTTGCATGAAGCGGTTCCGCTTCCTCTGCCACTTGTTCGGGCAAGACCATGTTGCATGGTTTGTGGCCCGAATTTGCGTATGGAAGTGCTGCTTGGAGCACCCCTGACAGGGTTCGAGACACGGAATTGAGAGACAAGAGGGTTTAATGCCTACCGTCAACCAGCTGATCCGCAAGCCGCGCCAGGCGCCCGCCGTGCGCAACAAGGTCCCGGCCATGCAGCAGAACCCGCAGAAGCGGGGCGTCTGCACGCGCGTCTATACGACCACGCCGAAGAAGCCGAACTCCGCGCTTCGCAAGGTCGCCAAGATTCGCCTGACCAACGGTTTCGAGGTGATCGGCTACATTCCCGGCGAAGGCCACAACCTCCAGGAGCACTCGGTGGTCATGATCCGCGGCGGTCGCGTCAAGGATCTTCCCGGCGTTCGCTACCACATCATTCGCGGCGTACTCGACACGCAGGGCGTGAAGAACCGCAAGCAGCGTCGTTCGAAATACGGCGCCAAGCGTCCTAAGTGAGGCTGAGAAAACATGTCCCGTCGTCACAGTGCAGAAAAGCGTGAGATCAATCCGGACCCCAAGTTCGGCGATCTGGTTGTCACCAAGTTCATGAACGCCGTCATGTATGACGGCAAGAAGTCGATCGCCGAGACCATCGTCTATGGCGCGCTCGACCAGGTTCAGGCGAAGACCAAGCAGGAGCCGGTCACCGTCTTTCATCAGGCGCTCGACAATGTCGCGCCGCATGTGGAAGTGCGTTCGCGTCGCGTCGGCGGCGCCACCTACCAGGTTCCGGTCGATGTGCGCCCCGAGCGTCGTCAGGCTCTGGCCATCCGCTGGCTGATCACGGCCGCCCGCAACCGCAACGAGACCACCATGGTCGACCGCCTCTCCGGCGAGCTCATGGACGCGGCCAACAACCGCGGCACCGCCGTGAAGAAGCGTGAAGACACCCACAAGATGGCGGAAGCCAACCGCGCCTTCGCGCATTACCGCTGGTAAGCGCAAACAAAGACGAGAGAGCTACTCCAATGGCCCGCGAATTTCACATCCACGAATACCGTAACTTCGGCATCATGGCGCATATCGATGCCGGCAAGACGACGACGACCGAGCGGATTCTCTATTACACGGGCAAGAACCACAAGATGGGCGAGACGCATGACGGCGCCTCGACCATGGACTGGATGGAGCAGGAGCAGGAACGCGGCATCACCATCACGTCGGCTGCGACCACCACTTCCTGGAAGGGCCGCAACGGCAAGCAGTACCGCTACAACATCATCGACACGCCCGGACACGTCGACTTCACCATCGAGGTGGAGCGCTCGCTGCGCGTTCTCGACGGCGCCATCGCGCTGCTCGATTCGAATGCCGGCGTCGAGCCGCAGACGGAGACGGTCTGGCGCCAGGCCGAGAAGTATCATGTTCCGCGCATGATCTTCTTCAACAAGATGGACAAGATCGGCGCCGATTTCTATCGCTGCCTCGACATGATCAAGTCTCGCCTGGGCGCCATCCCGGTTGCGATCCAGTTGCCGATCGGCGCTGAAAGCGAATTCAAGGGCGTCGTCGATCTCATCGAGATGAAGGCACTGGTCTGGCACGAGGAGCATCTCGGCGCGGACTGGGACGTCATCGACATCCCTGCCGACCTGCAGGCGAAGGCCGAGGAATATCGCGAGAAGATGATCGAGGCCGCCGTCGAGATGGACGAGCAGGCGCTTGAGAATTACCTCGAGGGCAAGATGCCCGGCAACGACGAAATCCGCGAACTGATCCGCAAGGGCACCATTGCTGTGAAGTTCCATCCGGTACTTTGCGGGACGGCGTTCAAGAACAAGGGCGTTCAGCCGCTGCTCGATGCCGTCATCGATTTCCTGCCTGCGCCGGACGAAGTTCCAGACATCAAGGGCGTCGACCCCAAGACGGATGCGGAACTCGTTCGCCGGTCGTCGGATGACGAGCCGCTTTCGATGCTGGCGTTCAAAATCATGAACGACCCGTTCGTCGGTTCGCTGACTTTCGCGCGCATTTATTCGGGCAAGCTCGTCAAGGGTGCTTCGCTCGACAATACGGTGAAGGGCAAGAAGGAGCGCATCGGTCGCATGCTGCAGATGCATGCCAATTCGCGCGCGGATATCGAAGAGGCCTTCGCCGGCGACATCGTCGCTCTGGCTGGCCTGAAGGACACCACGACGGGCGACACGCTTTGCGATCCGTTGCATCCGGTGATCCTCGAGCGCATGGAATTTCCCGATCCGGTCATCCAGATCGCGATCGAGCCGAAGACCAAGAACGACCAGGAGAAGATGGGCCTCGCGCTGCATCGCCTGGCTGCCGAAGACCCGTCCTTCCGCGTCAAGACCGACGAGGAAAGCGGCCAGACGATCATCGCCGGCATGGGCGAGCTTCACCTCGACATTCTGGTGGACCGCATGCGTCGCGAGTTCAAGGTCGAGGCCAATGTCGGTGCGCCGCAGGTGGCTTACCGCGAAACGATCACGCGGACCCACGAGCAGGACTACACCCACAAGAAGCAGACCGGCGGTACGGGCCAGTTCGCCCGCGTCAAGATCATCTTCGAGCCGGATCCGGAAAGCACCGAGTTCCAGTTCGAGTCCAAGATCGTCGGCGGCGCAGTGCCCAAGGAATACATCCCCGGCGTCCAGAAGGGCATCGAGAGCGTCATGACCTCCGGTCCGTTCGCGGGCTTCCCGATGATCGGCGTGAAGGCGACGCTTATCGACGGTGCCTTCCACGACGTCGACTCGTCGGTCCTGGCTTTCGAAATCGCCGGCCGCGCCTGCTTCCGCGAAGCGGCGCCCAAGCTTGGCGTGCAGTTGCTGGAGCCGATCATGAAGGTCGAAGTGGTGACGCCGGAAGATTATGTCGGCAACGTCATCGGCGACCTGAACGGGCGTCGTGGCCAGATCCAGGGCCAGGAAGCGCGCGGCGTCGCCGTCGTCATCAACGCGATGGTGCCGCTCGCCAACATGTTCAAGTACGTGGACAATCTGCGCTCGATGTCGCAGGGCCGCGCCCAGTATACGATGCAGTTCGACCACTATGAGCCGGTTCCGACTGCGGTCGCGCAGGAAGTCCAGAAGAAATACGCGTAGTTCCAAGGGACTGCACCTGTAACTTAATTAAACGCCTTCACCGGCCGCTAGGAATGGAGACCTCACATGGCAAAGAGCAAATTCGAGCGTAACAAGCCGCATGTGAACATCGGCACGATTGGTCACGTCGACCACGGCAAGACGTCGTTGACGGCAGCGATCACGAAGTATTTCGGGGACTTCAAGGCGTACG
>JBARYG010000216.1:0-13209 GCA_049647745.1 Mesorhizobium sp.
GAACATCGACCTGGCGCAGCTTCGCCACGATCTCTTCGGGTTTGTGCTTTTTCTGGGGCATTCCAACGTCCTCTCTCAGACTAAATAGCCTACTTCAGGGAGGACCACTTTTCAGGGGGCAGACCAGCGAGCCACAAGATCAAATAATTGTAACGGCTTCGGAATACGACAAGATTAAGACAGTTGTATCTTATAATTCTTATACGAGGTCAAAAAATTTTATATTTCGTCGTACGTATTTTTGGTACACATTTTGGGCAATATTGGTAATTTATTGGATCATGATGACTATACAACCGACTTATAAGACAAGTATATGAGTATTAGGAATACATTTTTGGTTTAATCCGTGGGGTTGTGAATTTCTAATTATTAACGCAGGTGCGATTCTTCCTCTCCTCTTGTGGAAAAGCATTAGCCACCCCTCATCATCCCTTCTCACGCCGCCACCAGCCCCTCTCCTCCTTCTTCGCAAACGGCCTGAACGTCATGGCGATGAGGAAGGCGGCGATGCCTCGCGTCCGCACTATGACAACAAGGATTTTAAATCCATAGCCAGATCGACTACGAGCTCCGGATCAGGCGACCTGCCTGTGTCTACGAGCCTCTTCGCGACCATGTAGGCCCGCGGATCGTTCATCGCGTCGACGGCTATGAGCTGAGCGCCACGATAATACCAGAACGAGATTGCCTCTCCCGGACCCGGCCGAACGAACACCTTCTCGTGTCCCGCCGAAAGCCCGGCGATCTGAAGCTTCACGTCGAACTGATCCGACCAGAACCAGGGTTTGGCGTCATAGTCCTGCTCCTTGCCGACGATGCTCATCGCCACGGATCCGGCCTGATCGATCGCGTTGCCAACGCTTTCGAGCCTGATCCGCCTGTCTCGCCATGGGAACGACGCGCAATCGCCAGCCGCGAGGATCACGGGATCTGACGTCCGACAACGCTCGTCGACCTTGATGCCGTTCTCGACGTCGAGCCCGCATCCGGCCGCAAGCTCGACGTTCGGGTCAACGCCTATGCCCGCAATCACGAAATCGACCGGAAGCTCGGAGCCGTCCGCCAGGATCGCTTTCGACACCCGTCCGTCGCCGCTCAGCGTTTTCAATCCGACGCCTTCCCGGATGTCGACGAGCCTGCCGACGTGCAGTCTCCTGAAATAATCGGAGGTTTCCTGCGCTGCCACGCGCTGCAGGATACGTGGCGCGGCCTCGATCAGCGTAACGGAAAGACCCAGCTTGGATGCGACCGCCGCGGCCTCCAGCCCGATGTAGCCGCCGCCGACGACGAGCACGCGGCGCCCGGGCTTGAATTCCGCCGCCATGGCGTCGATGTCGGCGAGGTTCCTGACATAGTCGGCGCCGTCCAGCGTGCCGCCCATCGCTGCGGGAAGCTGTCGGGGCCGCGCTCCGGTCGCAAGGACGAGGCGGGCATAAGGCAGCGTCGTTCCGTCGTTGACCGCCACTTCCCGCCTGGCGCGGTCGATGGATTCGACACGCGAGGACAACCTCAGGACAATAGACCTTTGCCGATAGAAGTCCTCGGGCCGGAGATAGAGCCTGTCGACAGCCATCTCGCCCAGTAGATATGCTTTGGAGAGTGGCGGACGCTGGTAAGGAGGCTGCGCCTCGTCGCCAATGAGCGTTATCGGTCCTTCGTGACCCAGATCCCTAAGCTTCGACGCAACGGAAAAGCCCGCCTGCCCCGCGCCGACCACGACGACGGGTTCCTGCACTCCGATGGCTTCCACGTGTTTCTCCTCGCGCTAACCGGCGCGTAGCGGAGCCATCGCCTTCTGCATCGTGGCGATGAGAGCGTCCCGCTTTTCCGACAATGCCGAATGGTTCTGGCCGTTCGCCTCGGCCGCGACCCCGGTGACGAGTTGCCGCGCGATGTCGGAATCGAGATGAAGGACGCCGAGGTCGTCCCACCAACGGTTGAAGCTGTCGGAATAGCGCTCGCAGAACGCCTCGAGGCCGCCCTCGCCGGCGCCGAGATGGAAGAGCATGGTTGGGCCCATAGCGGCCCAGCGGAGTCCCGGGCCCGCCCACATCGCCTTGTCTACATCGGCGACGCTGGCGACCCCAGACTTCACGAGATGGATCGCCTCGCGCCAGACCGCAGCCTGCAGGCGGTTGGCCACGTGGCCCGGCACCTCGCGGTTCACCCGGATCGTCACCTTGCCGACCGATTCATAAAATTCCTCGGCGGCTTCGACGACGCCGTCCTCGGTCCGTGCGTTGCCCATGACTTCGACGAGGGGAATGAGGTGCGGTGGGTTGAAGGGATGGCCGAGCACAAAGCGGGAAGGATTCCTCCATCCCGCCTGCATTTCGCTAAGCGTAAGGCCGGACGCCGAAGTCGCGACAACCACGTCCTTCGCCAACCGGTTCTCGATGTCCTTGTAGAGCTGATGCTTGACGGCAATCCTTTCAGGGACACTCTCCTGTACGAACGACGCGCCTTCCACGGCATCAGCCGGGTTCTTGTGGAACGTCACGGCATCGGGATCGCCTCCCTTGACCAGCCCTAACTCCTGAAGGGTGGGCCACGCGCGCTCGACGTAGTCACGGACGGACTTCTCGACGTCGGGAGCGACATCGAAGACGGCGACCGATCGCCCGGCGGCGAGGAAGAGCGCCGTCCAGCTGGCGCCGATCACACCCGCGCCCAGTACTGCTGTATGTTTTGAGTTTGTCATTAGAAGAGTCCCGGTCTGAGTGGGGATGCCGAAGTGAGTCCGCCGTCGATTACGAAGCATTGTCCGGTAATGAACGCCGCATCCTTGCCGAGGAGCCAGGCGACGGCGTTCGCCACATCTTCGGGCCGTCCGAGCCGTCCGCTCGCATGCCGGGCGACTGCGTCGTTCATCGCGCGCTGGGGATCTTTCGCCAGCGCGAATCCGTCGGCCGCCATCTCGGTCATGATCCAGCCTGGGCTGACCGCATTGCATCGGATGGCAGGTCCGTGGTCGACCGCTATCGAACGCGTCAGCCCGTGAACGAACGACTTCGAGGCGTTGTAGAGCGCCATGGAGGGGTCGGCGACGTTGGCGGATATCGAGCCGACGTTCACGATGCTGCCGCCGCCCCGCGCCATCACAGGCAGCGCTTCGCGGCACATGTTGAAAACGCCCTTGCAGTTCACGCCCACGAGAGCGTCCCAGTCCTCGTCGGTCGTCTGCGGCGTGGTCTTCTCGATCTGAATACCCGCGTTGTTCACCAAGGCCGTGACGCGGCCAAACCCGGTGACGGCGGCATCGACGATACGCTTAGCGTCAGCCGAACGAGACACGTCGGCCTGGACCCAGACAACGCCGTCCTCCAGGTCGTCCGGACGGGTTCCCCGCCCGCAGGCGACGACTTTCGCGCCGTCCGTCAGGAGGCGGCGCACGACTGCGCGTCCGATGCCGCGCCCCCCTCCCGTAACGATCGCGACTTCACCTTCGAGCATCGTCATGCCGATCCGCCCAGGCTGAGCACAGCACCGTATTGAGATGGATAGCTAACCGTGCATCCTGCCGCGATTTTCCACGCCGCCATCATCGACGGATAGTTCCACTGTGTGATCGCAGCGACGGGGCCGACCGGATCGCGGCGGATCATACTGGTGTGGTCCGCGACGTATTTCGCCGTCGCTGGATCGGGAACGGCCAGTTTTTCGCCAGCGCCTTCGACCGGTTCACCGTTGATCAGGAGCTTCGTTTGCATCAGAAATTCACTTCGCTGGCGCCTTTGAGCCCCAGCCGCTGGCGCGCCTCGTCAGGAGTGGCCACGGTCCGGCCGAGGTTCTCGACGATCGTGCGGATTTTCTTGACCTGCTCTGCGTTCGAAGTCGTCTTCTGACCGGGGCCGATGTAGAGGCTGTCCTCCATGCCGACGCGGAGGTTGCCACCCAGCAGCGCGGCCTGTGTCGCGAAGGGCATCTGGTGGCGCCCCGCCGCGAGGACCGACCACTCGTAGCTTCCGCCGAACAGCTTCTCGGCGATCGTGTGCATATGCATCAGGTTGTCGAGGTCGGCGCCGACGCCGCCCAGGATGCCGAACACCATCTGGACGAAGAATGGCGGCTTCACCCAGCCTTGCTCCACGATCCAGGCCAGGTTGTAGAGATGGCCGAGATCGTAGCACTCGAATTCGAACCTGGTGCCGTGGCCTTCGCCCAGTTCCTTGATGACGTACTCGATGTCGGCGAAGGTGTTGCGGAAAATGAAGTCCTTCGTCATCTCTAGGAACTTCGGCTCCCAGTCGTATTTCCAGTCCTTGTACTTGGCCATCATCGGGAAGATGCCGAAGTTCAGCGACCCAACGTTCAGGGAAGCCATTTCCGGGCTTGCCCGGACCGCCGCACGCAGACGTTCTTCTCGTGTCATCCCGAGGCCGCCGCCGGTCGACACATTAAGGACGGCGTTCGACTGCTGCTTGATCCGCGGCAGGAAATCCATGAACAGGTCGGGGTTCGGGTCAGGCTTGCCGTTTTCGGGATTGCGGGCGTGGAGATGGATGATCGCCGCGCCAGCCTCCGCGGCCTCGACGCTTGCCTGCGCGATCTGGCTCGGGGTGATCGGCAGATGCTCCGACATGGTCGGGGTATGGATGCCACCCGTGGTGGCGCAGGTGATGATGACGGACTTCGCCATTGCTAGAGCCTCATTTGCTGAACTTGCGCGGATAACCCGCCATCGAGAACCCAAAGCTGGCCGCTGGCGTAGCGGGCCTCGTCGCTTGCCAGCCAATTGACGAGGTTGGCGACGTCGTCAGGCGTTCCGTAATTCCGGATCGGGTGCACGTTACGCACTGCATCGCGGAGGGTTTCGATAGTGCCACCGCCACCACCCGATCCTGCCCCGGCGAAGAAAGCCTGGAGCATGGGGGTATCTATGTAACCGGGGCAAATCGCGTTGACCCGGATGCCTTCGGGGCCGTAGTCGCACGCCATAGCCCTGGTCAGCGCGTGAACCGCGCCCTTCGTGGCACAATACGCCGCGAGGCCGGGGTCGGCGATAAAACCGTCATAGCTGCCGAAGTTGACGATCGACGCTGTCTTGCCACCGGTGGCCGCCTTCCTGAGCAATGGCAAGGCGTGCTTCGACGCGAGAAAGGTTCCCGTCACGTTGACCGCGAAGCTTTGGTTCCATTCCTCGAGGGTGGTGTGCTCTATGGTCTTCTCGAGTTCGATACCAGCGGCGTTGACAAGGATATCGAGTTTTCCTTCGTCCGCGGCGACTTTCGCCATCGCCGCCTTGGCCTCGTCCTCCGAGGTCACGTCCAGACGGACATATCGGGAGGCATCCTCCGTCGATGAGCCCAGGCTTCCGGAATCCGTGAGGTCGGCCGCGTAGACGACCGCGCCTTCCAGGATGAACCGCGAGCAGATTGCCCTGCCGATGCCACCTCGGCCGCCCGTGACGAAGGCGACCTTCCCCCCCAGCCTACCGCTCATCGTTTCACCTTCTTGCGTGCGAAAGCACTGCTGAATGCGGTGCCAACTGGAGGGCCATGAGCCCGACAATGTTCATCGGCGTCATGCCGACGCCGCGCATTTCGCGTATGCATCCAAAACCAAGCCGTGGAAGTGGTGCACGGCATGCTCCGACTGGCCAGAACCTTCCGGATCGTTGACAATCCGGCCCTGCTGGAACGCGGGGGTGTTCATACCCTTCTGGACACTCTCGACGATCTGGATGTCCTCGACCTGAAGCACCTCGTCGAGGTACTTGATGGTCTGCAGTTCCATATCGTCCGGCTCTTTGGTTTCGAGGTAGAAATCATACGTCTCAAGCGTTCGGTCCGGTCCTGCCGGGATGACGTTCAAGACGATCATCGACGAGCGGCCCGGGTATCGCATGAGGCAGACGTTGGGCCATAGCCACCAGACGGCGTGCGTTCGGACGGTGGCGTTGGAGACGTCGTAGGCGCTGTTCGAGCCCTTCCCTGCATCAGCCATGTGGCTGGAGTAGATGCCGTGTGTGGTCACCTTGTAGGTGTCCATATCCACGAGCGTACAGAAATCCTTATGTGCTGTCGGGCAATGGTAGCATTCAAGGAAATTGTCGACGACGTTCTTCCAATTGGACTTGATATCGTATGTCAGCCGATGGGCGAAGGTAAGCCGATCGATATCCGGAGCCCAGTGGCGGATTTCCCTTTCCAGATCGCCGCTTTGCGAACTGAGAGACGGCGCGTCCGGATCGAGGTTGACATAGATGAAACCACAGAATTCCTCGACCTGGACCTGATCAAGGCAGATATCCTTGGTGTCGAAATTTTCGAGGTTCTCGGTAGCGGGCGCGCGAACGAGTTGACCGTCCGTGCGGTACGTCCAGGAATGATAAGGACAGGTGATACGATTGGTGTTGCCTTCGCCGCGCAACAGTTCGTGCGCTCTATGCTTGCAGACGTTGTAAAACGCTCGAAGCACGCCGTCTCGATCGCGGATGACCACGATAGGACGACCGGCGATTTCCACGGTGACATAGGCGCCTGGCTCCCGGACCTTTTCGACATGACAGACCCACTGCCAGGTCTTGGCAATGATCTGTTCGATGTCGACGCCGTGCCAACGCGGATCTACATAGGCGTCAGCCTTCAGGGAGAACGACGCCGAAGGATTCGCCGAATATCCTTCATTGATCGTCGAGAATTCTTTCCGGGTAGGAAGCAGGTTCATGGGAGCACCTTTCGAGCCAGCGCGTTCCTGGACAAAATCTATTGCTGGGCTCGAGCTTCCTACCTATGTCGGTTCGCTTCTGTGCGCGGAACGCCGCTGACTTAACTTTTTTGGTCATGGGGTAGCTCCGCTACACCCGGAAACCGCTAGGGTGCGTTGCTCTTACGGTGCATTGGCCAGGCACGGAACTCGAAGGGAATGCGCCCTTCTACCCGATCTGTTCGGGGTGGGAGGCCGAAGCGTTCCCGATAGGCACGGCTGAAATGAACCTGGCTGGAGAAGCCGGAGGCGATCGCAATCTCGGACAGCAGCATGTCCGTTTGGGTGACGAGGCCCCGCGCCCGATCCAGCCGTATGTCACGATAATAAATTGCAGGGGACTTGCCGATATAGCGCGAAAAGAGTCGATCGAGTTGCCGGTGTGAAATATCCGCCTTCGCACAGATATCCGGCATCGACAGGGCATTTTCCAGGTACTGTTCCATGATCGAGATTGCGCGCTTTACCGTGTCGGGGACCGTGCTCCCGAGAGGTTCGGCACCCGCCGGGTTCTGTGATGTGCCGGCTGGACGCAGCTTCGGATGAAAGATGTAGCGTGCGGTTGCGTTCGCCAATGCGTTGCTCGAACTGGCCGCGATAATGTGCAGGGCCATGTCGCTGGAGGCCATTCCGCCACAACATGTGAAACGCTTCTCATCCCGAACGAAGATATCTTCGGAGACATCGATATCGTCATGAAGTTCTTTGAAAGCGTCGATGTGCTCGTAATGAACAGTCGCCCTCCTGCCACTCAGCAGACCCGCATCCGCAAGGATGAATGCACCGGTATCAAGAGCGCCTACGATACTGCCCGACCGGGCCCACTTGCGCAGTGACGACAGCAACGGCGCCGTACTGGCTGTTTCAGGCGCCCAACTCGTCGAAACCACGACGATGTCGAACGCTTGGTCCTTCACGGCGCTCAGTTCCTGGGTTGTGACGGAAACGCCGTTGCTCGCAAGGCATGGACCACCTGCCGGTGATGACAGAACCCATCGGAAGTGGGGCGTGCCATCCAGATAGTTCGCTGCCCGAAAGGGGTCGATAAATGCCGTCGTCGTCGCCAGGTTGAAGCTCGGAGTTACAACGATCAGGAGTTGGATCAATTCGTGTCCTTCCAGCCACGTGGCCAAAAATGATGAATTAGCGACGATAGATGTTAAATTCGTTGGCGTCGTTGTGCAACACTGCCGGTGGGAACAAGTCAGGAATGGGAGATGAAAATGCATCAAGCCCTTAAAATCGCGCTGGCCGGCTGTGCGTTGGCCGTATCAGCCAGTTGGACATCCGCAGCAGAAATGGGCGCTGTCAACGAACCCATCAAGCTCGCCATCAATGAATGGACAGGACAGCACATCACCACGCAGATTGCCGGCAAGATACTTGAGGCTGCCGGTTACAAAGTCGAATATATCGTGGCCGGATACCAGAACATGTGGCAGGCCATGTCCGAAGGACAACTCGATGCGGCCATGGAGGTCTGGGCATCGAATGTCACCGCCCAGTATCGACAGATGCACGAAGCCGGCAAACTGGAGGATTTGGGTGAACTGGGCCTCGAAGCGCGAGAAGGCTTTGTTTACACGCCGCCGACCGCTGAACTCTGCCCCGGTTTGCCCGATTGGAAGGCCCTTGAGAAGTGCGCCTCCGTCTTCGTAACTCCGGAGACGATGCCTTTAGGTCGCGCGGTTGACTATCCGGCCGAATACGGAACGCCGGGGTCGGATCGTATAAAGGCCTTAGGGTTGCCTTTCAAACCCATTCCCGCAGGCTCGGAAGGGGCGGTGGTGGCCGAGATAAAGGCATCCGTCGAACGCAAGACGCCGTTGCTTGCGTTCTTCTGGCGGCCGCATTGGGCTTTCACGAAATACCATCTGGAGTTCGTCAATCTGCCGAAGGGTACGCCTGAATGCTACAGCGACCCCGCATACGGCCCGAATCCCAACGTAACCGGTGACTGTGATTTGCTGCCGAGTGCGATATTCAAGGCAGCGTGGCCTGGCTTCAAGGATAAATGGCCAGCCGCCTATGAGATTTTGAAGGGATTCAAGCTTTCCGTGGATGCGCAGGAGCCGATGATCGAGGCCATCGACGTCGACGGACAGTCGCTCGAGTCGGTGGCATCGAAGTGGGTTGGCGAAAACACTTCCACCTGGCGCCCGCTGATCGATCAAGCAACGAAGTGAGGTGAGGTATGCCTCACTCATCTCCAGCGATTTCCTGCAAGGGCATCTGGCAGGTTTACGGCTCCAATGCCCGGCAGGAACTGGAACGTGCGTTGTCGGAGACCCAAGCTAACGCTGCCGCAACGGCAAAGCTGTTACGGCAGCGTGGCTTGGTTCCGGCGGTGGCAGATGTCAGCTTCGACGTCGCGGAAGGGGAAGTCTTCGTAATCATGGGTTTGTCCGGGTCGGGCAAATCCACCCTGATCCGGGTGATCTCTCGACTGCTCGAAGGAACAGCGGGATCTATTCTGGTTAGCGGCGAGGACATCCTAGCAGCCAGCAAGAAGCGGCTGATCGAATTGCGTCGTGGCAAATTCGGCATGGTCTTCCAGAATTTTGGGCTGTTCCCGCATATGACTGTGGCTGAAAACGTGAGTTTTCCGCTGAAGATGCAGGGCCAACCCTACACGCCACGTCGCAGACGCGCGATGGAGGTCATCGAACTTGTCGGTCTCGGCGGTCGCGAGGACGCCTACCCTCGCGAGCTTTCCGGGGGGCAGCGCCAGCGCGTGGGTATTGCCCGAGCTCTAGCTCTAAACCCCGACCTCTGGTTCCTTGACGAGCCCTATTCGGCACTCGATCCGCTGATCCGTCGCCAGCTGCAGGACGAATTCCTCAATATTCAGGCCGATCTGAAGAAGACCTCGGTCTTCATCACCCACGACATCACGGAGGCCCTGAAACTTGCCGACCGCATTGCGATCATGCGGGACGGCGCGATCGTTCAGATCGGGACGCCAGACGAGATCATCGTTAATCCGGCCGACGATTACATAAGGGAGTTTACCCGCGACGTTCCGAAGGGTCGGTACGCCCACGTCAGTTCGATGATGTCCCTGCCGGAAACATTGCCGAAGATGCCCGATGATCCGAAGCTCGATGTCGACATGACCATTGATGCGGCTCTGGCGTCGTGCATGTCGCTCTACCAACCCGTTCCGGTCTGGGATCAGTCCGGCAAGATGGCGGGCATCGTTCATCCCAGGCAACTGGCGGACGCCCTACAGGTGGAAAAGACGTGACTGTCCTCGACACCCGTAACGATTGGGCGGGCTGGTCCGCTACACGGGGCATGTCTCGCGGCACCGTAGCGGCGTTGGTTGCCCTGTGTGTCGGAGCCGTATGCTGGTTCGCGGCACCCTATCTGCCGTGGCTGTCGACATGGCCGCAGGAACTTACCCTGCCAGCCGTCAAATGGATCGGATTGACGCTCACAGGGCTTTTCGAGGTGATAAAGCCCGCCGCTCGTTTGATCTCCTCTGGATTGGCTTACCCCATGCGGTGGGCCAACCTCCTTCTCGTCAGTTCTCCCTACAGCCTGACAATCGGCATTGTTATCGCGTTTGCCTGGTATCTCGGAGGGCTCCGCATGGCGGCCCTGGCAATCATCGGACTCGGCTTTGTGCTGTTCTCCGGATACTGGATACCCGGCATGAACACGCTATCCCTGGTGCTCGTTTCCGTGCCCATTGCTTTGATTTCGGGCGCCGTGATCGGGCTGATCGCATACGAGTTCCCGAAACTAAACAGGCCGATTCAAACTACCCTCGACGGGATGCAGACGATACCAACCTTCGCCTACTTGACGCCTTTGCTGCTTCTCTTTGGATTCGGGCCGGTGGTGGGTCTAATCGCTTCGGTCATCTACGCTGCCCCTCCCATGGCGCGCAATCTGCTCCTGGGGCTCCAGCGGGTCGAGCCGGAAATTCGGGAAGCCGCCGTCATGAGCGGAGCCACCCGCTGGCAACAACTGTTCCTCATCGAAGTCCCCTCTGCAGCACAGCAGACGATGATCGGCGTCAACCAGACCATCATGGCCTCCCTGTCGATGGTCATCATCGCTGCGGTCATCGGCGGGTTCAACGATATTGGTTGGGAAGTCCTTCTGACAATGCGCAAGGCTGCCTTCGGTCAAAGCCTCGTCGCCGGTCTCGTCATCGTGATCTTCGCCATTCTCCTCGACCGGATGAGCAGCGCATTCGCGAGCGAGGCGAAGCGGTATTCTTCCCGTGTCGCGTGGGTTATCGCGGCGCTGGCGATAATACTGTCACTCGCCGGAGCACGCTGGTTGCCGGCTCCTCAGGACTACTCGGCCTTTAAAGGCGTCATCACGGCGATCGACCAATATCTTGGCACGTTCATTTCGACGTACACCGTCATGCTGGAAAGCATGAAGAACGGCGCGATGTACTATTTCCTTCTTCCGCTGCGCATAGGCTTGATCCAGTCCGTGCTTCCATTCACCTGGGGGTTCCAGTGGATGCCGTGGATGAGCGCTGCCTTGATGATCGCCGCCGGACTGATCGCCGCGGCCATCGCGCGTAGAGGAAATCCCGCCGGCGGACTTAGCCTGGTGATCGCGGCCGCGATGCTGTTGACGGGTATCGTCAACCTGCCTTGGCCGTTCGTCCTTATTGGTCTCGGCGCGCTGGGCTGGGCTTCCGGCGGATGGCAGACGGCGACTTACGCCGTGCTCATGATCCTGGCCGTTGCAGTCATCGGATTGTGGACGCCTGCTCTCCAGTCGATCTATCTCTGCGGTGCAGCCGTTCTGGCCTGCGTGATTGTAGGCGGGGCCATCGGCGCACTCTGCGCATTAAGCGAACGCTCGTGGCGAATCATCCGACCAGTCTGCGACCTCCTCCAGACGATACCGCTTTTCGTCTTTCTCATCCCGGTGCTGATGTTCTTCCAGATCGGAGAATTTTCGGCCTTCCTGGCCATCTGCGCATATGCCGTCGTGCCGATGGTCCGATATACCCGTCATGGTCTTATTTCGACACCGGAGGAGCTCGTCGAGGCTGCGATATCCTCGGGAACCACCGAGTGGCAATTGATCCGTGAGGTCCGCATCCCATACGCGGTGCCGACCATCCTCCTGGGGTTGAACCAGACCATCCTCTACGCTTTCTCCATGCTCGTTATCGCCGCGCTGGTCGGCACCACCGATCTTGGTCAGCAAATCTATCTCGCGCTGGGCCAGGGCGACGTGGGTCTGGGGGTAGCCGCAGGCGTTTCAATGGCGATTCTGGCGCTCATAGCGGACCGGCTCGTACAGGCATTCGCCGAAAAGCAAAAAATGGCTCTTGGCCTTTGAGATCGTAGATCCTGGCGAGGCCCTACGTTCGCAATTAGCAAGACTTGGAGCGCGCATCGTGATGTCGGCGAATGACCGCAAGACATTCGTGTTTTACCTCGTCCCGGAGTTCACGTTGCTGGCGTTCTCGTCCGCTATCGAAGCCTTGCGCCTCGCGAACCAGGTCGTCGGATATGAACATTACGGCTGGCGACTCGTGTCCGCCGACGGGAACGCGGTCGCCGCCAGCAACGGCGTGCGCGTCTCGGTCGACCGTTCGTTGGGCGAAGAACGGGTGCGGCAGCAGAGCCTGAGCAAATCCGATATGGCGCTTATCTGTTCGGGACGCCACGTCGAACGCTACGCCGACAGATCGTTGGAGGCGTGGCTCCGCGAATGCCGTCGGCGGAGAATTTCCCTCGGCGCGCTTTGCACCGGAGCCTATCTCCTCGCCAGATCGGGAATCCTCGAAAACCGACGCTGCACCATTCATTGGGAGAACTCGCCCGCGTTCACGGAACAATTCGATGGAAGCGACGTGACCTCCGGCATATTCGAGGTCGACGACGACATCTACACCTGCGCCGGCGGCGCGGCTTCCTTCGACATGATGCTTCACCTTGTCGGCCACGACTTCGGACCGAGGGTCGCCGCCGAGATCTGCAGCCAGGCTCTCGTTTCCCGATTGCGGGACAGCACCGAGCGTCAGCGACTCCCGTTCGCATTCCCGCAGGGCGTTAACAATCCCATCATCAAAGCCGCGGTCAACCTGATGGAAGATAATCTGTCGGAGCCGATCACCCTTGCGGAACTGGGGCTTCGTCTCCGTCTTTCACGTCGGCAGATCGAACGGGTCTTCCAGAACGAGCTGCATTGCTCTCCCGCCCGGTATTACCTAAAGCTCAGACTCGAACGTGCCAAGCTCCTCCTCACCCAGACGTCGATGGCGGTCTTGGAGGTGGCGGTCGCATGCGGCTTCGTATCGGCATCCCACTTCTCGAAATGCTACCGGTTGATCGAGGGCAGAACGCCTCAAGCCGATCGGAAGTCGTGGACTCCACGCTCGGCGCACTGGGGCGACGGTGGCTCAATGGCCGCGTACTAATCGCTACCAATCAGCCAGATGTTCCTTGTCGTCGTGCGGCCTGACTCCCCGGCGGGATACGGTCGAAACGGGAAAGATCGATAGCTATTTGG
>JBARYG010000217.1:0-7753 GCA_049647745.1 Mesorhizobium sp.
AGGATGTGGTCCATCTGTCCGGCAACTTCGTCGCGAAGGCTTGAAAACCGAAAGGTTTTCCACGCCTTCGCTTCTCGTATCCGCACAGATGGCCTCACACCATTTCGACCAGATTAACAGGTCCTGACCCTAGGGAATTTCGACCCCTTACGCGTTGCCGATCAAGACGCCTGCCGCGAACACTAGCGCGCCGCCCAGCACCACCTGGAAGGCGGCACGCAGGAAGGGCGTCTGCATGTAGCGGTTCTGGATGAAGGCGATCGCCCACAGTTCGAAGAACACCACGATTGCCGCAACGGTGGTCGCCGTCCAGAAATGCGGGATGAGATAGGGCAGGGCGTGGCCGAGCCCGCCCAGCGTCGTCATCAGCCCGACCGTCAGCCCGCGCTTGATCGGCGAGCCGCGCCCCGACAGCTTGCCGTCATCGGAGGCGACTTCGGTAAAGCCCATCGAAATGCCCGCGCCGATGGAGGCGGCGAGCCCCACCAGCAGCGTCTGCGAGGTGTCGTGCGTGGCGAACGCCGCCGCGAAGATCGGCGCCAGCGTCGACACCGAACCGTCCATCAGCCCGGCCAGCCCCGGCTGCACATAGGTGAGGATGAACTGGCGGCGCTCGGTTGCCGTCTCCTCGTCGCGCACCTCGCCCGGCACGAGCTTCTGTTCGAGATGCTGCGCCAGCTTCTCGTGGTGCTGTTCGGCCGCCGCCAGGTCGCCGAGCAGCTTGCGGGTCGAGGCGTCGCTCGTGCGCTTGGCCGCCTCGACGTAGAACAGATAGGCCTGCCGCTCCATCGTCTCGGCCTGCGCGCGCACATGCTCGATGCCGAGCGGCCGGACCAGCCAGTCGGGCTTGCGCTCGTAATAGCCCTTGACGTGCTCGCGGCGGATCAACGGGATGCGTTCGCCGAAACGCTTGCGGTGCAGTTCGATCAGGGAGGCACGGTGGCCGTCCTCCTCCTTCGCCATCGCCTCGAACATCTGCGCCGACTGCGGAAAGCTTTCCGCCAGCCCGTCCGCATAGGAACGGTAGATGCGCGCGTCGTCTTCCTCGGACGAGATGGCGAGCGCCAGCACTTCCTGTTCGGAAAGCGTATCGAAACGCCGGCGGCCGAAGCCAAGCACGCGGGAAAGCATGACAATGAATCTCTAGTTTAGAATTGTTCTAAACTAGAGAACGAACCGCCGCAGGTCAATCGGCGACGGTTGCGCCTGCATGAAAATTATTGAACCGAAAAAACGAAAGCGCCGCCTTTTTAGGCGCGAATGTCCACCTATATAGGGAAACCTAAGCCAATACGGAAAGGAACGCGCATGACGGCCAGGCAACACCGCAAGGCATTCGAGGCGAAGCCCGTGCTCGATCTGATAGCCAGCATCGAGGCGGATATTTTGCGCCTGAAGGGCATGATCGAAGCTGAAGTCGAGCAATTCGACCCGGCCAATCCGCACAACAAGGCCCCGGATGGCAAACTCACCGAGGAAGGGGTGGAATGCTGCTATCGCCTGTTTGACGAGGGCAAGTCGCGCTACTCGGTTGCCCAGCAGATGAAGATATCCTTCGCCGCCGCCACGCACCGCTTCAATACCTGGCGCAAGGTCGGCGGCGCCAAGCGCAAGCGCGCACTGCTGGGATAGCAGGACTTTTGCGGGCGGCACAGGTCGCCCGCAAAGGTGCGCGCTCCGTCGAAAAAGTTATCCGATGACGCCGCAGCGGCGGTCGCGCCGGTCGAAGGTGACGACGACGCGGTTGCCGTTGCGCGAACGGCCGACGACGTCGATGGTGCGGCGGCCGACATCGGCGATGCGGGCGCGGCGGATGCCCATCCGGTCGGCCTTGTCCAGCGCGCGGTCGGGCGTGCAGCCGCGGTCGTAGCGGCGCGCGTCGCGGTTGTCGTCCCGGCGCTCATAGCGGTCGCCGCGACGGTAGCAGTCCTCGAAATCCGGGTCGCAATTGTCACGCATCCGCAATTTCGGGCCGTCACGACCCATCTGCAGTTCCAGGTCCTGCGCCGAAGCGGTGCTGAAAGTCAGGGGAACGGCGGTGAAGGCGACGGCCATGGCAAGGGCCGTGGAGGTGATGATTCTGTGCATGATTTGGGCTCTCCTTTTCCTTCTCATAACGTCGCCGGACCCGTTCGGTTCAAATCAGATTTCGGCCGGAGCGGGACATATTCCGTGATGCTTGGATAAGCCGCGTCGAGCGTTCCATGCGCTTGTTCCAGCGCCGGCGACTGCTGTGCCAGCCTTGGGAACACCGATTTTTCATTGGCGCAGCGGCGTCGTTTTGTTCACATGGATGCGATTGAGGATTCTGCGGAAGGAACCAGCATGACCGCCATTCCCGCACCGCCCGGCATCGCAGAAATCGAAGCCGCCGCCGCCCGCCTTGCGGGCCTCGCCGTCGAGACGCCGCTGATCGAATCGCAGGCGCTGAACGAGCGCTTCGGCGCAAGGCTGCTGTTCAAGCCGGAGGTGCTGCAGCGTACCGGCTCGTTCAAGTTTCGCGGCGCCTACAACAAGATTTCCACGCTTTCGCCGCAAGAGCGCGGCCGCGGCATCGTCGCCTTCTCATCCGGCAACCATGCGCAGGGCGTTGCCGCCTCGGCCGCGATGTTCGGCATCAAGGCGGTCATCGTCATGCCTTCGGACGCGCCGGCGATGAAGATCGGCAATGTCCGGCGCATGGGCGCCGAGGTGGTTCTCTACGACCGTTATAGCGAGGATCGCGCGGTCATTGCCCAGCCCTATGTCGAGAAGGGCATGGCCTTGGTGCCGCCTTACGACGATCCGGCGATCATCGCCGGGCAGGGCACCATCGGCCTTGAACTGGTGGCGCAGGCTGAAAAGCTCGGCGCGCATCTCGACGCGGTGGTGGTCCCCTGCGGCGGCGGCGGCCTGATCGGCGGCACCTCTGTTGCCGTCAGGCACGGTTCGCCCGCCACGGAGATCTGGGCGGCGGAGCCGGAATATTTCGACGACACCCGCCGCTCGCTGGCCAGCGGGAGGCGTGTGGCCAACGAACCCGGCCACACCTCCATCTGCGATGCGCTGCTGACGCCCGAACCCGGCGCGATCACCTTTGAGATCAACCGCAAGACCCTTGCCGGCAGTGTCGCCGTTTCGCAAAAGGCGGTGGCAGGCGCGATGCGCGACGCCATGGCCCACCTGAAACTGGTGGTGGAACCGGGCGGCAGCGCGGCGTTCGCCGCCCTGTCGCCGGGCGAGATCGACATCAAGGGCAGAACCGTTGCCGTGGTGCTGTCGGGCGGCAATGTCGATTTCGGCCTCTATGCCGATATCATGGCGGGCAGGCCGCCCTACGACTGAGCAAATACCGTCGAGCCTTGGCCTTCCTCCGGGAAAACACTGGCTGGAAATGGCAGGAGCGGGCCGGAAATCGCAGCGGCGGCATTGACTTCTGAAAAAGCGAACCGACATTCACCGGACTTTCTCCGAAGCTTTTCCATCAGCAGTGCGTTTTCATGCAGCCCATCATTTCCATTTCCGGCGTTTCGAAAACCTACGCCACCGGCTTTTCGGCGTTGAAGACGGTCGATCTCGACATCAGGCGCGGCGAGATTTTCGCGCTGCTCGGGCCGAACGGCGCCGGCAAGACGACGCTGATCTCCATCGTCTGCGGCATCGTCAACCGTTCCTCCGGCACGGTCACGGTGGACGGCCACGACATCGGCACCGACTACCGCGCCGCGCGCAGCCTGATCGGGCTGGTGCCGCAGGAACTGACCATCGATGCCTTCGAGACGGTGTGGGCGACGGTGAACTACAGCCGCGGCCTGTTCGGCAAGCCGGCCAACCCGGCCATGGTCGAGAAGATTTTGCGCGACCTGTCGCTGTGGGAAAAGAAGGATTCCAAGGCGATCACCCTTTCCGGCGGCATGAAGCGCCGGCTGATGATTGCCAAGGCGCTGTCGCACGAACCGCGCGTGCTGTTCCTCGACGAGCCGACCGCCGGCGTCGATGTCGAGCTTCGCCAGGACATGTGGGCGATGGTGCGCAGGCTGCGTGAGGACGGCGTCACCATCATATTGACCACGCACTACATCGAAGAAGCGCAGGCGATGGCCGACCGCGTCGGCGTCATCAACCATGGCGAGATCGTCCTGGTCGAGGACAAGGACGAACTGATGCGCAAGCTCGGCCGCAAGCGGCTGGTGCTGGAATTGCGCACGCCGCTGGATGCCGTGCCGGCCGCCCTTTCCAGCTACGAACTGGAACTAGCCGCCGATGGCCAGCGACTGACCTATACCTATGACGACCAGAGCGAGCGGCCGGGCGTCGCCTCGCTGCTGCGTGATCTCGGCGGCGCCGGCATCGAGTTCCGCGACCTCGACACCAAGAACAGTTCGCTGGAGGAAATCTTCGTCAACCTGGTGAGGGAACAGGCATGAACCTTCACGCCGTATGGGCCATCTATCGGCAGGAAATGGCGCGCGCCTTCCGCACGCTCCTGCAAAGCGTGGTTTCGCCCGTCGTTTCGACGTCGCTTTATTTCGTCGTCTTCGGCTCGGCCATCGGCTCGCGCATCACCGAGGTCGACGGCATCAGCTATGGCGCCTTCATCGTGCCGGGGCTGATCATGCTGTCGCTGTTGACGCAGTCGATCTCCAACGCCTCCTTCGCCATCTATTTCCCGAAATTCGTCGGCTCCATCTACGAACTGCTTTCCGCGCCCGTATCCTATCTGGAGATCATCCTGGCCTATGTCGGTGGGGCGGCGACCAAGTCGATTGCGCTCGGCCTCATCATCCTGGCGACGGCGTCGCTGTTCGTGCCGCTGCATATCCAGCACCCGTTCTGGATGCTGGGCTTTCTCATCCTGACGGCGGTGACCTTCAGCCTGTTCGGCTTCATCATCGGCATCTGGGCCGGTAGCTTCGAGCAGTTGCAGCTGGTGCCGCTTTTGATCATCACGCCGCTGACCTTCCTTGGCGGCTCCTTCTACTCCATCGACATGCTGCCGCCGGTCTGGCGCACGGTCACTTTGTTCAACCCGGTGGTCTATCTCGTCAGCGGCTTCCGCTGGAGTTTCTTCGGCAAGTCCGACGTGTCGATCGGCATCAGCCTCGGCATGACCGTGGTTTTCCTGCTGATCTGCATCGCCATCGTCTCGTGGATTTTCAAAACCGGCTACCGGCTGCGCAACTGATCCGCCCTCTTGACCGCGCATCCCGGCTCGGGAACAACGCTTGGTCGGCAAATTCTGCCGATGGTGGGGGAAAATGAGTTTCTGGGGTCTGTTTCAGCTCGGCCTGTCGACTGGCGTTTTCCTGCTTGCGGCGACGGTGGCGAAATACTGGGCGCTGGCCCCCACTTTCGGCAAGATCGCGCTGACGCTGGCGCTCTATACGCTCGGCAACCTGATCATGCTGCGGCTCATCCGCGAATTCGGCATGGGCATCTCGCTCAGCCTTTCGGCGGTCATCCAGCTTGTGGCGGTGAACGCCATTGCGCTCGCGTTTTTCGGCGAGCGTATCAATTCCTTGCAGGCGGTCGGCCTCGTACTCGCCGTCGTCGCCGTTGCGCTGGTCACGCTCGGGCCATATTTGCAGGGCCGATGAAGCCTGAACAAAGGTGAAGGCAGAGATGGCAGGCAGGCAGATCGGCGGAGTTGACGTTTCCGTACTCGTCGCCGGCCTGATCGTCGTCGCCGGCATTTTCGGCCTGGTGGAATTGATGCACGTCGCAAGCGCCGCCACGCCGCCGGCCTTCGATGCCCGGATTCTGCTTGCCTTTCGCGAAGCCGGCCGTCCCGACACGCCGCTCGGCCCGCATTGGCTGAAGGGGGCCGTGCGCGACGTCACCAGCCTCGGTAGTACTGTCGTGGTTTTTCTGCTGGTGGCGGTCGTCGCGATCCACCTCGCCCTGAACCGTCGTGCCTCGACCGGCTTGTTCTTGGTGTTTACCGTTGCCGGCGGGCAGGCATTGACCAGCCTGCTCAAGCTCTTGGTCGCTCGGCCGCGCCCTGAAATCGTCCCCCATCTCACCGAGGTTTCGACGCTGTCCTTTCCGAGTGGCCACGCGACGATGTCGGCCGTGACCTACCTGACGCTGGGCCTGCTGGCGGCACGCTTCCTGCCTGGTCGCGTGTCCAAAATCTGCGTCGTGGCGCTTGCCGTGGTCCTGACGTTCCTGATCGGGGTAAGCCGGCTCTATCTCGGCGTGCACTGGCCGTCCGACGTCATGGCCGGCTGGTGCGCCGGCTTCGCTTGGGCGTCGCTGTGCTGGCTGGCGGCTCGGTTCACGGGGATCGGCAAGCCCTGACTATCGCGCCGTCACCGGATGAACTCCGGAAACCCGTTGAGCGCCAGCGATGCGTTGGAATAGCGGATCTCGCCGGTGACTTCCTGGCCGATCCATGCCGGCAGCGCCTCGTCGGGCACGCGGTCCGGCGTTTCCAGTTCCGCGACGACCAGCCCTACGAGGTCACCGGAAAAAACGTCGACCTCGTAGAGATGGTCGCGGTGGCGCACATGGTGGCGGGTTTTGCGGATCACCTGGCCGAGCGCGAAGGCCATCATTTCGGAAGCCTCCGCCAGCGGCACGGCATATTCGAACTCGTCGCGCTCGGCCAGGTCGCTGCCGAATTTCAGCGTCAGTTTGGCGCTCTTGCCGTTGCTGATGCGCAGCCGGATCGAACGTTCCGCTGAAATCGCCACGTAGAACTGCACGAGGGCGATTTTCTTCTCGACCGCGGCAAGCCACGATGCGTCCTTCACCAGAAATTTGCGTTCGATTTCCTTGGCCATGGCGGCGACTAAAGCCGGTGGCGGCGCGCAAGGCAAGACAAGCGTTGTCGATCCGCGAGTAACGGAGCATGATGGGCGCCGACGCGTGGCATGGAGTAGCGATGATGCCCGACACCAGCCGGCAAGACCACTGGAATGGCGTCTACACCACCAAGGCCGAGGACGGCGTAAGCTGGTTCCAGTCTTCACCGGACGCGTCGCTTGAACTGATCGGCCGTTTCGGTGGCCTTGCCCAGCCTTCGCTGATCGACATCGGCGGTGGCGCGTCCCGGCTGGTGGATGCGCTGGTCGGGGCGGGGTGCCGCGATCTCGCGGTTCTGGACCTGTCGTCGATAGCGCTCGATGCGGCCCGGAAGCGGCTGGGGGCGGCGGCGTCCCATGTCGAATGGATCGTGGCCGACGTCACGCAGTGGCGGCCCCACCGGACCTATGATGTCTGGCACGACCGCGCGGCTTTCCATTTTCTGACGCAGGCCGCCGACCGCGCCGCCTATGTCGCGGCGCTGCACGAGGCCGTGTCGCCGGGCGGCCATGCGGTCATCGCGACCTTTGCCCCGGATGGCCCTGAACGCTGCAGCGGCTTGCCGGTCGTGCGCTACGATCCGCAGGAGCTGGCGAGGGTGATCGGCCCGTCGTTTGAACTGGTGGGCGAGCGCCGGCAGATGCACACGACGCCGACGGGCGGCTCGCAATCGTTCCAGTTCAGCGCCTTGCACCGGATCGCCTAACCATGCCGCCCAAAAGCAAGCAGCGTTTTGGGGATGACGACCTGTGCAAAAATAAGAGCTTGCAGCACGACGCGTGAATCCGATCACACGCGACGTGCCGCAGGCCGCAGCCCCCCGGTGGTTGCGCGCGCCGTGTCGCCCCTCCGGCGCCTTTCATGTTTCGGCGCTAAAGCATGTCTCCCGAAAGCGGTTTCGGGGCCAGGGCATGCATAAAGTCAAAGACCTGAAGCTCATGGAGCGAATCTGAAAGATCGCGACGCG
>JBARYG010000218.1:0-22527 GCA_049647745.1 Mesorhizobium sp.
GTGGTTCAGCCCTATGTCGCTGGCCGCAATGTCCGCGCCAGCTTTCTCGGGCTCGAGCCCGACACGGGTGTCGAAGCTCTGGGCGTCGCCTTCGTCGATTCCAGCGGCGATTTCCAGACCATGGAAGACAGCCTCGCGCTTTACGGCGACACCGGCCAGGCGGCGAAGGCCGAAGGCCGCTATGCGGAACCCGAACTTGCGCCAGTCGCGAACAGCCAGCCGGAGGCGGACGAAAAAATCCGCGGGCTCGCCGCCACGCTGATGCGGGTGCTTGGCCTTCGCGACGTATTTTCCATCGATTGCCGGGTCGAGGCCGACGACACCGTGCACCTTATCGAATTCGAGGTCTGCCCCGGCCTGCCATGCTTCGATTTCCGCGCCTATTGCCGCGCGCAATGGGAAACGGAGCTTCCGGACGCGATGGCGGCGGCAGCCGCAAACCGATTTGCACCGGCCAGAAAACTGCTTTGAAATGCCGTTGCCGGACCCAAAGCCTGCCGCTATGGTCGCCAAAACCACTCGTCGGTAACAAGAAGAAAACAAAGGGAACAAACGAAATGATGATGGAAAAAATCGCTCCCCGCTCGCGTTTCTGGCTCGCGGGCGCTGCCCTGTCCGCGCTTCTGGTAACCGGCGTGCCGCTTGGCGCCTATGCCGCGACGCCCGCCGATACGCTGGTCGAAGGGTTCGCCATCGACGATATCATTTCGATGGATCCGGCCGAAGCGTTCGAGCTTTCGACGGCGGAGGTGACCGGCAACACCTATGACCTGCTGGTGCGTCTCGACCTCAACGACACCTCCAAGGTCAAGGGCGACCTCGCCGAAAGCTGGACCATTTCCGATGACGGCCTGACCTATACGTTCAAGCTCAGGCCGGGCCTGAAATTCGCTTCCGGCAATCCGCTGACCGCCGCCGATGTCGCCTGGTCGTTCGAGCGCGTCGTCAAGCTCGACAAGAGCCCCGCCTTCATCCTCACCCAGTTCGGCCTCACTCCCGACAACGTCACGGAAAAGGCCAAGGCGACCGACGACACCACCTTCGTCTTTACCGTCGACAAGCCTTATGCGCCGAGCTTCGTGTTGAACTGCCTGTCGGCGACGGTCGGCTCTGTGGTCGACAAGAAGCTGGTGTCGGAGCATCTCAAGACAGTAACGCCGAGCGACGACTACAAATACGACAACGACTTCGGCAATGACTGGCTGAAGACCAACTCCGCCGGCTCCGGCGTCTTCAAGCTGCGCGAATGGCGCGCCAACGAAGCCGTGGTCATGGACCGCAACGACAATTACTACGGTGAAAAGGCCAAGCTCGCCCGCGTCATCTACCGCCACATGAAGGAAAGCTCCGGCCAGCGGCTGGCGCTGGAAGCCGGCGACATCGACGTCGCCCGCAACCTCGAGCCCAACGACCTCGATGCGGTCGCCAAGAACGAGAAGATCGTCACCACCAGCGCGCCGAAGGGCACCGTCTACTATATCAGCCTCAACCAGAAGAATAAGGACCTGGCCAAGCCGGAAGTGCGCCAGGCCTTCAAATATCTGGTCGACTACGACGCCATCGGCTCGACGCTGATCAAGGGCATCGGCGAAATCCACCAGACCTTCCTGCCCAAGGGCGTGCTCGGCGAACTGGACTCAAACCCGTTCAAGCTCGACGTCGCCAAGGCCAAGGAACTCTTGGAAAAGGCCGGTCTCAAGGACGGTTTCTCCGTCACCATGGACGTCCGCAACACCCAGCCAGTGACCGGTATCGCCGAGTCGTTCCAGCAGACCGCCGGGCAGGCCGGCATCAAGGTCGAAATCATTCCCGGCGACGGCAAGCAGACGCTGACCAAGTACCGCGCCCGCAACCACGATATCTATATCGGCCAGTGGGGACAGGACTATTTCGACCCGAATTCCAACGCCCAGACCTTTGCCTCCAATCCCGACAACGCCGATACCGGCAAGGTGGCGACGCTGGCCTGGCGCAACGCCTGGGACATTCCAGAACTGAGCAAGGAGACGGAAGCCGCCCTGCTTGAAAAAGACTCCGCCAAGCGCGCCGACATGTACAAGAAGCTGCAGCAGGAGGTGCTCGACACCAGCCCCTTCGTGATTATCTATCAGCAGATCGAAGTCGCCGCGACCCGCAGCAATCTCAAGGGCTTCAGGCTCGGTCCGAGCTTCGACACCAACTTCGTCGGGCAAATCTCGAAGGAATAACCCTTCGGGACGCGGCGCGTGAGCGCAACCGACACCGAAACGGCGGCGCCGGGCAGCGCCGCCCGCGGCACGGCGATCGCCTCGGCGGTCGGTCGTTTCCTGCTCATCGCGGTAACGACCTATCTCGGCCTGCTGGCTGTGACCTTCTTCATCGGGCGCATCATTCCGATCGACCCGGTGCTGGCGGTGCTCGGCGATCGCGCCAACGCCAACGTCATCGAGCGGACGCGGCGTGAAATGGGCCTGGACCTGCCGCTGCTGGAGCAGTTCTACATCTATGTGAAGAGCGCCTTGTCCGGCGATTTCGGCGTCTCTGTGCTCACCACCAATCCGGTCATGGACGACATCAGGCGGGTCTTTCCCGCCACCATCGAACTGGCCACCGTCGGTACCCTGATCGGCACGCTGGTCGGGGTGCCGCTCGGCGTGCTGGCCGCCGTCAAGCGCGGCAGCCTCATCGACCAGATCGTGCGGGTGATCGGCCTGGTCGGCTATTCGGTGCCGATCTTCTGGCTCGGGCTGCTCGGCCTCGTGCTTTTCTATGCGAAGCTGCAATGGGTGGCCTTTCCCGGCCGCCTCGACGTGGTCTACCAATACACGTTCACGCCGGTTACCGGCTTCTACCTGCTGGATTCCGCCTGGCAGGGCCAGTGGGACGTTTTCCGCGACGCCTTCCGCCACATCATCCTGCCGGCCGCGCTGCTTGGCTATTTCTCGCTCGCCTATATCAGCCGCATGACGCGCTCGTTCATGCTGAACGAGATGGCGCAGGAATATATCGTGGCGGTGCGCGCCAAGGGCCTGTCGGAAACGCGTGTTATCTGGGCCCATGCGTTGCGCAATGCGGCGGTGCCGCTGGTCACCGTCATCGCGCTTTCCTACGCGGGCCTGCTCGAGGGCTCGGTGCTGACCGAAACCGTGTTCTCCTGGCCGGGCATCGGGCTCTACATCACCGATTCCCTGCAAAACGCCGACATGAATGCGGTGCTGGGCGGCACCATCGTCATCGGCTCCGTCTTCATCGCCATCAATCTGTTGTCCGACCTGCTCTATCAGGTGCTCGATCCAAGGACGAAGGCGCAATGAAAAGAGGGCAAGATCACGTCAGGACAGTTCCCCTCTCCGTCGTGCTTCGCGCGCCACCTCTCCCCCGCTTAGCGGGGGCGAGGAAAAGAGCCAAGTTCGCCACCGCCGTTCCTCACCCCCTGAAAGGGGGAGAGGTGGCGCGCGCAGCGCGACGGAGAGGGGGACTTCGGCCTTTCACCCATGAGCCAACTTCGGGAGCCTGCTTATGAGCGCTTCCGAAGCCACCCCCATGACCCGCCGCGAGTGGCTGCTTTCGGAGCGGCCGGCATCGCGCTTGCAGGCGCGGCTTGGGCGCGCCTATGTGGCGTGGCGGCGCTTTTCGGCTAACCGGCTGGCGCTGGTCGGCCTGCTCATCATCCTCGCCCTGATTGCCATTGCCGCCCTTGCCGGGGTGCTGGCGCCCTATTCGGCAACCGTCGGCGACCTCGCCGGCTCGCGGCTTTTGCCGCCGAGCGCGGAACATTGGCTGGGCACCGACGATCTCGGCCGCGACATCTATTCGCGCATTCTCTTCGGCTCGCGCTGGACGCTCTATGTGGTGGTGCTGGTCGCCATCATCGCCGCCCCCATCGGCCTTCTGGTCGGCACCGTCGCCGGCTATGCGGGCGACTGGATCGACACGGTGCTGATGCGCATCACCGACATCTTCCTCGCCTTCCCCAAGCTGATCCTGGCGCTCGCCTTCGTCGCCGCACTCGGCCCCGGCATCGAAAACGCGGTTCTGGCCATCGCCATCACCTCCTGGCCGCCCTACGCCCGCATCGCGCGCGCCGAAACGCTGACCGTGCGCAATTCGGATTACATCAAGGCGGTGCAGCTGATGGGCGCCTCGCCCTTCCGCATCGTGCTGCGCCACATCATGCCGATGTGCGTTTCCTCGCTGATCGTGCGGGTGACGCTCGACATGGCCGGCATCATCCTGACCGCCGCCGGCCTCGGCTTCCTCGGCCTCGGCGCACAGCCGCCGCTGCCCGAATGGGGCGCGATGATCGCGTCGGGCCGCCGCTTCGT
Source organism: Mesorhizobium sp. (assembly GCA_049647745.1). Taxonomy (GTDB): domain Bacteria; phylum Pseudomonadota; class Alphaproteobacteria; order Rhizobiales; family Rhizobiaceae; genus Mesorhizobium. The sequence continues at coordinate 4,305 of JBARYG010000218.1, forward strand.
GCTCGACCAGTGGTGGGTGGCGGGCGTGCCCGGCTTTGCCATCCTCATCGTCAGCCTCGGCTTCAACCTCCTCGGCGACGGCCTGCGCGACGCGCTCGACCCAAGGAGCAGCGAACAATGAGCGACACGCTGCTCGACGTCGAGGATCTGCGCGTCACCTTCCCGACGCGCACCGGCGTCATCGAAGCCGTGCGCGGCGTTTCCTTCTCGCTCGGTCGCGAGCGGCTCGGCATCGTCGGCGAGAGCGGCTCCGGAAAATCGCAGACCGGCCGCGCCATCATGGGGCTGACGCCGCCGCAGGCGAGGATCAGCGCCAAAAAGCTCGCCTTCGACGGCATCGACCTCCTGGCCGCCTCACCCGGCCAGCGGCGCGCACTGCGCGGAAAACGCATCGCCATGATCCTGCAGGACCCGAAATACTCGCTCGACCCGGTGATGAGCATCGGCCGGCAGATCGTCGAGACGCTGCGCACGCACGAAAAGGTGACGAAGGCGGAAGCGCGCGAGCGGGCGTTGGCGATGCTGGAGGCGGTGCAGATCCGCAACCCCGGCCGCGTCTTCGACCTGCATCCGCACGAAGTGTCCGGCGGCATGGGCCAGCGCGCCATGATCGCCATGATGCTGGTCGCCAACCCCGAAATGATGATCGCCGACGAGCCGACCTCGGCGCTCGACGTCACCGTGCAACTGGAAGTGCTGGGCATCCTCGACCGGCTGGTGTCGACACGCGGCATGGGCCTGATCTTCATCTCGCACGATTTGCGCCTCGTCTCCTCTTTCTGTGACCGGGTGATCGTCATGTATGCGGGCAAGGTGGTGGAGCAGTTGAAGGCCTCGGAACTTTCCCGCGCCCAGCACCCCTATACACGCGGCCTGCTCGACTGCAGCCCCAAGATCGGCGCCGACCGCCACCCGCTGCCGGTTCTGGAGCGCAAGCCGGAGTGGGCGCTGTGACCGTTACGCCCCCCGCCCTCGCCGTCAGCGGCCTCGAAGTCGTCTATGACCGTTTTCGCGCGCTGAAGGGCGTCGGGATCGAGGTGAAGCCGGGCGAATCCTTCGGCCTTGTCGGCGAATCCGGCTCCGGCAAGTCGACACTGCTTCGGGCCATCGCCGGACTGGCACCGGTGTCGGCCGGCACCATCGCCGTCGACGGCGAGACGCTCGGCAAGCGCCGCGGCAAGGCATTTTACCGCAAGGTGCAGATGGTCTTCCAGGACCCCTACGGTTCACTGCACCCGCGCCAGACGGTGGACCGGCTGTTGCAGGAGCCGCTTGCCATTCACGGTATCGCCGACGGCGAAAAGCGCATCGGCCGGGCGCTGGACGAAGTCGGGCTCGGCTCCGGTTTTCGCTTCCGCTATTCGCACCAGCTTTCCGGCGGCCAGCGCCAGCGCGTGGCGATCGCCCGCGCGCTGATCCTCGAACCGTCGATCCTGCTTCTCGACGAGCCGACCTCGGCGCTCGACGCCTCGGTGCAGGCCGAGGTGTTGAACCTGCTTGAAGAGGTGCGCCGCGCGCGCGACCTGACCTTCCTCATGGTCAGCCACGACCTCGCCATCGTTACCCATATGTGCGACCGACTGATGGTGATGCAGAACGGCGAAGCGGTCGAAAATCTAGACGCCACCGACCTGGTCCGGCGGCAGGTAACGAAGGAGTATACGCGCAACCTGCTCAAGGCGAGCGAAGGTTTTTCGCGCACGGCATGAGGGCGCTCTCGCCGATGCCGCCACAGGCCCAATGGCCCGGCTGCGGTGAGGGCTTGAGCGATCGCTGAAATAGGACGACAAATGGGTGAGCGCACGACGCCCGCCCCGCCAATTTTCGCCCGAAGAGGAAAAAATGAAAAACGCCGCCATTTCCGAACGCAAGAACCAGTCGATTTCGCGGGGCGTCGGCATGACGACGCAAATCTATGCCGATCGCGCCGAGAACTCGGAAATCTGGGATGTCGAGGGCAACCGCTATATCGACTTCTCCTCCGGCATCGCCGTCGTCAACACCGGTCACCGCCACCCGAAGGTGATCGCGGCGGTCAAGGCGCAGCTCGACCGCTTCACCCACACCTGCCATCAGGTCGTGCCTTACGAAAACTACGTGCACCTGGCCGAGCGGCTGAACGCCATGCTGCCCGGCAAATTCGAGAAGAAGACCATCTTCGTCACCACCGGCGCAGAAGCGGTGGAAAACGCCATAAAAATCGCCCGCGCCGCCACCGGCCGCTCGGCCATCATTGCCTTTGCCGGCGGTTTTCATGGCCGCACCTTCATGGGCATGGCGCTGACCGGCAAGGTCGTGCCTTACAAGGTCGGTTTCGGCGCGATGCCGGGCGACGTGTTCCATGCGCCTTTCCCGGTGCCGCTGCACGGCGTGTCGGTCGCCGACTCGCTGGCGGCGCTTGAGAAGTTGTTCAAGGCCGACGTCGATCCGGGCCGCGTCGCCGCCATCATCATCGAGCCGGTGCAGGGCGAAGGCGGTTTTTACGAAGCGCCGCGCGAATTCACCTCGGCGCTGCGCAAGATCTGCGACCAGCACGGCATCCTGCTGATCGCCGACGAGGTGCAGACCGGCTTCGCGCGCACCGGCAAGATGTTCGCCATGGAGCACCACGATGCCGTTCCCGATCTCACCACCATGGCCAAGAGCCTGGCGGGCGGTTTCCCGCTGTCGGCGGTGACGGGCCGCGCCGAACTGATGGACGCGCCCGGACCGGGCGGCCTCGGCGGCACCTATGCCGGCAATCCGCTCGGCATCGCGGCGGCGCACGCCGTGCTCGACGTGATCGAGGAGGAGAAGCTTTGCGACCGCGCCAATACGCTCGGCGCGCGGCTGAAGCAGCGGCTGGAATCGCTGCGCGACGACGTGCCTGAAATCGTCGATATCCGCGGCCCCGGCTTCATGAACGCCATCGAGTTCAACGACGTCAAGAAAGGCCTGCCGTCGGCCGAATTCGCCAATGCGGTGCGGCTTAAGGCGCTGGAAAAGGGCCTGATCCTGCTCACCTGCGGCGTCTATGGCAACGTCATCCGCTTCCTCGCCCCGATCACCATCCAGGATAGCGTCATGAACGAGGCGCTGGATATTCTGGAGGCATCGATCCGCGAAGCAAAGGCGTAACAGCCCTTCCTCATGCCAACGCATCCGCGCCTTGCTTGCCAAGGGTGCGTTGGCACATTTCCTCGTTGCCACGCCCGGCTTCCGCCGTCTGGCCATTTCAAAGAACGCTGCCTCTTGGGCAGGTGGGAAGCGGGGCACGAGGCCGAGCCTCTGATAATTTTATACGTGGCGCGACGTTCGCGCCCCGCCGGTGTGCTTGCCTCACCACAGGGAGGGGCATTTTCGCCCACAAGCCTTGGTCGAGGCCCGGATCTGAGGGCTCATCACCCAGCCCGCATACCGTTTGCGGACCGAACCGGCACCGTCCCCTCCACGCTCATCCGGTTCATGACCCGTGTTCCCGCGAGGGAGATGGCGGGCATTATGGGTGAGGTGGAAAGAACGTGGATAGAATTTTTTCCTATCCACGTGCCAACGACATTTCGGGAGAGCCACTCCCTTGCGGGAGGATGCCTTTGGGGCGATCTCGCATACAGGCCGGCTGGCCGCAGAAGAGGCCGGGCTATCCCGCCGCCCGTTCCGGCTCGCCTTGCTGGAAGGCGGCAAGCGCGGCCTTCAACCCATCGGGACCGGTGGCGGCGATTTCCGGCGGCGGCGAAAAGCCGGCACCCAGCATCTTGCGGCCGAGCATGTGGTCTGCGGGTTTGTTGACCGATTCAATGCCGATCAGGCGGCCGCCGGCATAGTGGTAGATGGAGAATTTGTTGTCGCCCGGATCGCCCACCACGACATTGTGGTCGCTGCCCATGGTCAGGCCGACCATCTGCAGTTTCATGTCGCCGATGTCGGACCAGAACCACGGCACGGCGGCATAGTTGCCGTCATGGCCGGTGACGGTGCGAGCAGCCAACCGTGCCTGATCGGTGGCGTTCTGCACCGATTCCAGTCGCACGTCGGTGCCGGTGAACCAGTGCCGGTAGTTGGCCGCGTCGCCGAGCGCCAGCACTTCCGGCACCGAGGTCTGCATCCGCGGATCGACCCTGATGCCGTTGCCGGTGGCGATGCCGGCGGCCTCGGCCAGTTCGACATTGGGCACGACGCCGATGCCGACGATAACCATTTTCGCCGGCAGTCGCTCGCCAGACGAAGTGACCGCCGCGACGACATGGCCGTTCTCCCCTTCCAGCCGCGCAACCGTCGTGCCGGTGAGGATGCGCACGCCGATCGCTTCCAGCCGCTGGCGCGCATGCGCCCCGATGGCAGGCGCCACGGCCCGCCCGAGCAGGCGGTCGACGGCTTCCACCACCGTCACCTTGCGCCCGCCCGCCGTCAGGGTCGCCGCGATTTCCAGGCCGATGAAGCCGCCGCCGAGAATGACGACCTCTTCGCTTCTTGCACTCAGATCGCGGATCAGGCGCGCATCGCCGATGGAGCGCAAGGAAAGCACGCCTTCAAGATCGGAGCCCGGCAGCGGCAGCAGGCGCGGGCGCGAGCCCGTCGCCAGCACGAGACGGTCGAAGGGAAGTGTTCCGCCGCCGGCAAGCTCCAGTCGCCGGCCGCCAAGGTCGATGCGCCCGACCTGGATGCCCGGCCGGAAATCGATGGAGTGGCCGGTATAGAAAGTCTCGCCGCGCAGGGGCTGCGGTTTCGCTTCGGCATCCTTGATGAAGGTCTTGGACAAAGGTGGCTTGTGGTAGGGTAGTTCGTTCTCGTCGCCGATAAGAACGACCGGCCCGTCATAGCCTTCTTCGCGCAGGCTGGCCGCCGCCTGCACGCCCGCGTGTCCCGCACCGACAATGACGACACCGTTGTTCATGCTGCACCCTGGTTCAATCAGTGGCTCATCCTAGATTCGCATTGAAGCCAGCGGTAGTCCGGTCCCGCCGCGAATGTCAAAATTCGGGTCGCACCCGGAATGGCCGTTTGTCAATCGCCGCTCTCAACGGCACCGAGGCCGTGCTTGCCGCTAAAACCTGATCGTTTTAGTTTAGAATAGTTCTAAACTATTGTTTCGATTGTCTTTTCTTGACGATTACAGTTGACTTTATCCTTGCTCGCCGTTTTATGTGGGCCAGCGCTGCAGCGCACCCTTTGATGTCTGGGCCTTGAACCCGTTCGATTGGAGGCATTTCGGTGTCTTATTTTTCAGGCCGCTTCACGCGGCTATCTTTCGAGCCGCCGGCGGCGCAAGCCGATCTGCGCCCGCGCCTTCCGTTTCATTTGCCAGTTTCGCAACCGGCTGCCAGTCGTCCGCATGACATGGCCGCAGCCCCCGTTCGCTCCAAGCCTTGAGGAGACAAGGATGATACCGACGATGGTCAAGACCCGACAGGCCGGCCGCTTCGCCGCGCTCGCCGCGACGGCCGCGCTCACGACAGCCGTTTTCGTGTTGCCCGCCAAGGCCGAAACCGACGCCAAAGCGGTCATCAAGACCTATTCCGACATCGCGCTGGCCAAATACGAGGATTCGCTGACGACCGCGCAGACGCTGGACAAGGCCGTCGATGCGCTGATCGCCAAGCCTTCGGCCGATACGCTGAATGCGGCCCGCGACGCCTGGAGGGCGGCACGCATCCCCTACCAGCAGACCGAGGTCTACCGCTTCGGCAACCCGATCGTCGATGACTGGGAAGGCCGCGTCAACGCATGGCCGCTGGACGAAGGCCTGATCGATTATGTCGACAAGAGCTACGGCACCGAATCCGACGAGAACTCTCTCTATACGGCCAACGTCATCGCCAACAAGACGATCAAGATCGACGGCAAGGAAATCGACGCCTCCAAGCTGACACCTGAATTCCTTTCCGGCACGCTGCAGGAAGCCGGCGACATCGAAGCCAACGTCGCCACCGGCTATCACGCCATCGAGTTCCTTTTGTGGGGGCAGGACCTGCACGGCACCGGACCGGGCGCCGGCGAGCGGCCCTACACCGACTACGACACCGCCAACTGCACCGGCGGCAATTGCGACCGACGCGCCGAGTACCTGAAATCGGCGACCACGCTTCTCGTTTCCGATCTCGACGAAATGGTCGGCAACTGGAAGGACGGGGGCGCTGCGCGCAAGAACCTCGAGGACGGTGCGCCGAACGCCGGCATCTCGACCATCCTGACCGGCATGGGCTCGCTCTCCTACGGCGAACTGGCCGGCGAGCGCATGAAGCTCGGGCTTCTGCTGCACGACCCGGAAGAGGAGCACGACTGCTTCTCCGACAACACCTACATGTCGCACCTGGAAGACGCGGTCGGCATCCGCGCCGCCTATCACGCCAGCTATACGCGCCTCGACGGCTCGGTCGTTTCCGGTCCTTCGATCTCCGACATGGTCAAGGCCGTCGATCCGGCGCTGGACAAGGAACTGTCCGACAAGCTCGATGTGACGGTTGCCAAAATGGAGGCGATCAAGGCGCGCGCGCTGGCCGGCGAGGCCTACGACCAGCAGATCGCCGAGGGCAACACCGAGGGCAACGCCACCGTGCAGGCGGCCATCGACGGGCTGGTCGACCAGACCAAATCGATCGAGCGCGTGGTTTCGGCGCTGAAGCTCGACGCCATCGCCTTCGAAGGCTCCGACAGCCTCGATGCGCCGGACAAGGTATTCCAGTGAGCCGGGCAATCCCGGCCGTGTAGCAACGCCTAGCCAGACGGAGATGCGCTCCGTCAGCCAAAGAGACGAAAATGCTGATCTGTCAGTGCAACGTCATTACCCAGAAGGAAGTCGAGCAGGCCATCGTGGCGCTGCTCGACCAGGACCCATGGCAGCTTATCGTGCCGGCCAAGGTCTATCATTCGATGCATAAGCGTGGCCGCTGTTGCGGCTGCTTCCCAAATGTGGTGGAAACGATCATTCGGGTAACCGAGGCCTACCATGCCCGCTCGCAGACGAGCGGCGCGGATATCGTTTCACACCTGGACCGCGTACGGGAACTGCGTGTCCAATACGGGAGCATGACCCATGAAAGGCGAAACGCAAGTCATCGAGCGGCTTAACGAAGCCCTGTTTCTGGAGCTTGGAGCCGTCAATCAGTACTGGGTGCATTTCCGTCTGCTGGAGGACTGGGGATACACCAAGCTGGCCAAGAAGGAGCGTGCGGAATCGATCGAGGAAATGCACCACGCGGACCGGCTTGTGGCGCGCATCATCTTCCTCGAAGGGCACCCCAACCTGCAATCGGTGGCGCCGCTGCGCATCGGGCAGAACGTCAAGGAAGTGCTGGAATCCGATCTGGAAGGCGAATACGAGGCACGCACCGCCTACAAGCGCTCGCGTGAAATCTGCAACGAACTGGGCGACTACGTCACCATGAAGCTGTTCGAGGAACTTTTGGCGGACGAGGAAGGGCATATCGACTTCCTTGAGACGCAGCTCGACCTGCTCGCCTCCATCGGCGACGAAAAGTACGGCCTGCTCAACGCCGACTCGGCCAACGAGGCGGAATAAGGACATGCGGGAATGCGGCGCACCCTAGAACTCTTGCGCCGCGCGCGGCGGGCCGTAGCCTGCCTGCCGTCCCAGACCACACGGAAAAGCGCCCTGGCGCTTTCCGGGGCCGTTGCGGCGGCCGTCGCGCTCGCCTCGGTGTCGGCGCTGGCCGTTTCCGGGCCCAAGGGGCTCGCCACCACGCGATCAGACCTGACGCCGAAGGACCAGCGCCGTGTCGAGGCGGTCACGCGGCCGACGACCGATTTTTCCAAACCCGAGCAGTTCGAACTGATGCAGGGCGGCGCCGGCACGTCGAAAAAGCGCGTCAACGCCGACGCCTTCTCGCAGTCTTCCGCCAACATCACCTTCGAGGAAGAAGGCACCTTCAAGCTCGGCAACGCGCTTTTCCGCAAGAACTGGGTGTCGTCGCCGTCCTCGACGCAGGCTTCGGATGGGCTCGGCCCGCTGTTCAACGCGCGCGCCTGCCAAAGCTGCCACCTGAAGGACGGGCGCGGCCATCCGCCGGAATCGAGCCTCGACGCCACCTCGATGTTCCTGCGGCTGGCGCGCGAGGCGAGCACGGCGGAAGAAAAGGCAAAGGTCGCCGACCATGAGGCGTTGAATTTTCCCGATCCGGTCTATGGCACGCAGTTGCAGGATCTGGCGGTGCCCGGCATTTCCAGCGAAGGCCGCATGCACATCACTTATGAAGAGCAACCGGTGACGCTTGGCGACGGCACGAAACTGTCGCTGCGCAAGCCGAGCTATTCGGTGACGGACCTGGCCTACGGCCCGCTCGATCCGCGCACCACGCTGTCGCCGCGCATCGCCAATCCGATGATCGGGCTGGGGCTGGTCGAGCAGATCCACCCGGCCGACATCCTTGCCCACGCCGACCCGGACGACAAGGATGGCGACGGCATTTCCGGCAAGGCGGCGATCGTGCGCGATCCCGTCAGCGGCGAGCTGACGCTCGGCCGTTTCGGCTGGAAGGCGCAGCAACCGACCATCCGAGCGCAGTCGGCGGACGCGCTGGCCGGCGACATCGGCATTTCCTCGCCGGAGGCGCCCCGCCATTGGGGCGACTGCACCGAGGCGGAGGCCGCGTGCCTGAAAATGCCGAACGGCGTGCAGGAGCGTCTCGGCGACACCGAGGCGCCCGTGCCGGTTATGGACCTCATCACCTTTTACTCGCAGAATCTGGCGGTGCCGGCGCGCCGCGCCATCGACAAGCCCGCCGTGCTGGCCGGCAAGCAGGCGTTCTACGACATGGGTTGCGTTTCCTGCCACACGCCGAAATTCGTGACGCGGCGCGACGCGCCCAACAAGGCACAGGCCTTCCAACTGATCTGGCCGTATTCGGTCTTCCTGCTGCACGACCTGGGCGACGGGCTGGCCGACGGCCAGCAGGTGGGCGATGCCACCGGCAACGAATGGCGCACGCCGCCGCTGTGGGGCATCGGCCTGACGAAAAAGGTCAACGGCCACACCTTCTTCCTGCATGACGGGCGCGCCCGCAACCTCACCGAGGCGATCCTGTGGCATGGCGGCGAGGGGCAAAAGGCCCGCGACCGTTTCGCCGCCGCCGACAAGGCCGAGCGCGACGCGCTGATCAAGTTTTTGGAGTCATTGTGATGGCAGGCGCGTTACCCCCTCTCCGGTCTGCTTCGCAGACCACCTCTCCCCCTGAAGGGGGCGAGGAAAAGCCGCGACGGAAAGGGCGGCTCGCCGCCTTGGCTGCCATCTTCATGCCCTTGCTTATCACCATTTCGCCGGCTTCGGCGGCGGTTAAAGCGTCGGACGTGGTCGGCGCGGCTGTCGACGGTTTCGTGCGCCCCGCCTATGCCAGCCTGCACGACCGCGCCGAGGGGCTGACCAAGGCGATGCATGCGCTGTGCGCCGCGCCCTCGCCGGCCAATCTCGATGCGGCGCGCGCCGGATTTTCCGATGCCGTCTATGCGTGGTCGACGGTGGAGACGATCACCTTCGGGCCGATCCGGCAGGACAACCGGCTGGAGCGCATGCTGTTCTGGCCCGACCGCAAGGGCATCGGCCTCAAACAGGTGCAGGCGGCCCTTGCCGAAAAGGATGCGACGGCGACCGACCCTTCGCAGCTTGCCGGGAAGAGTGTCGCCATGCAGGGGTTCGGTGCGCTTGAGTTCGTGCTTTACGGCACCGGCGCGGAAACGCTGGCGCAGAAGGACGATCCCTATCGATGCGCCTATGGCGCGGCGATTGCCGGCAATATCGAGACGATGGCCGGCGACGTCGCCGGCGACTGGAACAAAAAAGACGGCTTCGCCGACCTGTGGGCTAATCCGGGGCCGGACAATCCGCTCTACCGCGACGGCAACGAGGCCGTCACCGAATTGATGGGCGTCTTCATCAACGGGCTGGAAATGGTGCGCGACGTGCGGCTGAAGGGCTTTTTCGGCGCGACACCCGATGCCGACAAGCCCCGGCAGGCGATCTATCGGCGTTCGCAAAACACCGCCGCCTCGCTTGCCGCAAATCTCGAGGGCATGGACCGGCTGTTTACGATTTCGCATGTCGGCGACGCCCTTTCGTCCGACGCCCACTGGATGGCGGACTCTACCCATATCCTGTTGACCAACGGTGCTGCCGACGCGCGCGCCGTCACCGGGCCGATCGACGCAGCGCTGGCCGATCCGGCACGCCGGGCAAGGCTCGACCATTTCGCGCTGGTGACCAGCACGCTTTCGAGCCTGATCGGTACGCGCATGACTGCCGAATTCGGCCTAACCGCCGGCTTTTCTTCGCTCGACGGAGATTAATCATGCGCACGCCGCTGATCGACCGCCGCGATTTCCTGAAAGCGGCAGGCGCCGGCTTCGCAGCGGCGCTTGCGCCATCGGCGTGGGCGGCGACGCTCGACACGGATGCCGTGTTCGCCACCGCCTTTGTCAAGCGCGATGGCAGCTACGGTGCCGGTGTCCTGTCGGAAGCGGGCAAACTGCTTTACTCGGTGCCGCTTCCAAACCGCGGCCATGACGTGACCTTCGACCCGGTTACGCGGCGCTCTGTGGTCTTCCCGCGCAAACCCGGCACCATCGCCGTCGCCTTCGACCATGCCGGTCATGCCGAGCCGCTGACCATCGCCAGCGTCGCCGGGCGGCACTTCTACGGCCATGGCGTGTTTTCGCGAGACGGCTCGCTGCTCTACGCGACTGAGAACGATTTCGACAATGCCGCCGGCATGATCGGCATCTACGATGCGCGCGATCAATTCCGGCGTATCGGCGAGTTTCCAACCCACGGCGTCGGCCCTCATGAACTGATGATGCTGGGCGACGACCGGACGCTGGCCATCGCCAATGGCGGCATCGAAACGCACCCGGATTTCGGCAAGGCCAAGCTCAACCTGGCAACGATGCAGCCGTCCTACGTGCTGATCGACCGTCTCTCCGGCGATCTCCTGGAAAAACATCAATTGCCGCAAAAGCTGCACCAGCTTTCGATCCGCCACATGGATGCCGACCAGGCAGGCACGATCTGGTTCAGCTGCCAATATGAAGGCGCGACCATGGACCGGCCGGCGCTGGTCGGGCGCGCAGCGCGCGGCAAGGACCTCGAGTTGCTGGAAATGCCGGAGAAGGTGCTGAACGGCCTGCACAATTATATCGGCGCGATGGCGGCGAACCGCGAGGCCGGCACGATGGCGGTGTCCTCGCCCGCCGGCAACAGCTACGTCGTCTTCGACACGGCAACGGCCAAGGTGGTTTCGGCCACCGACCTCACCGAAGTGTGCGGCATCGCACCGGACCGTTCCGGCTTCATCGCCACCAGCGGCGCCGGCATGATCGTCGCGGCCGGGCGCGAGGCCGTCGCCGAACCGGACTATGTCTGGGACAACCACATGCTGCGCATCGGGCAGGCAGGGTAGCCCCTGCCCGCTCCGGCATGGGCGCTCCGTCAGATAGCGGAAAACACCTTCTTCACCGCGTCCGCCGTCTTCGCCACAACGATGTCGGCCTCTTCTTTCGTCAGACAGAGCGGCGGCGCGAAGCCGAGGATATCGCCCTGCGGCATGGCGCGGCCGATGACGCCGCTTTCGGCCAAGGCCGTCGCCACCTGCGGCCCGATCTTCTTCGAGGCGTCGAAGAATTTGCGGTCGTCCTTGTCCTCGACGAATTCCACCGCCGCCAGCATGCCGTCGCCGCGCACGTCGCCGACGTTTTTATGGCCGCCGACGGCCTTGGCCAGTTCAGCGCGGAAATAAGCCCCGGTTTCGCCGGCGTTCTTGACCAGCCCCAACTCGTCGATCAGTTCGAGATTGGCGACGCCAGCGGCGACGCAGATCGGATGCGCCGAATAAGTCCAGCCGTGGCCGATGGGGCCGAGCTTGTCGGAGCCCTGCACCAGCACCTGCCAGACCTTGTCGCCGACGATGACGCCCGACAGCGGCGCATAGGCCGAGGTCAGGCCCTTGGCGATGGTGATCAGGTCCGGCTTGATGCCGTAATGGTCGGAACCGAACATGGTACCCAAACGCCCGAAGCCGGTGACCACTTCGTCGGCGACGAGCAGGATGTCGTATTTCTTCAGCACCGCCTGGATTTTCTGCCAGTAGCCCTTCGGCGGCGGCACGATGCCGCCGGTGCCGAGAACCGGCTCGCCGATGAAGGCGGCGATGGTTTCCGGCCCCTGCGCCAGGATCAGCTTTTCAAGCTGGTCGGCGCAATATTGCGAGAACTGCTCCTCGGACATGGAGCGGTCCTCGCGGCGGTAATAGTAGGGCGCTTCGGTGTGCAGGACCGGCGCGCGCGGCAGGTCGAAGGCGTTGTGGAAACCGGCCAGCCCGGTCAGCGATCCGGTCATGACGCCGGAGCCGTGATAGCCGCGCCAGCGCGAGATGATCTTCTTCTTTTCCGGCCGGCCGAGAACGTTGTTGTAGTACCAGATCAGCTTGATGTTGGTCTCGTTGGCGTCGGAACCGGAGAGACCGTAATAGACGCGGCTCATGCCCTTGGGTGCGCGGTCGATGATCATCTTGGACAGCGTGATCGAGGCTTCGGTGCCGTGGCCGACATAGGCGTGGTAGTAGGCGAGGTCCTTGGCCTGAGCAGCGATGGCGTCGGCGATTTTCTGCCGACCATAGCCGACATTGACGCAGTAGAGCCCGGCAAAGGCGTCGAGGCTTTTCTTGCCGTTGACGTCCCAGATGGTGACGCCTTCGCCGCCGGCCATGATGCGGTTCGGCGTTTCGCCGCGCGCATGCGTGCCCATATGCGTCGAGGGGTGGAAGAAGTGGTCGCGATCCCAGGCGTTGAGTTCGTTGGATTGGTCGAGCATCTTATTCTCCTTTTCGGTTACGCCCGCAGGCTCACGCCAAATCGACGCAGACATATTTGAGGTCGGTGAAGGCTTCGAGCCCGTGGCGCGAACCTTCGCGGCCAAGGCCGGATTGTTTTGTCCCGCCAAACGGGATCGGCGCACCGGTGATCTTCACCCGGTTGATCGCCACCATGCCGTAGTCGAGCGCCCCGGCCAAGCGTCGCTGGCGTGCGCCGTTCTCGGTGACGGCATAGGCGACGAGGCCGTATTCGGTGGCGTTGGCGCGGGAGACTGCTTCTTCTTCCGTGTCGAAAGGCGCGACGGCGGCGACCGGACCAAAAGTCTCCTCGCGCATGATGAGGGCGTCGTCGGAAACATCGGCCAGCAATGTGGGAAGATAGAACAGCGAGCCCGGCGCCTGCCGCTTGCCGCCGGCCAGAAGCCGCGCGCCGCGCTCCTGTGCGTCCGCCACCTGTTCCTCCACCTTGCGCACGGCACGCTCATGCATCAGCGGGCCGATATCGGCGTCGGGATTCAGGCCATCGGCCACCCTCAGCGCCGCGATCCGCTCGGCAAAGGCAGCGCAAAAACGCTCATAGAGCGGGCGCTGCACGTAGATGCGGTTGGCGGCAAGGCAATCCTGCCCGGAGGTGGCGAACTTGGCGTCGACGGCGATCCTGACCGCCTTGTCGAGATCGGCGTCGTCGAACACGATCAGCGGCGCGTGGCCGCCCAGTTCCATGACAAGCCGCTTCATGGTCGGCGCGCACTGCGCCGCGATCAGCCGGCCTATCTCGGTCGAGCCGGTAAAGCTCATCGCCCTCACACGGTGATCGGCGCACAGCACGCCGACGATGTCCGCCGCCTTGCCGGTGAGGATGTTCAAGGTGCCCGCAGGCAGGCCCGCACGCTCGCCGAGTTCAGCCAGAGCCAGCGCCGACAGCGGCGTTTCCGAAGACGGATGCGCAACGACGGTGCAGCCTGCGGCAAGGGCTGCGGCCGCCTTGCGGGTCAGCATGGCAGCGGGGAAATTCCACGGCGTGACGACGCCGACGACACCCAGCGGCTCGCGCCGCACGGTCATTTCGGCGCCGGGCAGATGGCTGGTGACGTTCTCGGCGTTCACTCGTTTCGCTTCCTCGGCGTACCATTCGACGAAGGAGGCGGCATAGTCGATTTCGCCTAGCGATTCCTTCAGCGGCTTGCCCTGTTCCAGCGTCATCAGCAGTGCCAGATCGTCCTTGGCCGCTACGATCAGGTCGAACCAGTTGCGCAGAATTTTCGAGCGCTGCTGCGGCAGCAATCCCCGCCACGCCGGAAAGGCGTTGGCGGCGGCATCGACGGCCTGCATCGTCTGTCCGGCATCAAGCGAGGCGACGAAGGCGAGGGTCGCCGCCGACGCCGGATCGGTCACCTCGAAACTGTTCGCGGCCTCGCTTGCCGTCCAATGGCCGTCGACATAGGCGAGTTCGCGATAGAGCCTTCGGTCGGCGAGGCGGTCCAGCGCCTCGTGACGGTGCGTGCGGGCAAAATGCGCGTTGGCGGACATTGCGGGCCTCCATGATCCTGACGCCGAGCATAGGTGGCGGCACGCGATAAAGAGGCTGTTCGGGAGCGCGGATGCAGAGAAATTCTCTACCGGATGATCCGGCCGAAGGCATTTTCTCCGCAAGCGTAGATTATTCCTCGCCGACCAGTTCCTCGACCGGCAGTACGGTTTCCTCCTTCACCGTCTTGATGACGATGTAGGTGAAATAGCGGTCGATGCCGAGTTCGCGCGCCAGCAGCGCGTCGACCAGTCGCTGATAGGCGTCGATGTCGCGCGCCATGATCTTCATCAGATAATCGACGCCGCCGCCGACCGACCAGCAGGCGACGATCTCGGGAATATCGCGAATCGCACGCTCGAAGCGGTCGAAGTCGGCCTGCCGGTGGCTGGCCAGTGTCACCTCCATCAGGACGGTGGCGACGGGAGCGATGACGCGCATGGCGATCCGGGCGTGATAGCCGCTGACGATGCCGGCTTTTTCCAGCCGTGCGAGCCGCATCCAGCAGGGCGTCGGCGACAGGCCGACGGCCTCGGCCAGCGCCAGTTTGGTGATGCGGCCGTCGCGCTGGATGGCGTCGAGTATCTTCAGGTCTATGGGGTCGAGCTTCAAGGCGGCCATGGTCTTCCACTTGTTCGTTGGTACACCATGACGGCGCATGATTTCGATTGTCAATTGCACTGATTTCGCTCTCTAATAAGTCATGACATTGTGGCACCCCGATCCGGCGCTCATCCGACGCCCTGCCTATCTCTCGCTGGCCGATCAATTCGCCCGCGCCATCCATGACGGACGCCTGCCGAACGGCGAACGGCTGCCGACGCACAGAGCGTTGGCAGACGAATTAAAACTGTCGGTCCAGACCGTCAGCCGAGCCTATGAGGAACTGATCCGGCGCGGGCTGGTCTCGGGCGAAATCGGGCGGGGCTCCTTCGTGCAGACGCAGCGCCGCGAGCCGGAACCGCCCTACCTGCCGGAACGTCCGGGCGAGGTGGTCGACCTGTCCATTCTCAAGCCTGTCTGCGAACTGACGCACCTGGAGCGCATGAAGGAGGCACTGGCCTGGCTTGCCGAAACGCTGCCGGCGAGTTCGGCGCTGTCGTTCAGGCCAAACATGGTGTTTCCGCGCCACCGGGCCGTCGCGGTCGAGTGGCTGCGCCTTTGCGGGATCGACGTTTCGCCACAAAATATCAGCCTGACCAACGGCGCCACCGCGGCGATGACCGTCGCGCTGATGAGCGTGGCGCCGCCCGGCTCGACCGTGGCGACCGAGGCGATCGGTCACCATACGCTGGTGCCGCTGGCACGCTATCTCGGCTTCAATCTCGAAGGCCTGCCCATCGATGGCGACGGTATCGTGCCCGAAGCGCTGGACGAGGCCTGCCGACATTC
This sequence comes from Mesorhizobium sp., assembly GCA_049647745.1. Lineage (GTDB taxonomy): Bacteria > Pseudomonadota > Alphaproteobacteria > Rhizobiales > Rhizobiaceae > Mesorhizobium. The sequence continues at coordinate 20,019 of JBARYG010000218.1, forward strand.
CGACATCAGGGCGGTTTTCGTGCAGCCTTCGGTCATCAACCCGACGGCGACGCTGATGGGATCGGTGCGGCGGGCCGAACTGGCGGAAGTGGCAAGGCGGCACGACATCGCCATCGTCGAAAGCGACGTGCTTGGCCCGCTGATTGAGGAGCGCCCGCCGCCGCTGGCCTATTTCGCGCCCGAGCGCACGCTCTACGTCACCTCCTTTACCAAGATCACGGTGCCAGGCCTGCGCATCGGCTATCTGGCGGCGCCCGACCGCTACGTCGCCGCCGTCGCCAACCGCCATCTCGTCTCGAACTGGATGGCGACGCCGATGGTGGCCGAAATCGCCAGCAAATGGGTGAGCGACGGAACCGCCATGGAACTGGTGCGCTGGCAGCGCGGGGCGCTGCGCCGCCGGCAGGAGATCGCCGCCGAAGTGCTGGGAAATATCCGTTACCGCGCCCAGCGCGACGGCTTGCACCTGTGGCTGGAGCTTCCCGACGACCGCTCCGAGGAAGGGTTCGTCGCGCAGGCCCGCTTGCAGGGCGTGGCCATTGCGCCCGGCCAGTCGTTTCGCATCGCCGAGGCGCCATGGAAGCCGGCGGTGCGTATTTCGCTCGGCTCGACCACGGAAGGCGAACTGCGCGCCGGCCTCGGCGTCGTCACCAAGCTTTTGCTCGGCGACCCGGAGCATCTGCTGCTGGCGATCTGAGAAAATACCGCCGGATTGTGCGGAATCAGAAATATTGTCATGATATTATTTTACCAATTGACATGATTTGATGCCTTCCCCATCGTTACGCGCATCTGCAGCTCCACGGAGAAATGCATGCCCGCGCCCATCATCAAGATCGACGCCATCTCCAAGAGCTTCGGTGCGTTCAAGGTTCTGGACGGACTTTCGATGCAGGTCATGCCCGGTGAAAAGCTGGCGCTGATCGGCCCGTCCGGCTCCGGCAAGACGACGATCCTGCGCATCCTGATGACGCTGGAGCGCATCGACGGCGGCCATATCCAGATCGACGGCGAGCAGCTTTACCACATGGAGCGCAATGGCGAACTCGTCCCGGCCGACGAACGCCACCTGACCCGGATGCGTCAGAAGATCGGCATGGTCTTTCAGTTGTTCAACCTGTTTCCGCACAAGAGCGTCATCGACAATGTGACGCTGGCGCCGATGCTGACCAAGGGCACGCCCCGCGCCGCCGCCGAGAAACGGGCGATGGAACTGCTCGACATGGTCGGCATGGCCGACAAGGCGAAGAACATGCCGGCGCAGCTTTCCGGCGGGCAGAAGCAGCGCGTGGCGATTGCCCGCGCGCTGGCGCTGTCGCCCAAGATCATGCTGTTCGACGAGGTGACCTCGGCGCTCGACCCGGAACTGGTCAACGAGGTGCTGAACGTCATGCGCCGCCTTGCCGCCGAGACCGACATGACCATGCTTTTGGTCACCCATGAAATGGGCTTCGCGCATGATTTCGCCGACCGGGTGCTGTTCTTCGATCGCGGCAGGATCGTCGAGGAAGGCAGGCCCGACGACATTTTCAGCCATCCGAAAGAGGAACGCACGCAAAGCTTCCTGAAGAAGATCATAGCGGCAGGCCATCGCGTCTGACCGCCATGTGGGGCGTGTGGAGAACCGCCCCGAGCAGCCCAAGAAACAAACAAAGGAGTTGGGAACGATGAAACGATTTGGAATCCTGGCCGGCGTCGCCGGCATTGCCCTTGGCGCGGTTCTGGCCGCATCGACCGCCAGTTCTGCCGAGGACGCCAAGCTCGAACAGCTGAAATCGCAGGGTTTTGCGCGCCTGGCCATCGCCAACGAGCCGCCCTATACGGCAGTCGCCGCCGACGGCAAGGTGTCGGGTGCTGCGCCCGACGTCGCCCGCGAAGTGTTCAAACGGCTCGGCGTCGCCGATGTCGTCGCCTCGATCTCCGAATATGGCGCGATGATCCCCGGCCTGCAGGCGGGCCGGTTCGACGTCGTCACCGCCGGCCTGTTCATGAAGCCGGAACGCTGCGCGGCGGTCGCCTATTCCGAGCCGGTGCTGTGCGACGCCGAGGCGATGCTGGTGAAGAAGGGTAACCCGAAGGGCTTCAAGAGCTACGAGGACGTCGCCAAGGATACGACCGCCACGATCGGCGCGCCGGGCGGCGGCACCGAGGAAAAGCTGGCGCTCAATGCCGGCGTCCCGCGCGACCGCGTCATCGTCGTGCCGGACGGCCAGAGCGGCGTGAAGATGCTGCAGGACGGCCGCATCGACGCCTATTCGCTGCCGGTGCTCTCGATCAACGACCTGATGAAGAAGGCCAACGACCCGAACCTTGAGGTGATCGCGCCGGTGATGGGCGCTCCGGTCTATTGCGACGGCGCCGCCTTCAACAAGAAGGACACAGCGCTGCGCGACGCCTTCAACGTCGAACTGGCGAAGATGAAGGAATCCGGCGACTTCGCCAAGATCATCGAACCCTATGGCTTCTCGGCGGCGGCGGCGATGTCGACGACCACCGAAAAGCTCTGCTC
>JBARYG010000219.1:0-38285 GCA_049647745.1 Mesorhizobium sp.
CGACTTCCGCGCCCCGCCGGTGTGCTTGCCTCACCACAGGGAGGGGCATTTTCGCCCACAAGCCTTGGTCGAGGCCCGGATCTGAGGGCTCATCACCCAGCCACACCACCGTAGTGCGACCGAACCGGCACCGTCCCCTCCACGCTCATCCGGTTCATGACCCGTGTTCCCGTGAGGGAGATGGCGGGCATTATGGGTGAGGCGGAAAGAGTGTGGATAGAATTTTTTCCTGTCCACATGAGGCGCGGTTTTTTGGAGGTGCAAGCGCCCCTCCATCGTCATCAACTCTGTTGAAGTTGAGCGTCTCTGAGCCTTGCATTGAGGGTTACGACGATCTTTCGCATGACGGCTGCGAGGGCAAGGATCGGCTTTTTTCCTGCGGCAATGAAACGTTTGTAGTAGGTAGCGAACTCGCCCCTGCCACGAGCAGCCTCCCTTGGCCGGGATGACGAGGCGGCGAGGCTTTTCGCCCGATGGACCGGCTCGCAGACACTCCGCTCCCTTGAACCATATGACGCGATTAGACTTGTCGGAAAGGCCGGCCCCGCTTGCCAGCGGGGTGCGAGGCTAAATCAGCGAAACCCGCCCTGCAGCGCCGCCCTGTCCAACGTCACGAATTGCGCGTCAACGCCCGTCCGGTGTACGCAAGCCGTACCATTTGTCCTTGACCGCCTTGTAGTGTTCTTCAGGCCGGTATTTCGTGACCTGAAGGCCAAGACGATCGGTGGACAGGCGACCGATGGCCGAAAGGATCGCATAGCTTGCGACGACCACGTCACGCTCCGTGCTGACCAGGTTGATCTTGGCGGTGAGGACATCGCTTTGCGCATTGAGCACGTCGAGCGTAGTGCGCTGGCCGACATTGCGCTCTTCGATGACGCCGTTGAGCGCCAGTTGAGCCGCGGCAACCAGTGCCCGATTGGCGTCGACGCCTTCCTGGGCGGCCGTGTATTGCGTCCACGCCGACGTCACGGCAGCGCGAACGTTGTCGCGGCTGACATCGACCTCGATCCTTGCCTGGCCGAGTTGTTCCTTGGACTGGCGCACCTGTGCCGATGCGCGGCCCCCCTGATAGATCGGAACCGTCAGCGTCGCGCCGATGCTGGCTGAATTGGAGTAGCCGTTCGATGTGCCGGCAAGGGCTGCGCCGGTGCCGTTTGCATTGCGATAGTCGCGTTCGACGCCGGCCGAGGCGGAAAGCTGTGGCAGAAGAGCGCCCTCGGCCGATTTCACCGAGAACCCGGCGGCGTCAACAAGATGCTCGGTGGCGAGAATGGCAGGATGCTCGTTCGAAGCGATGGCAATCGCCGTGTCGATGCTCGACGGCAACAGCTTGGCCAGCGGCTTCGCCGGCTTGAGCTTGCCCGGCTCGTCGCCGACGATCTGATGATAGATCGCCGCGCTCGAAAGCGCCTGCGCGCGCGCGGCGCTAAGTTTCGCGATAGCGGCGGAGCGTGAGGCGTCCGCCTGGGCAACGTCGGTGCGCGTCCCCTCGCCCACCTCGAAGCGCGAGCGCGCCGCCCGCGCCTGCTCGGTCAGGAACTGCAGGTTCTGCTCGGTAAGCACCGCGATCTGCCGGTCGCGGATCACGTCCATATACGAGGTGGCGGCATTCAGGAGGATATTTTCCTCGGTGTTGCGCAGGGTCTCCACCGAGGCTGACACTTGTGCTTCGGCGGCCGCAACGTTGTTCTTGGTCTGAAAGCCATCGAACAGCATCTGATTGATCTGGACGCCGAAGCCGCCGGTCGTCAGCCTCGTCGTGGTGTTTGCTCCACCAAAAGCGGCCGACGGCCCCTTTGTGCTTGAGTAATCGATGCTGGCCGAGCCGGTAATCGTCGGCCGGTAGGTGGATTTTGCAATCGCCACGCCCTCGTCGGTGACGCGGGTGCCGGCACGGGCGGAATTCAGTTGCGAATTGTTCTGGTAGGCCTTCGACAAGGCGCCGAGAATGGTTTCCGCCGACGCCGCAATCGGGGAGAGTGCGGTTGCGGAGGCGAGAACGGCGGCAAAGACGGTTTTGCTTATACGCGACACGACGTATCCCTCACTCTTTTCACAGGAAACACGCCACAGCGACTGATTCGGATCAGTCAGAGCAGCGCGCTCATTCCCTGCTGCCTGAGAACGACGCTCCAGAAGCGTCGATCAGCAGCGATTCTGAAGGCAGAAAGGCAACACGACAACACAATGGCTGCAAGCCAAATCCACTCAGAACACAAAGGCTTCCACACGTTCGAAGCCCGGTAGTGGCTTAATTGCCGCATTAAACGCCCGTCGACCAGTGACGACGCCGGCCGTTTTCAGGAACAGACGGGCGACGCCGGCATTGCCCTGCCCTTCGACGGCAACCAGGCGGCCGCCCTCGCCGAGCTGATCTGACAAGCCCGCCGGCAACTCCTCAACGGAGCCGTCTATGAGGATCACATCATATGGCGCCCGGGCCGCGCAGCCCTCGCGCAGCGGTCCCTTGACGACCGCCACATTACCGCAGGCAAGACCCGCCAGTGTCGCCTCGGCCAGATCGGCAAGGGCGGGGTCGCTCTCCAGCGCGACGACCGACTTCGCCAGATGCGAAAGCAGGGCGGCGGAGTAGCCGCTGCCGCAGCCGATCACCAACGCATGGTCGGTGGCGGTGACTTCGGCAATCTGCAGAAGCTTGGCAAGCGGCGAAGGCTCCATCAGGTAGCGTGGCCCTTCCGGGCCGTCGGCGATCCGGACATCCTCGTCAATATAGGCGAGATCTTTCTGGCCGGCCGGAACGAATGCCTCGCGCGGCACCGACAGCAGCGCTTCCAGCAGCGGCGCACTGGTGACGTCTGTGGTGCGAATCTGGCCGTCGACCATTTTCACGCGACGTTCGGAGAAATCAGCATTCATGTTGCCGCCCCACTCCCGGCGCGAGCGCGCACGGTTCTTTCGGATCGAACCACCCCGCAGGCGCGGGGGTCCGGGATTGGAGGCCTCGCCCGGAATCGAACCGGGGTGCAAGGATTTGCAGTCCTCTGCGTAACCACTCCGCCACGAGGCCTCACAGCTCCCAGCGTTTCACACCGGCTCCAATAGGTTGCCCGCATTTTTGCGTCAAGCCATGGGACCTCATTGTGAGCGTTTTCTGGAGCGCCGCCGCTCCCACCAGACGATGAAACGGCGGCGGCGGCGCCGAACCGATGCAAACTCGTAGGAGAGAACCAGCAGGCCCAGCGGAATCATCCAGAATCCCAGAACCGGCAGAAATCCGAAGATACCGAGGATGACTAGGACGACCCCGATGGCGATTCGCGCCGCGCGCGAACGCGGCATCCTGAATTCGCGGCCGAAGACCGAAATCTTGTGCGTCGGGGTGGCGCGTTTTTCGCTTTCTGCGGTCATGCCGAAATTCTTGTCCGCCTTTCCTGAGTGATCACCTGCCTGTACAGCCGCCTGCGGGCCCATACGGCAGGCAGCTATATAGGGAGTACCGGCAAGAGATTGCGACACCGGCCTGAAAAAAGACCGGAAAAATTGCGAAATGCCGCTTTGCAAAGCTGAAACGGGTTTGCTATAGGCTGCCCCGGTCACATAGAGAGCCCCCGTTCCCCGGTAGCTCAGTGGTAGAGCAACCGGCTGTTAACCGGTTGGTCGCTGGTTCGAATCCGGCCCGGGGAGCCATTTAATCTTTATTCGCGCCTTGCTCTTTGCCGGATTCCGCTGGAATCCGCTGCCGGCCCCTTTCCTGTCTGCTACGCGATGCGCCTCGTAAAGCTCGGGCGTGGCCCTCCGTGCGTTGCCGCAAAGGCGACTATTGGCCGCGAGTGCATTGTTTTTTCAAGAAAAATTCCTATCTCCATAAGGCAATATGGAGAACAGAGTTTCATGATCGAAGTACGCGAAGAAAAGCCTGAAAACAGACATGACCGCGCCGACAGGATCGCTCGCGAATATATTGCCGCGGAACGCAGCGCGCGTAAGGAAAAGACGGCCAGATTGCGCGAGATGCGCCTGAAAATGGAAAGAATGGCTGCATAAAACTTGCAAGACGACCCGCCCTGCATTGACGGCGAGGAGGAGAGGTGTCGTGTCCGGCTTCCCCGACCGCCGCAGGGCACGCCCGCAAGGTGATACGACGTTGTGTCGATCAGTTGCCGGAGGCGACGTCGGCCGAAAAGCGCAGTTCCCGCTGCGGGCGCACCTTGGCCGTGGTTTCGGCGTAGAGTGGATGCGCCTTGAAGGCGGCCAAGGCAGCCTCGTCCTTGAATTCGGCATAGACCACCACGTCGATCTCATCGCAGAACGGATCGACCTTGGTATTCAGCGACACTTCGAAAAGGCTCGAATGCGGGATTTCGGCCAAGGCCATCAGGCCGGACCGAACTGCCTCGACTTCGTCTTTTCGTTTCGCGCTGAAGAAAACGATGTGCCGGATCAATGCAGCCTCCTTGACGCTTGCCCTCGGTAATGCGCCATCAGAACTCAATGGGCGGGGTCTTTTCCGTCAGCCATCCGGTCGCGTCAATCGGCAGGATGTCGCGCCATAAGCGACGGCGTAGAGGGGCAGGTCGAGGAACGCCGGCAGGCTTGGGTCCCGGCTACGAGCGGTCAGCCGGTGACGTAGTGGACCACGGTCTTTATCTCCTTGACCGAATAGTCGAGGTAGCGGCCTTCATTGTAGAGGCCGTCCCAGATGATGAGGAAGGCAAGGGCGACAATGGCGATGACGTAGCGCATGGCCGAATCATCGCATGCCGCAAGCCAAGGTCAAAGCGGTGTTTTCCAGCCTGCTGCGTCGTCCCACGGTTTTATCGCGTGTGGCCAGCCTTCTTTCACACGCTTGCAACCCCGCCCGGGCGGCGCGGTGCGAAAAATGGCAGCATGAGAGTCACGCCATCTCGGATTTCAGCCCCATGGCGGTCCGGTCGATGATTTCGCGAAGCGCGAAGGACGAATTGATCTTCGTCACATGCGGCATGGCCGACAGCCATTCCTTGTGAATTCTTTCGTAGTCGGCCAGATCGCGCGACGCGATGCGCAAGACGTAGTCATATTCGCCTGACATCAGGTGGCACGACAAAACGTTGGGGCATCGCTTGATCGCCGCTTCGAAATCCGACAGCGTCTTTTCGAATTGACCAGACAGCGATATATGCACGATCGCCGTCATCTGGTGGCCCAGTGCGGCGTTGGACAGGCGCGCGTGGTAGCCGCGGATGGCGCCGGACTTCTCGAGGTTGTCCAGCCGCCGCGAGCATGCGGATTGCGACAGGCCGACCTTTTCGGCCAGGGCCGCGTTGGGCATGCGCCCTTCCTTCTGCAGAGAGTCGAGAATGGCGATATCGATCCTGTCGAACGGCATTTTTCGTGATTCCTGCGAAAAAACTGGATCAAGACGCAATTAATAACGACGGAAGCCTCTCATCGCAAGGCATTTCGCAAGTACATGCAGGCTGATTCGTGATTGAATCTTGAGGTTCGGGAGCACGGTCAACAGACCAGGAGGAGACAATAAAATGCGTGTAGGCTGCCCCAAGGAAATCAAGAATCACGAGTATCGCGTCGGGCTCACCCCCGGTTCCGTACGCGAATATGTGGCCCACGGCCACGAAGTGCTGGTCGAAACCGGTTTGGGCGAAGGCATCGGCGCTGATGACAACGCCTATCGCTCCGCAGGCGCGACAGTAGCCAAGACCGCCGTCGAGGTATTTTCCAAGGCGGACATGATCGTAAAGGTCAAGGAACCGCAGCCCGGCGAGTGGACCCAGTTGCGCGAGGGCCAGATTCTTTACACCTACCTCCATCTTGCCCCCGATCCTGAACAGACCAAGGGCTTGCTTGCTTCGGGCGTGACCGCGATCGCCTACGAAACTGTCACCGACGATCGTGGCGGCCTGCCGCTGCTTGCGCCCATGTCGGAAGTCGCCGGGCGCCTTTCCATCCAGGCAGGCGCGACGGCCTTGCAGAAAGCCAATGGTGGCCGCGGCATTCTGCTCGGCGGCGTTCCCGGCGTCCTTCCCGGCAAGGTCACGGTACTGGGCGGCGGCGTCGTTGGCCTGCACGCCGCCCGCATGGCGGTCGGCCTCGGCGCCGAAGTCAGCATCATCGATCGCTCGATCCCGCGCCTGCGCCAGCTCGACGACATTTTCAATGGCCGCGTCCACACCCGCTATTCGACGGTGGAAGCGCTGGAGGAGGAATGCTTTTCGGCCGATGTCGTCATCGGTGCCGTGCTCATTCCCGGCGCCACGGCACCCAAACTCGTCACCCGCGAAATGCTTTCAGGCATGAAAAAGGGGGCGGTGCTGGTCGACGTCGCCATCGACCAGGGCGGCTGTTTCGAAACTTCGCATGCCACCACCCATGCCGATCCGACCTTCGTGATCGACGGCATCATCCACTACTGCGTGGCCAACATGCCGGGCGCAGTGCCGGTCACCTCCGCACACGCCCTGAACAACGCCACGCTGCATTACGGCCTGCAACTGGCCGACAAAGGCTTGAAGGCGTTAGTCGACGACCAGCATCTGCGCAACGGGCTCAATGTGCACAAGGGCAGGATAACCAACCGCGCGGTCGCCGATGCACTCGGCTACGAACTGTCGGAACCGAAGGCCATACTGGCCGCCTGACCTGATATCCAGCCTCCCTTCCCGCCGGCTCGCCGGCGGGCCCTTTTTAGGAAGGGCTTAAACCCGAACGATCCGGACAACAAAAAAGCGGGGCCAGAACCCCGCTTCCTCGTCTGTCGCGATTTCCCGCCGGTCCATCCGCGGTCGGCAAATCGTCGACAGTTGTCTGATACCGCACCAATGCGACGGCTGCATGACAATTGCCGACGATAGTGCGCGGCCTTGGTTAATGAACAGTTAATCGAGGCCGCATGCCGGCTTGCTGTCCGATCGCAGGGTTCAGCGGATGAAATCGTCAAAGCGGCGCAGCGTCACCCGGCGATTCTGCCAGTTTTCGTTCTGCGTCGGCACGAGCAGGAATTCCTCCCCATAGCCGACCGTTTCAAGCGCTCGGCTCGGAATACGGAATTCCCGCACCAAAGTCTGTTTCAGCGAGGCGGCACGCCGCTCGGACAGGACCTGGTTCGAACCGAAGGAACCGACCGCGTCGGTATGACCTTCGATCAATATGCGCGCTCGAGGCTGGCGACGAAGAATGCGGCGCAGGCCGTCCGCGATGTTTTCGACCTTGTCATACTGCGAGTTCGGGATTTCGGCGGAGCCGAACGCGAAATTGATCGACTGGATGTCGATGGAGGGTGCGGCGCGCCGAAGATCGGGCCGGCGCTTGAATTCCTGGACGGTAACGCGCTGGTTCTGCTTCAGCCGCATGCGCGGCGCGGCGTCGAGCTGACGCTCGATCTGTGCGCCGGAGGGCGTCCGCGCCTGGGCGAAAGCCAGGCTGGGCACGGCCAGCGCCGCGATCAGCGCGGTAGCGAAAGTGCGTCGGGTAAGCATGTCTTCGGTCTCCTTCTTCACCGGCACGCGCCGGAACTGGCTTCAGGCCGAACATGCCAAGGGCAAGGTGAAGGAGGGATGAACAGGCCGTTCAGAGAAGGAATCAGGGGCGCATCACGCTTGCCTTGCGCTCGTCGAAGGGCATCGGATGCACCACTTCCTTCTTTTGCGCCACCGGTACGAAACCGAGCTTCTGGTAGAGCGGCAGTGCCGCCGGATGATCGAGCGTGCAGGTCTGTACCGCCACGCGCTTGGGCCCATGCGCCCAGCACGCCGCGATCGCCGCGCCCAGGAACCAGCGTCCGAGGCCCTGCCCCGTCGCGTGTTCCATCATGCCGAAATACGCAAGCTCAGCCTCTTCCGGCAGATGCGGCTTGACGTCGAAAAACCCGGCCGGCGCACCGTCGAGATAGAGGATGCGGATGTCGCGATCCTCGCGATGGATGCCGGCTGCGAGTTCCTCGTCACTCAGCCGCAGCACGTTCACCCAATGCCATTTGCGCCCGACCCGGTCGGTCAGGTAGCGGTAAAAATGCAGGGGAATGTCCTTCGCGCGCAACAGCGCGATCTGCCGATTGTACGGCAAGGGCGGATAATAGGCAGGCGGCGCATACATTTCGAGGAAAGTGACGGTTACCTCGATATCCTCCAACGGGCCGTCCTTCACCCCGGTCATTCCTTACCCGTCACCACCGGCGTGTCGGCAAGCCCGCCCCATTCGGTCCACGAACCGTCATAGAGCCGGTTGTCCGTATGGCCGAGTGTCTCCAGCGCCAGCGTGATCGCCGCAGCGGTGATGCCGGACCCGCAGGAAGTCACCACAGGTTCGGAAAGATCGATACCGGCATCCGAGATCAACTTGCGCAACCGGTCCCTGGGCAAAAGCTGGCCATTCTCCGAGAGCATCGAGGCAGGCACGTTTTTCGCTCCCGGCATGTGGCCCGAACGGATACCGGCACGCGGCTCCGGTTCGGTGCCGGCAAAACGGCCGGGGCCGCGCGCATCCGCGATCTGGCTTTCATGCGTGCCAACGATACGGCGCATATCGGCAAGGCTGGCGACGCGCGCCGCATCGAAATCGGCGTGGAATATGCAAGGCGCGATCCTGGTCTTCTCCGCCGTCACCGGCCGTCCCGCCGCCTTCCAGCGATCGAATCCGCCGTCGAGCACATAGACCTGGAAAACGCCCATGACCCTGAACATCCACCACGTGCGCGGCGCGGAGAAGAAACCGGGGCCGTCATAGACGACGATGGTATCGTCGGCCGAAATGCCCATCGTGCCGACATATTGCGCGAAATCCTGCGGCGACGGCAACGTATGGGGAAGCGGAGATTCCTGGTCCGACACCATATCGTGGTCGAAAAATACCGCGCCGGGAATGTGCGCCGCGTCATATTCGGCGCGCCCGTCGCGCTTCTGCGCCGGCAGATACCAGGACGCGTCGACAATCGTCAGGCCCGGCTGGCCAAGCTTCGCCTGCAGCCAGTCGGCATCGACGGTAAAAGGACTTTCCCCGGCCATTTTTTCTCCCCGGCAACACAGCGCCTGAAAGCTGTAGCTCTTCCTCAGGCTCCCGGCAACGGCCCGAACCGTATCCGGAAACGCCGGTTCTCGCGGCCTTTCTTTTCGATCTTGCCGATGTGGATTTCACCGATCTCGCCGGTGCTCCTCACATGCGTGCCGCCGCAGGGCTGGCTGTCGACGGCGGCGTTCTCGCCGATGCAGACCAGCCGGATATTGCCCGTTCCGGTGGGCGGGCGAACATTCTTCGACTTTACCAGCGTTGGATTGGCAGCCAGTTCCTCGTCGCCGATCAGCCTGATGAAGATCGGGTGATCGGCGCGCACCAGTTCCATCAGCCCGGCCGTCACCTCCTCCTTGGTCATCGAATGATCCGGCATGTCGAAGTCCACGCGCGAATCGTCTTCCGCCACCGCAGCACCGGTGATCGGGAACGGGCAGACCACGGTCAAAAGGTGGCAGGCCGCGTGCATCCGCATCAGCAGATGGCGGCGCTCCCAGTCGATGGCGAGCTTGACCTCCTCGCCTATGGCCGGCACCGGCTGGTCCAAGGCGGGGACATGAATGATCTCGTCCTTCGTCTCGCCGGTGATGGTCGCGGCGATGGCGATGCGGCTGCCGTCGGAGCGCTCCAGAAAGCCGGTATCGCCCGGCTGGCCGCCCGAGGTGGCATAGAAAATAGTGCGGTCGAGCAGGATGCCGCCGCGCTCGTTCACGGCGACGACCTTCGCATCCGCCGTCGTCAGATAGGCGTCGTCGCGAAACAGGGCTTGCGTCTTGTAGGCCATTACGCCGCCGCTTCGAACGGCACCGGGATCTGGCTCTTGCGGTCCATCCATTCGGGGACAGGCAGGTTCTTTGTGCGCAGGAACGCAGGATTGAACAGCTTGGACTGATAGCGCGTGCCGAAATCGGCGAGAATGGTGACGATGGTGTGGCCCGGCCCCAGTTCGCGCGCCAGCCGGATGGCGCCGGCAATGTTGATGCCGGTCGAACCGCCGACGCACAGGCCTTCCCGCTGGATCAGATCGAAGATGATCGGCAGGGCCTCCTCATCCGGGATCTGATAAGAAAAATCAGGCGCAAAGCCTTCGAGATTGGCGGTGATACGCCCCTGCCCGATGCCCTCGGTGATCGACCCGCCCTCGGATTTCAGTTCGCCGTTCGTGTAGAAATTATAGAGCGCAGCACCCAGCGGATCGGCGAGCGCAACTTTCACGTCCTTGCTATGGCCGCGCAGTCCGGCAGCGATGCCGGCCAGCGTACCGCCGGAACCGACCGCCGAAACGAACCCGTGGACCTTGCCGCCGGTTTGCTCCCAGATTTCCTTCGCCGTCGTGTGGATATGCCCGTCGCGGTTGGCGACGTTGTCGAACTGGTTGGCCCAGATCGCGCCGTTCGGCTCGGTCTTCGCCATCTGTTCGGCCAGCCGGCCCGACAGTTTCACGTAATTGTTCGGGTTCTTGTAGGGCACCGCCGGCACTTCGATCAGCTCGGCGCCGAGGATCTTGATGGTGTCCTTTTTTTCCTGGCTTTGCGTCTCGGGAATGACGATGACCGTGCGGTAGCCCAGCGCCTTGGCGACCAGCGTCAGGCCGATGCCGGTGTTGCCCGCCGTTCCTTCGACGATCACGCCGCCGGGCTTGAGCAGGCCGCGCTTTTCGGCATCGCGGATGATGAACAACCCGGCACGATCCTTGACCGACTGGCCGGGATTCATGAATTCAGCCTTGCCGAGGATTTCGCAGCCCGTCTCCTCCGATGCGCGCTTCAGACGGATGAGAGGCGTATTGCCGATCGCGTCGATCACCGAACCAACCATGAGACTGTCCTTCCAGTTTTTCTGAAGGACCCTAGAAACGTCGAGGCGGCGTTTCAAGGCAGGAAATTACCTGGACCAGACGCATTTGGGACAAGCCCTCCCCGAACTATCCGCCAGGCCGTGAAATTTTTGCGCGCCTGGTCGCCTCACGCTCAGAAAAAAGGCGACCGGAGCATTTGCTCCGGTCGCCGTTTCCTTGCGATCCGTCAGGAGCGGCCTGACGGTGCTTTTTCGGCCGCAGGTCAGGCAGCGCGCGCGGCGGGCCTTCTGCCGCCAAACCGGCGCTTGTTGTTGCCCTTGAACGGCTTTGCGCCTTCCGGCTTGCGTTCGCCATTGGGCTTGCCGCCGAAGTGCTTCTTGCCGCTTCCGTTGTTCTGGTTGGCGCCGCCCGGCCGCCTGCCGTCGCGACGACCGTTGCGGTCGTTGGCCGGTTCGGCGCGCTCGTGCTTTTCGGCCGGGTTGCGCACCGGGTCCGGGCTGCCCAGATGATCCGCGAGGACCGGCAGCTTGGTGCGGATGATGCGCTCCACCTGCCGGAGCTTGGCGTTCTCGGTCGGATCGCAAAGCGTGACGGCAATGCCGTCCCTGCCGTTACGGCCGGTGCGGCCAATACGGTGGACATAGCTTTCCGCCTCGTCGGGCAAGTCGAAGTTCACCACGTGGCTGATTCCCGGCACGTCGATGCCGCGCGCGGCGATATCGGTCGCCACCAGAATGCGCACCGAACCTTCGCGGAAATCATTGAGTGCCTTCTGGCGGGCATTCTGCGACTTGTTGCCGTGGATAACCGCAGCCTTGAAGCCATCGCGCTCCAGATCCTTGGTGACGCGGTCGGCGCCATGCTTGGTGCGCGAAAAGATGATGACCGACTTCATGGCTTCATCCGCGAGCATCGTCGACAGCACCTGCCGCTTCTGCTTGGTGCGGGCAAAGATCACGCCTTGCTCGATCTTGGCGACCGTCGTGCTCTGCGGCGTCACCTCGACGCGGATCGGGTTTTTCAACAGGCCCTTGGCCAGTTCGGCGATCTCGTCCGGCATGGTGGCCGAGAAAAGCGCAGTCTGGCGGTCCGGCGCGGTTGCACGCGCAATGCGCTTGACGTCGTTGATGAAACCCATGTCGAGCATGCGGTCGCCCTCGTCGAGCACCAGCCATTTGGTGTCGGCAAGAACGAGGTCGCCCTCGCGCACCAGGTCGGTGAGCCGGCCGGGCGTGGCGACCAGTATATCGATGCCGGGCGCGATCTTCTTGACCTGGCTGAAGCGGGAGACGCCGCCAAGCACCAGCGCCGTCGAGATATGAGCGCCCTTGGCGAGAATTTTGATGGTGTCCTCGATCTGGACGGCCAGTTCGCGCGTCGGCGCCAGGATGAGCGCGCGGCAGGTTTTCGGCCGGCGCTTGGTGCCGAGCGCCATGATCCTGGTCAGGATCGGCAGCGAGAACGCCGCCGTCTTGCCCGACCCGGTCTGGGCGATGCCGAAAATATCCCGGCCTTCGAGCTGCGGCGGAATTGCCTGCATCTGAATGGGTTTTGGGGTGGTGAAGCCGGCGGCGTGGGTGGCCTTGAGCAGCATGCCCGAGATGCCGAGTGCGGCGAAACCGGTCGGCGTATCCGTCTCTTGTGTAGCGAAATCAATCGACTCCGCGGTGTTTTGATGATTCAAAATGATCTTCTTTCATACGGCGCATTGGCCGCAAACAACTGGCGGCAGGGCGCAACCTGCCGGCGAAAAATTTTAAGGAAACGACAAGGCGGCGGGCGTTTGGCCCGCGCGGCTGCGCTGTCGTGCCCGCAGGCATCGTGCCTATGGGGCTTTTTCACCGCTTCCCGTCGACCGGAAAGAGCAAAAACAGACGCAACCAGTCTCACTTGCAGAGAAAGCCGGATCAGTCCCGGCCCGAGCGCCTATGCCGCCGCATATGGGCCAGTTCGTTCTGAAAAGCAAGGGGCGTTATGTTGCATTGCAGCAAAACGCCCCGGCCTCGGACGACAAAGGGCCGCTTGCACTGCCCGGCTCGCGTCATTACCAAAGAAGAAAGCCTGTTGGGGAACTCCGATGAAAGACGTGTTGAAGGAACTTGAGCGCCGTCGCGACGTTGCCCGCGCCGGCGGCGGGCAGGCACGCACCGCCGCCCAGCACAAGAAGGGCAAGCTGACAGCGCGCGAGCGCATCGAGATTTTCCTCGACGAAGGGTCGTTCGAGGAATTCGACATGTTCGTGGAGCACCGTTCCGTCGACTTCGGCATGGCCGGCCAGAAAATCGCCGGCGACGGCGTGGTCACCGGCTGGGGCACCGTCAACGGCAGGCCGGTCTACCTGTTCGCCAAGGATTTTACCGTCTTCGGCGGATCGCTGTCGGAAGCGCACGCCGAAAAGGTACAGAAGGTACAGGACATGGCGCTCAGGAACCGCGCGCCGATCATCGGGCTTTACGACGCCGGCGGCGCCCGCATCCAGGAAGGCGTGGCGGCGCTCGGCGGCTATGCAGAGATTTTCCAGCGCAACGTGCTCGCGTCCGGCGTCATTCCGCAGATTTCCGTCATCATGGGACCTTGCGCCGGCGGCGACGTCTATTCGCCGGCGATGACAGATTTCATCTTCATGGTGCGCGACACTTCCTACATGTTCGTCACCGGGCCGGATGTGGTGAAGACAGTCACCAACGAGACGGTGACGGCCGAGAGCCTCGGCGGCGCCTCGGTCCATACGACGAAATCCTCGATTGCCGACGGCGCCTACGACAACGATGTCGAGACGCTGTTGCAGATGCGCCGGCTGGTCGATTTCCTGCCTGCGTCGAACACGGCGGAGCTTCCGGAAATCGAGTGCTATCAGTCGGTGACCGATCACGATCTGTCGCTCGACCGGCTGATCCCCGACAATGCCAACAAGCCCTACGACATCAAGGAACTGATCCTGAAAACCTGCGACGAAGGCGATTTCTTCGAAATCCAGCCGTCTTTCGCCAAAAACATCGTCATCGGGTTCGGCCGGGTCGAGGGCCGCACGGTAGGCTTCGTCGCCAACCAGCCGATGGTGCTGGCCGGCGTATTAGACAGCGACGCCTCGCGCAAGGCCGCGCGTTTCGTGCGGTTCTGCGATTGCTTCAACATCCCGCTGGTCACCTTTGTCGACGTGCCGGGCTTCCTGCCGGGAACGGCGCAGGAATATGGCGGCCTGATCAAGCATGGCGCGAAGCTCTTGTTCGCCTATGGCGAGGCGACCGTGCCGAAAATCACCGTCATCACCCGCAAGGCCTATGGCGGCGCCTATGACGTGATGGCCTCAAAGCATCTGCGCGGCGACATGAACTACGCCTGGCCAACCGCCCAGATTGCGGTCATGGGCGCCAAGGGAGCGGTCGAGATCATCTATCGCAAGGACATCGGCGACGCGGACAAGATCGCGGCGCACACGAAAGCCTATGAGGATCGCTTCCTGTCGCCCTTCGTCGCCGCCGAGCGCGGCTATATCGACGAAGTGATCATGCCGCATTCAACCCGCCGCCGTGTTGCCCGCGCGCTGCGCATGCTGCGCAACAAGGACATGCAGAATCCCTGGAAGAAGCACGACAATATCCCGCTTTGAACGATCCGCGCGGCGGCGGAAAGGGTATCAGGCCGCCTCGACGATTTCGTTGTAGGTGTCGAGGTCGACGTAAAATACGCGGATGATTTCGGCGATCAGGTCGTCGTCCTCATAGCCCTTTGATTTCAGGATATTGACGGCGGTAAGTATGTCGACGCGCTCGGTCAGCCGCCGCTTCTGATAGTCCTCGATATACCGTTCCATCGGCTGCCCCTCGCCCGGTTGCCAACGCACCAGATCGCCGCGCTCCCAACGGACGCAAAATGGCGATCTATCCTTTGTTCGAGCATCGGATTTTCCCGAAAATCGGTAACCACTTTTCGGTCCGATGCTCTGGATGAACTCTTCTATGAGAGAGATGCTAAGCGGGCTCGCTTGCGTGGAACTTGCCGGTGCCGCCGAAGCTTTCCCTCTCAATCTGCTTAATCGGACTGACGCGGAAAGTGGCCGACTCACCAAGGCCGGGCAAAGCGTAGCATGAGCGTCGAATACGCCAAAACCGGCGACGTCCCATCTTCCCTGCCCCTCGCAGTTGACGGCGGGAGGCAATGGCTTAAGAAATCAAGGCAAGCCGAAGCTCTGACAAGGCGAGTTCATGGCACCCAAGAGGTTTCTTCTTCTCGCGCTTCCGCTCCTTGCCGCCATGGCTGGCAATGCGCGGGCAAGCCTGGCCGACGGCAAGTTGCCGGACGGCATTTACCACTGCGAAGTCTACATGCTCGGCATGTTCCTCGGCCTGGGGGACATAACCATCAAAGACAGGCTCTACAGCGGTCCTGCGCTGTTCGATCGGATGCAGCAAAGCTACAATTATCAGATGAGCCCTACCGGCGAGATCACATGGCTCGGGCCGCTTGGCGGCTATACCTCGGGCGGTAACAGCATTTCGCTTACCCAGGCGACGCTCGAAGGCGAGCAAGATGCTTCGTTCGACATCGTCATGCGCCAGCCCGACGGCGCGTTCACCGCCTCCACCTGCACGAGACGCGATCCGGCGGGTTAGAGCGCCGAGCGTCCAAACAGACGCACAAAGGACGCTCTAACACTTTGAATAAGCATCGGAATAATCCGAAAACCGGATTCCATTTTTTCGGTTCGATGCTCCGGTCATGATTCCAGCACGTCCTTGACCACCGTCGCCAGTTGCTTCAGCGAGAACGGCTTGGGCAGGAAGCCGAACTGCGCGTCGGCGGGCAAATTCTTGGCGAAGGCGTCTTCCGCATAGCCCGACACGAAAACGAACTTGATGTCGGGCTGCCGCTTACGCAGTTCGCCGAGCAGCGTCGGGCCGTCCATCTCGGGCATCACCACGTCGGAAACGACGATGTCGACCTTGCCTTCCAGTTCGGCAAAGACTTCCAGCGCCTCGACGCCGGACGATGCCTCGTGGACGGTATAACCCCTCGACGTCAAGGCCCGCATGCCGCCCATGCGCACGGCGTCCTCGTCCTCGACCAGCAGAACGGTGGCCGAACCAGACAGATCCTTCGTCGCATCGGGAATTTTTACCGGCGGCGCAGGCGATCCGGCGACCGGCGCCTCGGATACCTGGTCAGGCCCGGTGACGACACCCACGACGTAGCGGGGCAGGAAGATGCGGAACACCGTTCCCTTGCCGATTTCGGAATCGCAGAAGATGAACCCGCCGGTCTGCTTGATGATGCCGTAGACCATGGATAGGCCGAGGCCGGTGCCCTTGCCGACTTCCTTGGTGGTGAAGAATGGCTCGAATATCTTCTTGAGCACGTCGGGCGCGATACCGCTGCCGGTATCCTCCGTCTCGACAAGAACATAGTCGGCAGGCGTCAGTTCCCGGTACGAATAGGTCCGGCACTCGTCCGCGGTGACGTTGCGAGTGCGCACGGTCAATTCGCCGCCGCTCGGCATGGCATCGCGCGCATTGACGGTCAGATTGACGATGACCTGCTCGAACTGGCCGAGATCGACCTTGACCGGCCACAGGTCGCGGCCATGGTCGACCTTGAGCTTGATGTCGTTGCCGACCAAGCGGGCAAGCAGCATCCGCAAATCGGCGAGCACGTCGGTCAGGCTCAGGACCTCCGGGCGCAACGTCTGCTTGCGCGAGAACGCCAGAAGCTGCCTGACCAGCGACGCCGCGCGGTTGGCGTTCTGCTTGATGTTCATGATGTCGGGGAAAGACGGGTCCGACGGGCGATGATTGGTCAGCAACAGGTCCGAGGCCATGATGATGGCGGTGAGCACGTTGTTGAAGTCGTGGGCGATACCGCCGGCGAGCTGGCCCACGGCCTGCATCTTCTGGCTCTGCGCCATCTGCCCTTCCAGCGCCTTCTGCTCGGTAGTTTCCACCGCATAGACGATCGCCGCTTCCTCCACGCCCTCGCCTTCGGCAACCGCCCCATCGGCAACCGCCCCATCGGCAACTGCATTGACGTAGAAACGGATATGGCGCTCCTCGTTGCCCGGAAGAACCGTATCGATCGGCGCGATATCGGCCTGCCGCTGACGGGCCCGCTCGAAGGCCGTCGCGAAGGCCGGGCGGTCGCGCTCGTGGATGACCGTATCGAGCCGCACGCGGCGGTCGAGCGCGTCGCGGTCCACGACAGAGGAAAACAGGGACAGGAACGGCGCGTTGGTGCGCAGGATACGGCCGTGCCGGTCGACGCCCGCTATCGCCATCGGCGTGGAGTTGAAGAAGCGCGTGAAACGGACTTCCGAGGCGCGCAGGTCGGCCGAGGCGTCCTCGCCCTGGGTACGGTTGAGCACGATGGTGCGCGTCGGCCCGCTCAGGCCCTCGCGGCTGGCCGAGACGCGATGCATGAAGCGTACCGGCAGCACCTCGCCACCCATCGTCGTCAGATCGAGATCAATCACCGCATTGCGGGTGGTGCCGGGATCGGCCTTGACCGAGCGGACAAGGGCCATGCCGTCACCGGCAACGATCTCCGATAAGTTGATTGCGCCCGGCGTGAAGCTGGTCAGGTCGATGCCCAGCCATTCGGCCAATGTCGCGTTGATATAGGTTACCCGCCCCTCCTGATCGGCCGAGAAGAAGCCGGCCGGCGCGTGGTCGAGATGATCGATGGCCTTTTGCAGATCGAGGAAGAAGCGTTCCTGCTCGGCGCGCTCGCGCGAAATATCGGCCAGTTCCCATGCCAGCAGGGGCTGGCGCTGGCCGGGCGCCTTGAAGGTGCGGGCGCGGATACGATACCAGCAGGCCCCGGCGTCCGCGCCGGGGCGGATCGACTGCACCAGGCGGAATTCACCGTCGCCGGGCTGGCCGTCGCGCAGGCCCGAAGCAAGCCGGTTGATGGTCGCCGACGCTTCCGGCACATCGGCCAGCAGGCCCTCCACCGTCTTGAGGTCGGCGGCCGAAGCCGCACCCGTCATGTCGGCATAGGAACGATTGGCGTAGATGACCCGCCCTTTGGCATCGGTCACCAGAAGCCCATGCGCCATCGAATCGACGAAGGCCTTGGACAACTCGTCGCCGGTCGAGCGCGGCGTGACCTGCACGAAGCCGATTGCCGTCGCGAACAGGAAGCCGACGCCGATCATGGCCAGAACGCCGAGCAGCCCAAGCAGGAAAGGATCGCCGAGACGCTCGCGGAAAAGGCCGAATATGATCGCCGATCCGGTCAGGACGACGATGAACACGATGAGCCGCGTGATCGGGCCGGGCCGTGTATTCTGGTCGACAATCGGAACCGGATAGAAATCGCCGCGCGTTTCCTTGGCCATGTGCCCCCTGCTCACGATTCCAAACCCTTGACAACCGCCCCTGCTGCTTGAATCACATTCTACCGACCCCGAAAAGGCCCCGGCTGCAAATGGTCGTGTAAAACGACGGAGCTGCCGCGTCCTGATCACGTAATATGGCGGCATGAAAGCAACTTGCGATGGCCGCCCGCAAAGGGTTAGTGTCGCACATCACGAAAGGTGCGGGGAAAAACAATGCTGGATTGGCTGGATGGCATTGCCGGACCCGACTACGCACGGGCGATCCTGTGGACGCTCGCCGCGCTGATTCTTCTGGTCATCGTGCTTGTCATCGTGAAACTGATCCGCAGCATGACGTTCGGAACGTTCGTTGCCGGCGGCAGGAACCGCAAGACGCGGCTGGCGGTCATGGACGCCACCGCCGTCGACAGCCATCGGCGGTTGGTTCTGGTGCGCCGTGACGACATCGAGCACTTGCTACTGATCGGCGGCCCTACCGATGTCGTCGTCGAGCGCGACATTCGCATGGTGGCACCTCGCCGCCCGGTCTTAACGGGGGGCGGCCACAATCCCGCCCCGGCGCAGGGGGCCCAGCAGGCGCAAGGCCCTGCCCGCCCGGCTCCGCATTCGGCACGGGCGCATGACGAGGCTAAGGCGCCGCCAGCCGTCCGTAAGCTTTCGCCGGTTACGGCAAGTCCGCCCCCGCCCGCCTATCCGGCCTCGAATACGTCCTATGCGCAGGCGCACAAACAGCCGCCGGCCCATGACGACGCCATCGACGACACATTCGCGAACGAACTGGAAATGTCGCTGGACGATCTTTCGCCCCACGACCAGCCCGCGCCGTCTAGGCCAGTATCAAGAGCGCCGGCCTCCCTCGACGACGAGATGGCCAAGCTTCTGGGTGAACTCGCCAGCCACAAGAAATAAGCGGCTTCCGGGCGGTGCTATAAACGAGCGGCATAAAAAATGGCCGAAACCGGCCATGAAAATTCTCATTCGTTCATTGAAACGCGCGCATCAGTCGTCGCGATAGACCCTTTCGCGTCGCTCGTGACGCTCCTGCGCTTCTATCGACAGGGTCGCGATCGGGCGCGCGTCGAGGCGTTTCAGCGCAATCGGCTCGCCGGTCTCCTCGCAATAGCCGTAGGTGCCTTCCTCCAGGCGCTGGAGCGCGGAATCGATCTTGGCGATCAGCTTGCGCTGCCGGTCACGCGCCCGCAGTTCGATGGCCCGGTCGGTTTCCGACGAAGCCCGATCGGCCAGATCGGGATGATTGGCGTTTTCCTGCTGCAGGATTTCAAGGGTTTCGCGGGCTTCGCGGAAGATGTCGTTCTTCCAGGTGACGAGTTTCAGGCGGAAGTAGGATTTCTGCCGTTCGTTCATGAAGGGCTCGTCCTCGGACGGTACGTAATCGGTCGCAACGATTTCATTCATTCGACTCACCCGACAACCCAAATTTGGAGCCTATATATTCGCCAGCCGCAGTGGAGACAAGAGCAAACAAAATTGCGCTCACGCGATTGTTAAAGTCCAACACAAAAGCGGCGCGACGCTGCTCCGCCGCCGTTGCTAAACTGCCCGTCAGCAGCTTATCCTGCATGATCGCCAGCAAGCGCGATCCGGCGGAACGGAAGGGCAAATGAACAGGCTCTATCTTCTCAGGCACGCGAAAGCTGGATGGGCGATGCCTGGAACCCGGGACTTCGATCGTCCGCTCGACGCCGCGGGCATCGACGATGCCGGAACCCTGGGTGTCGCGATGCGAGCAGGCCGCCATGTCCCCGATATGACCCTTTGTTCCAATGCGAGGCGGGCGCGCGAAACCCTTGAAGGGATCGCGGCGCACGCCGACACCGGCCGCGTGGTTTTTACCGACGCGCTCTACAGCGAAGACGCCGCCGGCTATCTCGCCATCATCAGGGAAAACGGCACGCGCGGCTCGCTGCTGGTCATCGGGCACAACCCGATGATGGAGGACCTTGCCATGGCAATCGCGGGCGGCGGCGATGAAAAGGCCCGCGCGGCATTGAATTACGGGTTTCCCACCTCGGGGCTCGCCGTGGTCCGTTTTGACGGCGGCCTCGGCAACGCCGCACCCGGCACAGGCTACCTGGAGGCGTTCCTGACGCCTGCGGACATGTAGCGCCTCCTGCCATTTCAAAGCCGGCCGGCAGCACCTATATCGGGAGCCGGAGTGAGAGGGCATATATTGGCAACATCGCTGACTACCTTTGCCGACGAAGCGCGGATCGCGCTCGACACGCTGGCCGGACGCGCCACCGGGCTCTTTTCTCCTTCGCTGCGCCTCGGCGTCACCGGGCTTTCGCGCGCCGGCAAGACGGTGTTCATTTCCGCCCTCGTCCACAATCTCGTCCATGGCGGAAGACTGCCCCTGTTCGAAGCTCAAAAATCGGGGCGCATCGCGCGGGCTTTCCTCGAGCAGCAGCCGGACGACGCGGTTCCCCGCTTTCAGTACGAAGACCACATCGCCGCCCTGGTCGACGACCGGATATGGCCGGATTCGACGCGCGCCATCTCCGAGATGCGCCTGACCGTCGAATACGAATCGGCATCCGGCTGGAACCGCATGTTCTCGGCCGGGAAGCTGTCGATCGATATCGTCGACTACCCCGGCGAATGGCTGCTCGACCTGCCGTTGCTCGGCAAATCCTTCAACGAGTTCTCCCGTGAAGCGTTCGAAATGGCCGTGCTGCCGGTTCGCTCGGACCTTTCGCAGCCCTGGCGGGAACTGTCCGGCACCATCGATGCGAATGCCGACGCCGACGAAATGACCGCCCGCCGGCTGGCCGAAAGTTTTGCGCTCTACCTGAAGGCCTGCAAGCATGACGAGCGCGCGCTTTCCACGCTGCCGCCCGGCCGCTTCCTGATGCCGGGCAACCTCGAAGGCTCTCCTGCCCTGACGTTCGCGCCCCTGCCCGGCCTTGGCGACGGGCGGGCCCGTCCCGGCTCCCTGCACGCGATGATGGAGCGGCGCTACGAAGCCTACAGGACGCATGTGATAAAGCCGTTCTTTCGCGAGCATATCGCCCGGCTCGACCGCCAGATCGTACTCATCGACGCGCTACAGGCGCTGAATGCCGGGCCGGGCGCGATTGCCGACCTCGAACGCGCCGTCACCGAAATCCTCGCCTGCTTTCGCCCCGGCCGCGGCAACTTCCTGACCGATATCTATTCACGGCGCATCGACCGCATTCTTATCGCCGCGACCAAGGCGGACCATTTGCACCACGAAAGCCATGACCGCCTTCAGGCAATCGTGCGGCGCCTTGCCGACCGCGCCATCGCCAGGGCCAACTTCACCGGCGCCGATATCGACGTCGTCGCCATGGCGGCGGTGCGCGCAACCCGCGAGGGTACGGTGAAGCAAGGCCGCGAAACGCTGCCGGTCATCATCGGCACCCCGCTCGAAGGCGAGCGCATCGGCGGCGAGGTTTTCGACGGCAGGACCGAGACTGCCGTATTCCCAGGCGATCTGCCGGAAAAGGCGGGCGCCGTCTTCGATGAGGCCGTTCCTCGCCATGACAGCATCGATCCCGCAATTCGCTTCGTCCGCTTCCGGCCGCCGAAGCTCGAACGGACCGCCGAAGGCGTCACCCTGTCGCTGCCGCATATCCGGCTCGATCGGGCGCTGCAATTCCTGATCGGAGATCGTCTCGCATGACAGCGCCACGAAAACCGGCAGCCTTCCGCATCGAGCCGGAAAGCGTTTCCAGGACGGAGGCCCCGGCAGCGGGTCGACCGGAGACTGACGCAGCGCCGGCCCGGAAACCCCGTGCCCTGAAGGCGGAAGCGGCGATCGTCATTCCCTCGGAGATCGACATTTTCGACGAACCCGACATCGTTGCGGCCGAGCCGCCGCCGGCCATCGCGCCGCGCAGGAAATCCCTGCTCGGCCGGATTTTCATGGGAGCGCTGGGCGTGCTGGTGTCGCTGGCCGTCGGCCTGTGGGCAGACCGGCTGATCCGCGACCTGTTCGAGCGCGCGCCATGGCTTGGCTGGCTGGCAGCCGGAATGGCTGCCATCGCGGTGGTTTCGCTCGTGGTGATTCTCGCACGCGAATTCCTCGCCATCAGCCGCCTGGCCGAAGTGGAAAAACTGCAGCGGCGCGCGCTCGACGCCATCGCCCGCGACGATCCCAGGGCCGGGCGCGCCGTGGTCGACGAATTATCCGCTTTCGTCGCTGGCAAGCCGGAAACGGCGGCCGGGCGGCGTGCGCTTGCCGAACTCAAGGACGACATCATCGACGGCGGCGATCTGGTGCGCCTCGCGGAAGCCGAAATCCTGGGGCCGCTGGATGCCCGCGCCAAGATCATGATCCTCGACGCGGCCAAGCGTGTGTCGCTGGTGACGGCGGTAAGCCCGCGTGCGCTGGTCGACATTGCCTATGTCGTCTTCGAAGCGGGACGGCTCATCCGGCGGCTCTCGGAACTCTATGGCGGTCGCCCCGGAACGCTGGGCTTCTTCCGCCTGGCACGCAGCGTTCTTGCCCATCTCGCGGTAACCGGCTCGATCGCCGTCGGCGACAGTTTCGTCCAGCAGATCGTCGGCCACGGCCTCGCGGCGCGGCTTTCGGCCAAGCTTGGCGAAGGCGTGGTCAACGGCATGATGACGGCGCGCATCGGAATCGCGGCGATGGAAACGGCAAGGCCCCTGCCCTTCAGCGCCGCGCGGCGGCCCGGCATGGGCGATTTCCTTTCCGCCCTGGCGTCCTTTGCCGCCAGAAAGGCGCAGGAACCCGCCGAACCCGAGCGCTGAACGATCTCCCTTGCGCACTTAAAATTACCCGGCAGCTATACCGGGTGACGAAGCGTTAACCAATCTTGTTCATGGTTCGGTCAACGTTCACTTCAGTAAAACCGTGCCGGGTGTCTTCGATGAAAAGCGCAATCGTGTCTTGCGTACTGCCTTTCGCGCTTGCCGTGTCGACGACTGCGGTTCTCGCCGGAAACGCTTCGGGCGCGGAACGCGACAAGCAGTTCTTCCGCTCGATAGAAGGTCAGTGGGCCGGCCCCGGCGAAATCGTCGCCGGCAAGTACAAGGGCACCAAATTTACCTGCAATTTCACCGGCTCCACGCCTGACGGCAAGGTCGGCATGTCACTCGACGGGGGCTGTCGCGTTGGCGTCTTCAGCCAGAAAATGTCGGCGAAAATCGAAAATACCGGCCGCGAAGGCTACAAGGGCAATTTCATGGGCGGTGCGTCCGGCGACGGGCTCGACGTCGTTTCCGGCCGTGTGGTCGATGCGCGCAAGGTCGTCTTCGCCATCAACCGCAAGCAATTGAACGGCGTCATGCAGGCACGCCTGCCCGATGACGGCTCGATGATCGTCACGATATCCGTGCGCGTTGAAAAGCAGATGATCCCGGTCATCGGCATGAGCCTCAAGCGGCTCGACGTCACCGAAGTCGGCTCCATCACCCCGAACTGATTTTCGCCCTAAGCCGGGCGTCCAAACGGCATTGCCGCCACAGGGCTTGAGATCGTTCTTCGATTAAGTCTGTTCCATCACCGCACAAGCCCCTATCTTTGCCGTCTTGAACGGTCGCTGCGCGGCCCGGCAAATCGGAACGGCAAGGCATGGCGCTGGAAGCTTCATCGGGCAGCGAACTGGTTCAGGTGGTGGCGCTACTTGCTGCCGGCGTCATCGCGGTTCCCATCTTCCGGCGCGCCGGGCTGGGTTCCATCCTCGGCTATCTCGCCGCCGGAGTGGTGATCGGGCCGTTCGGCCTGAAAATCTTCGCCGAATCGGAAACCATCCTGCACATCGCGGAACTTGGCGTCGTCATGTTCCTGTTCATTATCGGCCTGGAGATGCAGCCGTCGCGCCTGTGGGGCCTGCGGCGCGAAATCTTTGGCCTAGGCGCGTTGCAGGTCGGCGTCTGCGCCTTGCTTTTGACCTCGGTCGGATGGCTCGGCGGCTTTCCGGTGGCGCAGGCCTTCATCGCAGGCGCCGGCTTCGTGCTGACCTCGACCGCCATCGTCATGCAGATTCTGGAGGAGCGCGGCGACATCGCCGCCCCGAAGGGCCAGCGCATCATCTCCATCCTGCTGCTGGAAGATCTGGCCATCGTGCCGCTGCTGGCTCTCGTGGCCTTCCTGGCCCCCGGCCAACATGCCAGCCTGACGGAGCGTTTGACCGCCATCGGCATCGGACTTGCCGCGATCGCGGCGCTGGTGGTCGCCGGGCGCTACCTGCTCAACCCGTTCTTCCGCATCCTCGCCGATTCGCGGGCTCGCGAAGTGATGACCGCCGCCGCCCTTCTCGTCGTGCTGGGGTCGGCGCTCCTGATGCAGCTCAGCGGCCTGTCGATGGCGATGGGCGCGTTTCTTGCCGGCGTGCTTTTGTCGGAATCGACCTTCCGCCACCAGCTCGAAGCCGATATCGAGCCGTTTCGCGGCATCCTGCTCGGCCTTTTCTTTCTGGCGGTCGGCATGTCGCTCGACCTGCAGGTCGTGGCCGATAACTGGAAGCTTATCGCCATCTATGTCGTCGCCTATATGGCAATGAAGGCGATCGGCATCTATGCCGTTGCCCGCTTCCTGAAGACCGGGCATCGCGAAGCGTTCGAACGCGCCGTCGTCATGGCGCAGGGCGGCGAATTCGCCTTCGTCCTCTATGCCGCCGCAGCCGCCGTCGGGTTGATCGACAATCAGGCCAATGCGATGCTGACGGCGATCATCATCATTTCCATGGTGTTGACGCCGCTCGCCATCGTCGCCCTGCGCCGTTTCACCCCGCGCGACGAACAATCGCTCGAAGGCGTCGATGTCGCCGATGGATTGACCGGCAGCGTCCTGATCATCGGCTTCGGCCGGTTCGGACAGATCGCCAGCCAGCCCTTGCTGTTGCGTGGCGTGGACGTGTCGATCATCGACAACGACGTGGAAATGATCCAGGCCGCCGCCGACTTCGGTTTCAAGATCTATTACGGCGACGGCACGCGCCTGGACATATTGCATGCCGCCGGCGCAGGCCGCGCCCGTGCCGTCCTCATCTGCGTCGACAAGGCCGATGTCGCCGTGCGTATCGCCGAACTGATCAAGGCGGAGTTCCCGCTGGTGACGATCCTGGCGCGCGCCTATGACCGCGGCACGGCCTTGCAACTCATTCAGGCCGGCGTCGACTACCAGCTTCGCGAAACATTCGAATCGGCCCTCGTATTCGGCGGCTCGACGCTGGAAGCGCTCGGCGTCGATCCCGAAGTGGTCGCGGATGTCGTCGAAGACGTCCGCCGCCGCGACGCGGCCCGTCTCGACGTGCAGATTACCGGCGATATCCGTGACGGCCGCAATTTCCTCAAAGGCAATATCGCAACGCCCGTCCCGGCGCCGGTGGCGCAGCCGCGCCGGCCCGCTCAGCCCCTCAACGAAGAGACAGCGGGCGTCTTGAGCAAATCCGCCCCGAACAACTAGGAGACATTGCGAATGGCGCAACTGGACGAGAACGCCCTGACGGTCACGAAATTCTGGCGCGATGCCGGCCCGGAGGCGTGGTTTGCCAAAAACGACGCCTTCGATACAGACTTCAGAAATCGCTTCCTCGACCTGCACTATGCCGCGGCAAGGCGCGAATGTGATTCATGGTCCGATCATGCGGAGGGCTCGCTGGCGCTGATGGTCCTGCTCGACCAGTTTCCGCGAAACTGCTTTCGCGAAACCGGCCACATGTTCGCCACGGACCCGCTGGCGCGCCATTTCGCGGCAAAGGCGGTGGCCGCGGGTCACGATCTGGCGCTCGATGCCGAAATCCGTGTCTTCATCTACCTGCCGTTCGAGCATTCCGAGGCGATAGTCGATCAGGAGAAATCGGTCGCTCTGCACGAGGCCAACGCCGAAGCCTACCTCTCCTATGCGCTCGACCATCGCGACATTGTGCAGCGTTTCGGCCGGTTTCCACACCGGAACCGCGCGCTGGGGCGCGAAATGACGCCGCAGGAGCAGGCATTTCTGGATGCGGGCGGGTTCAGCGGCTGACCTGCCACCAGTCCTGCCCTAAGGGCAGTTTCCCGATGCCTGCGGTGTCGACGGCGGCAAGCCGTTCGGCTACGCGCCTGCCTCCGATCAGCGCTTCCGGAGCGATTTCCGCCAGCGGCGCCAGCACGAAGGCACGCTCCAGCATTCTCGGGTGCGGCACCTCCAGCCCGGCCTCGTGGATAACCTGATCGCCATAGGTGAGGATGTCGATATCGATCAGGCGCGGACCCCAGCGTTCCTCGCGCACCCGCTTCAGCCGGCGTTCCGCATCGAGGCAAAGCTCGAGCAGCGCGCGCGGCGCAAGCCCGGTGGAAAGTTCGGCCGCCGCGTTCAAAAAGTCCGGCTGGTCGAGCTTGCCCCATGGCGGCGTCCGGTAGAGTGACGACACCCGAACGACACGATTGCCTGCATCGGCATCCAGCATGCGCAGCGCCGAGCCCATCGATTTCGCCGGGTCGCCGAGATTGCCGCCGAGGCTGAGATAGACGGTGTTACTGGGGCCAGACAACGACCACCTCGACATAATCGAGCACGCCGCGAACCGGTGCATTGGGCTTGCGAACGGTGATTTCGGCCTTTTCGATCTGGGGAAACCGTTCCGAAAGCGCCTTGGCGACTTCCAGCGCCAGCGATTCGATCAGAAAGCGGCGCGCACCGGTAATGATCGTCTCTATCACCTGAAACGCCACGCCGTAATCGACCGTCCCGTCGATCGAATCGCTCTCCAGTCCGTGGGTCGGATCAACCGTCAGCGTCGCGTCGACATAAAACCGCTGGCCGAGCGCCTCTTCCTCGTCCAGCACGCCGTGCCGGGCGAAAAAAGCGCAGTTCTTCATGCGGATGACATACATTGCTTAATGTCCGGTCGGATCGGTTTCGCGCGCCAGCATAGCATCCGCGACAGCCAGCGCATCCACGTTGATTGCGACATCGTGAACGCGAAACAGGTCGGCGCCCTTGAGCCTCAAAATGACGCTGGTAGCCGCCGTTCCCGCGGCTCTCGCGGCCCCGTCGCCGCGGCCGGTGGCATGGCCAATGAAGCGTTTTCGCGAAGTGCCGGCGACCAGCGGGAAGCCCAGCGCGTGCAGTTCGGAAAACCGCACCATCAGGTCGAGGTTTTCCTCCGCCGTCTCCTTGGCGAAGCCGAAGCCCGGATCAAGCAGGATGTGATCGTCGCTGACACCGGCACGGCGCGCAATCTCCAGCGACTTTTCGAGGAAGAAGAACTGATCGGCGATAACGTCCGGCAGTTTTTCGCGCTCCCGCCCCGTATGCATGATCACCAGCCCCGCCCCTGTTTCTGCGGCGACGCGCGCGATGGCAGGTTCCCGCTGCAAGCCCCAGACATCGTTGACGATATGGGCGCCGGCGGCGACCGCCAGTCTCGCCGTTTCCTCGCGGTAGGTATCGATCGAAATCAGCGCCTCGCCGGATGCGGCCAGCGCCTCGATCACCGGCAGCACGCGCGCCTGCTCTTCGGCAGCGCTGACAGGCACGGCGCGGGGGCCGGTCGATTCGCCGCCGACATCGACGATGACAGCCCCCTCGATCGCCATCAGGTGCGCCTGCGCGATCGCCTTGTCGAACGTGTCGAACTGGCCGCCATCGGAAAAACTGTTCGGCGTGACGTTGAGAATGCCCATCACCCTGGCTTTGCCGCCAAGGTCGAGATGGCGCCCGTGCGCCAGTTGCCATCGTCTCATCATCATTACCGGTCAACCAGTTCCCAACCAGTTTCGAGGGGTCGCTTAACTCTTCGCGTGTATGACGGATCAGGTGTCGTCCAGAGCGATTTCCGTTGCGCCGAAAACGGCCGTAAAGCAAGGTAGCAGCAGAGGCAACATGATGAAGCGGTTCCTGTATTGCGTGCTGCTGTTCGCTTTGGCCGGCCTTCCGGCGCAGGCCGCGAACGTCGTCAGGACCTATAGCTATTTCAACATCGGCGGCGGCACGCTCGACGAAATCGAATCCCAGTTGTCGAAAAACGGGCCGCACGTCAAAAGCACCGGCCACCGCCATCCCGGCGCGACGCGAATGGCCTTCAGCACCCGCCTCGGCTTCGCCGAGCAGGATGGATCGTGCCGGATCGTCTCCGCCGCCGTCACGGTGAAAGCGAAAGTCATCCTCCCGCGCTGGAAACGGCCCCGCAACGCCGACGCCGGCGTCAGGCTGTTCTGGGACACACTGTCGTCCGACATCAGACGGCACGAGGAAAGCCATGTCGTCATCGCCAAAAACCACGCGCGCGAACTGGAGCAGGCGCTGCTGGCCAGCGGCCGCCAGAAGAACTGCCAGGCCGCGAAAGCCAATGCCAAGGCCATCTCCGACAAGATTCTGGCCAAGCACGACCGGGCGCAGGCCGAGTTCGACCGGGTCGAGGGCATCAACTTCGAAAGCCGCATCCTGCGGCTGCTGCAATACCGGATCGAGCGCATCGAGGACGGACGCCTGCCCGGTTAGCCGATATCGGGGAGCGTCAGCCGGAAACGATAACGTTTTCGGCAACCGTCGCCCCTCTCCTCGACACCCTTCCCGCTGTCTGCTATTGCGCGCGTCGCTGTTTCAAGGAAACGCATGCCGGTTGGTAGTCCGGCGATCCCGGTGGGATTCGAAGCCCGTTCCCAGGACGTGGTCCACAGCCAGCCGAAGCCTCGATACGGCCCGGCCGCCACTAGTGCGGCATCCTGGGGCCGCCGTCGACGCGCCTTCGGAAATGGCGCACGCCAGCGAGCGGAATGAGTGGATCGATGGATAATATCGTCGAAAAGAAGACCGGGCAGGATTTCGAGGCCCCGCCCCTGTCGGACAAGGAAAAGAACGTCATCATTGCCGGCGTTCTTTTGTCCATGCTTCTGGCCGCTCTCGACCAGACCATCGTCGCGCCCGCCATGCCGACCATCGGCGGGGCGCTCGGCCATGCCGAATACCTGCCCTGGATCGTCACTGGCTATCTTCTGACCGCCACCGCCGTCGCACCGCTCTACGGCAAGATTTCAGACGTGCACGGGCGGCGCCCGACCATTTACGCGGCAATCCTGATTTTTCTGGCCGGATCGGTGATCAGCGCGCTTGCCCCCAACATGTTCGTCCTCATCATCGGCCGGGCCGTCCAGGGCCTCGGCGGCGGTGGCCTGTTCGCACTGTCCCAGACAGTGATCGGCGACCTCGTGCCACCGCTCGAACGCGCCCGCTATGCGGCATGGATTTCGGGAACATGGGCGGTGGCCAGCGTCGCCGGGCCGCTGCTCGGCGGCACGTTCGCCGAACACCTGCACTGGTCGCTCATCTTCTGGATAAACATTCCGCTCGGCCTGCTGGCGATGGGGATTATCAACAACCCGCTTAAAAAACTGCCGATCGCCGCAAAGCATCACGGCATAGACGGCTGGGGATCGGCTCTGCTGGTCATCGCCACGGCGCTGCTTCTGCTGGCGCTGAATTGGGGCGGCAGCCTCTATCCATGGATTTCGCCGGAAATCCTGGGGATTCTCGCGGGCTCGGCGGTGTTCTGGTTCGGCTTCGCCTTGCGCCTCATGCGTGCGGCCGAACCGCTGATCTCGCTCGAAGTGCTCGGCAATCCGATCGTTCTTGGCGGCACCCTGTCCATCTTTTTGGTGCAGGCGGCCAATGTCGGGCTGGCCGTGTACCTGCCGGTCTATATGCAATCCTCGCTCGGGCTGTCGGTCGCCGAGTCCGGCACCGCCATGCTCGGTCTGCTGCTCGGCACCGTGACCGGAGCGATGATGTGCGGCTATCTGATCCCGCATGTCACCCACTACAAGCGCCTTGCGCTTGCCGGCGGGCTCATCAGCATCGCCAGCCTCATCGTGCTCGGCCTCGTTGCCGGTCATGCCTCGCTTGCGACGGTCGAGGCGCTGACCGTGTGCGTCGGCATAGGCACGGGCGCTTCTTTTCCTGTCGCAACGGTATCCGTGCAAAACGCGGTCGACCGGATGCATCTGGGTGTCGCGACCGGCGTTCTCACTTTCCTGCGCTCGCTTGGCGGCGCCCTTGGTGTCGCCCTGCTCGGCGCGGTAGCGCTCGGCTACGGCATGCCGCTTGGCCACGAGGGCGCCGAGTTTACCGCCGGCGCCGTGTCGGCAAAGGCTTTCGGCACGATCTTCTTCGTTTGCGCCGTGATCGCCGCCGCCGCCTTTATCGGCTTCTCCCTGATGCCGGAAAAGGCGTTGCGCGGCTACGCCAAGGACCCGGTTCCCACCCTGGAATAAGCGGCGCTATTCCCTGACGCCGAGCTTCTTTTGCAGGCTGGTCGACGAGGTGGTGTATTGGAACACGACCCGTTCGCCCGGATTGACGATACGCTTGGCCGCCTGCGCCATCAGCGCCGCTTCATGAAAGCCTGAGAGAATGAGCTTCAGCTTGCCCGGATAGGTGTTGATGTCGCCGATCGCGAAAATTCCGGGCGTCGAGGTCTGGAACTTTTCCGTATCCACCGGGATAAGGTTTTCGTGGAGGTTGAGTCCCCATTCGGCAATCGGTCCAAGCTTCATTGTCAGGCCGAAAAACGGCAGCATCCGGGTGCATGGCACCTCGACTTCGCCTTGCGGCCCCTTGACGGTGGCGGAGGCTATGCGGCCGCCAGCCCCCGTCAGTCCGGTGATCTGGCCGACCTGGAATTCGAGCTTGCCCATCTCCTGCATGGCATACATCTTGTTGACGCTGTCCGGCGCGGCACGGAATTCCGGCCTCCGATGCACCAGCGTCACGCTCTTTGCCACGGGCTGCAGATTGAGCGTCCAGTCGAGCGCTGAATCGCCGCCGCCGACGATGACCAGATCGTGTCCGCGAAAATCCTCCATACGCCGCACAGAATAGAAGACGCTTTCGTCTTCATAGGCCTCGATGCCCGGAATGGGCGGCCGCTTCGGCTGGAACGAACCGCCCCCGGCCGCAATGACCACCGCCTTGGCTTCGAACACCTCGTTTTCGTCCGTTGTGACACGGAACGTGCCGTCATCGAGCCGTTCGAGGCTCGAAACCATGCGGTTATACGAGAAGGTCGGCCTGAAGGGGGCGATCTGCTCCAGCAACTTGTCGACAAGGCCCTGCGCCGAAATCGAGGGCCAGCCGGGAATGTCGTAGATCGGCTTTTCGGGATAAAGCTCGGCGCACTGGCCGCCGGGACGGTCGAGAATATCGATCAAATGGAATTTCAGGTCGAGAAGACCCAGTTCGAAAACCGAAAACAGCCCGACCGGCCCCGCCCCGACAATCAGAACGTCCGTCTTCGTCGTTTCGCCCATGGCGCGCCTCCCCGCATGACCCCGAAAACCGTAACCGTTTTTCGGGAAAATTCCGCAGCCGTTCAGGTGGGGAGCGCTTCGCCTTCAGGAAAGCAGGCGACGCTGCCTCATCCCTGCCGCTCAGGCACGCGAACCACGAGCCCGTCCAGTTCGTCGCGAACCTTGATCTGGCATGAGAGGCGGGAATTGGGCTGCACGTCGTAGGCGAAGTCGAGCATGTCTTCTTCCATCGCCGCCGGCTCGCCGACCACCGCCGTCCATTCCTCGTCGACATAGACATGGCAGGTCGCGCAGGCGCAGGCGCCGCCGCACTCCGCCTCGATACCGGGCACGGCATTGCGAACCGCGTTTTCCATCACGGAGGAGCCGTTTTCGGCCTCCACGTCGAAATGGGTGCCGTCATGGGCGATGAAGGTAAGCTTGGTCATTTGTCACCTGAAGGAGTCAGCGCGGAGATAATCACTCCGGCGCACAAGTCAACTGCCGCGTGAAAGCGCCGCGCCGTGACGTTTTTTTCGGAAATCGATGGTCCAGTTGTCAGCGGCCGATAGCGGCAACGAAATCACGGACCGCTTCGACAAGGCTGTCCAGGCGTTTCCAGACAAGGGCATCGTCCGGATCGCGCTCGATCGCCGTCGCACAATCGGCAATGGCGAACGCGCCTACCCCGCGCGCCGAACCCTTCAGCCCATGCGCCATCAACAGCCGGTCGCGCACGCCTGCATCGGCCATTTTCCTGCTCACGCTGATCGCCTGTTGCAAAAACAATGCCAGCACTTCCTGCTCGAGCGCGCGATCGCCCATCGTCTGGCGCGAAAGATGTGCCATATCGATCGGCCTTTCGGATGCTGATCGGCCCGCTTCGCCACCCGGCATCGAAAAAGCCATGCCACTCTCGCCGCTCATTGCCGCACATCTCCTTGTCGCCGCAGAAACGGCCATTTGCAGGCGGAATGCTATGGCTGCCGGGTTAACGGTGCGTTGCAAAAAAATAGCGGATCGTGACGTGCAAAATCACGCTCTCGTTAACCCTATATTTAAAGTTTTACGTATTCGGCCGAATGCATGTTTTCTTTACCCCCCTGTGTCATTACGATACGAGGGGTCCATATTGAGCCTCGGGCGCGGGCTAAGAAGCGATAAAATAACAGGTTCCGCGGCAGCTAGTACAGGGTAGCGAAGGCATGGCGAAGAAATCGACCACCACGAAGAATCTCGACAACGAAGTGGCCAGCGAGCTGGAAAAGGCGCTGGACATGGATTTGGCCGCCGACAGCGGCGATCTCGACATCGCAGCCTCCATGGAGGATCTGGAAGCGCAGATTTCCCAGGCGGCAGACGAACTGGCCCGGGCCGGCAACGCCGAAAGGGCAGCACCGGCCGCAAACGCGAGCGAACCGGCGCAAGCCCCTGCCAAGCCTTCCGCCTCCCCCGAATTGCGTCCGATCGAGTCCCGTAACGGGGCACAGCCCGGCTTTACTCCGGCTCCCGGCTTTGCTCCGGCTAATGACGACCGCCAGAAAGACTACCGCTCTCTGCTCCACACGCTCAACCGTCGCTCCTCCACGACCATCTACTGGGTGGTCGCGTTCGTGTCCGTGGCGTGGATCGCCGGCGCGGCCGCATTGGCCAACATGCTGTTCGGCACCGGTATCTGGAAAATTCGCTCGCTCGACCAGTTGATGGCGCAGCCAGGATTGATCGGCCTGGCGGTGGCAGCACTCCTGCCCGTCGTCCTGTTCTGGGCCTTCGCGGCCATGATCCGCCGCGCACAGGATATGCGCCTTGCCGCCCAGTCGATGACCGAAGTCGCCTTCCGCCTAGCGGAACCGGAAAACCTCGCCCAGGACAGGGTGATGATGATCGGCCAGGCCGTGCGCCGCGAAGTCGCCGCCATGGGCGAAGGCATCGAGCGCACGCTCGCCCGTGCCGTCGAGCTGGAAACGCTCGTCCACAGCGAAGTCAGCCAGATCGAACGCTCCTATACGGAAAACGAGGCTCGCATCCGCACGCTCGTCGACGGACTGGGCAGTGAGCGCGAAGCCGTGGTCGGCCATGCCGAGCGCGTGCGCGCGTCGATCATGGGCGCCCATGAGACGCTCAAGGAAGAAATCGATTCAGCCGGCGACACCATCCGCAACAGCCTGCTCAGCGCTTCGACCAACCTGTCGATGACCATCACCAATTCCGGCGACACGCTGATCGACCGCATCAATGCGAGTTCGATGTCGATCTTCGATTCCGTGGAAGGCCGTCTCGATTCCATCACCGACCGGCTGTCGACTTCCGGCGAGGCGTTCGCCAGCCTTCTCGACACCCGCATCGCCAAGCTGACGGACAGCGCCGACGGGTTGACGCGTTCGCTGACCGACCTGCTCGACGACCGCACGGCCGGCATGGTTTCGCTGCTGGGTGGCGCCGCGCGCACCCTCAATTCCGAATTCGAAGAAAGCCTAAACGGCATCGAGCGGACGCTCGCCGAGCGCGGCCAGGCGCTGATCAGCGAATTCCAGACCCGTGCCGAAGCACTCGACACCGGTACCCAGAAACTGAACGCGGCACTCGAAGCCCGCGCTCGACAGATCAACGAAACGCTGGTCGAGCGTGCCCGCGACATCTCCAATACCTTCACGCAGGGCAAGGAAGCTCTGTCGTCGGCGATCGACGAGGGCAAGACGCAGATCGGCGTCGAGATGGCCGGGATCATCACCTCGGCATCGGCGCAGATCGAGGCTCAGGCAAGCGATTTCGCCGGGCGCATGGAGGCCGCTCGCGATGCCGTCTCACGCTCGTTCGACACAGATATCCAGCGCCTGACCGATGCCCGCGCCGGTATCGAAGGCGCGGTCGAGGAGCATAGTCGCAAGCTGGCGGAAAGCGGCGAGCGCATGGCCGCCGCGATGCAGGAGGACCTCGCCAAATTCGCCGAGGGTCGGGCCGATATCGATGCCGTCGTCACCAACCAGGTGCAGAAGCTTGCCGAAGGCCGCAACCTGATTGCGCGCGCCCTGGAAGAAGATCTGCGCAAGGTCAACGAATCCCGCGCCGCGATGGACAATTCGCTCAGCGACCACCTTGAAAGACTGGAAGGCGGCCGCAACAGACTGTCCCAGGTATTGAACGAAGACTCCGAGAAACTTGTCCAAGCCCGTACGATCATTGATGAAATGGTTGCAGGCCACGTTGGGAAACTGGTCGAAGGCCGCAGCATTCTGACGCGTGCGCTGGAAGCGGACCTGAACAAGCTGGCCGAAAGCCGTGCCGGTATCGACGGGCTCGTCGCCGGTCAGGTCGAGAAGATCGCCGAAGGGCGTGCCATCCTAGCCAGGACGCTGGAAGCCGATATCGGCAACCTCAAGGCGATGATGGACAGCCATTCCGCCAAGCTGGCGCAGGATCGCAGCCATCTCGGCGAGGCGCTGGAGTCGGATCTTGCCGGCATCCGCAAGCTGATCGAGGATCATTCCGACAAGCTGGCGGGAGACCGCAGCCTGCTTTCGCAGACGCTGGAAACCGATCTCGCCAAGCTCGCCGAAAGCCGCTCCAGCATCGACGGACTGGTCGCCGGTCAGGTCGAGAAACTGGCCGAGGGCCGCGATATCCTCAAGCGCGCGCTGGAGGCCGACCTCGGCACCATACAGAGCGTAATTGCCGGCCAGTCCGAAAAGCTGATGCAGGATCGGTCGCAGTTCTCGCAGGCGCTGGAGGGTGACCTCGAGCATGTCCGGGGTATCGTTTCCGGCCATAGGGACCAGCTGGCCGAAGAGCGCACCGCCCTGTCGCGTGCACTCGAAGACGACCTTGCCAAGCTGGCCGATAGCCGTTCCAGCATCGACGGCCTGGTCGCCGGTCAGGTGGAAAAGCTCGCCGAGGGCCGCGACATTCTCAAGCGCGCGCTGGAAGCCGATCTCGGCACGATCCGGAGCGCCATCGCGGATCAGTCCGAAAAGCTGATGCAGGACCGGTCCCAGTTCTCGCAGACGCTGGAGGGCGATCTGGAGCATGTCCGGGGGGCGATTTCCAGCCATCGCGACCAGCTTGCCGAAGAGCGCGCCACGCTTTCGCGTGCGCTGGAGGGTGACCTCGGCACGATTCAAGGCGTGATCGCCGATCAATCCGAGAAGTTGGCACAGGACCGTGCGAGCCTGTCGCATGCGCTCGAAACCGACCTTGCCAAGCTGGCCGACAGCCGTTCCAGCATCGACGGGCTGGTCGCCGGCCAGGTGGAGAAGCTTGCCGAGGGCCGCGATATCCTCAAGCGTGCGCTGGAAGCCGATCTCGACGCGATCCAGGATGCAATCGTCGGTCAGTCCGAAAGGCTCAGGGAGAGCCGTTCGGACTTCTCCCAGGCGCTCGAGGCCGATCTCCAGAACGTCCACGGCCTTGTCAACGAGCAGATGCAAAGGCTGGCTCGGGACCGCGCCACCCTTTCGGGGGCGCTCGAAGAAGACCTTGCCAAGCTGGCGGACAGCCGCGCGAGCATCGACGGGCTGGTCGCCGGCCAGGTGGAAAAACTCGCCGAGGGCCGCGATATCCTCAAGCGCGCGCTGGAAGCCGATCTGCAGAAGCTTTCATCAAGCCGTGGCGACATCGACGCCGTCATTGCCGGCCATGTCGACAAGCTCGCCGAAGGGCGTGATATGCTTACCCGTGCGCTGGAAGACGATCTCGGTAAGCTGTCTGAGGCGCGCCGGGGCATCGACCTTGCCGTTTCCGGCCATATCGACCAGATCGCAGCGAAAAGCACCGGCATTTCCGACGCCATCGCTGCGGACGTCCAGAAAATCGAAGCTGTTTTCGACCGCCAGACCGGCGTCATCGAGGAGCGCGCCGGCACCATGGAGCGGGCGCTGTCGTCCGGTGTCGACAACATCCGCGGTGTGCTCGAAAAGAGCGCGGTTTTCGTTGCGGGCGAATTGCGCGACAAGGTGATGGAAGTCACCGCCGCCCTTCACGAACAGGCGGGCGCTGCCTTTAGCGACGCCGACCGCAGGATCGCCGATCGCGCAGAGAAAACGGCGGCGGCCCTGCTGCTGCGGGCCGAAGACATCGCCCGCACCTTCGAGGAAGCCGACCAGCGCCTTTCGGCGCGCGCGCAGGACAGTTCCAACGCCATGCTTTCGCGTGCAGGAGAAACCGCCGACGAGCTGGCGGCACGCGCCAGCGCCATCGCCGGCACGTTCGACGCCGCCGACCAGAAACTGGCAGCGCGGGCTATCGAAACGGCACAGTCGCTGGCGGCACGCGCCGGCGATATCCTGCGCAACTTCGAGGACGCGGATCAGCGCCTCGGCGCGCGCATCGGCGAATCCGCGGAAGCGTTGGCAACCCGGGCCAGCGACCTCGGCCGCATCTTCGACAACGCCGACCAGCAATTGACGGCGCGCATCTCCGAAGGCTCGGAAGCCCTTTCCGCCCGTGTGGCGGAGATCGGGCGCGTGTTCGACGAAGCCGACAACCGCATGATTTCGCGCATCGCCGACAGCGCTTCCTCGATCGGCGAGCATGCCGACCAGATCGTGGGCGCCTTCTCCGATACCGAGCGGCGCGTCGCCGACCGTGCCCGCCAGACCGGCGAGGAACTCGCGGCCCATGCGCGCGAGATCGAGCAGGCGCTTGCCGGCGCCGACGAACGGCTGGCCACCAGCGCAGCGGCAACCGCCGCACGCGTCGAGGAGCAGGTATCGGGCGTCGAGAGCCGGCTTGCCCGGACGGCGGACACGATGGGCCAGAAGCTGGGCGAGCAGATCGCACAGGCTGAAAGCCAGCTGGTGTCGCGCGCCAATGTCATCGCCGAGACCTTCACCGCCGTAGGCCAGCATATCGGCCAAAGCACCAACGACGCGGCCAAGACCATCGGGCAGAATACGCGCGAGCTGAATTCCATGCTCGCCGCCCGCTCAGCCGAAATCACCAAGATTCTGGACGAAACGGCGCGGCCGCTGGTCGATCGCTTCGCCGAGGGCGGCACCGAACTACAGCGCAGCATGGAGGAAGTCACCGAGCGTGCCACCGCCAGGCTGCGGGAGCAGAACGCGGTTCTCGCCGATGCCCTCGCCAGCCGGACGGCCGAAACCCTGTCGGCCGTCGAAGGGGCGCGGGAAACGCTTGCCGACGACGTCAAGAACCTCATCGGCCGGCTGACCGCGTCCAGTTCGCAGCTTAACGAGCTGATCGAACGGGCGGCGGCCAATCTGGGCGAAGTCGACGGACGCCTCGTGCAAAGCACGCAAAGCTTCGCCGCGACGACCGAGAAAGCGGCACAGACTTTCGCCAGCTCGGCCCGCCTGGTCGATTCGAACACGACCCGGCTGACCGAACTGTCGTCGTCCACCTTGCGCGAAGTGGCGTCGATCGCCACCAAGTTCGACGAACACAGCCGGCTGCTGTCCAACGCCTCCAGCCTGCTCGGCTCCGCGCAGAGCAATCTCGAACACACGCTCGAGCGCCAGTCCTCGATCGAGGATCTGGCGGTCGGCCTCGTCAAGAAGTCGGAAGACCTCGAAAAGGTCATGCGTTCGTTCGAAAATCTGGTCGGGCAGACGCTTGAGAACGCGGAAGGCAAAACCCTGCAATCCGCCGACAAGATCAGGGTCGCCATAAGCGACGTGGTCGAATCGGCCACCAAGCGCTTCGCCGACGCAACCGAGGAGATGCGGCGGACCGCCGGTTCCATCAAGAGCGAGCTGGACCTCACCCGCGCCGAACTGAAGAAGGGCGTGGTGGAAATGCCGCAGGAAGCCAAGGAATCGACCACCGCGATCCGGCGCGCCGTTTCCGAGCAGATCAACGCGCTCAAGGAACTGTCCGATATCGTTGCGAAATCCGGCCGCAGCGTCGATGTCTCCGAGCCCCGTTCCCTGCGTCCGGCGTCGCAGGCGCCTGTCGCGAGCGTTTCGGAACCTCAGCGCCGCGCTCCGGCACCGCAGCCGGAACGGCGTGCTCCCC